>DIKH01000023.1:0-2644 GCA_002424495.1 Desulfobacteraceae bacterium UBA5623
ACAATAAAGGTTACATGGTACTAGTATCCAAGTATCAGTTAACGGAACCCGTCAAAACATGGCGCCTACGTTTGAAACGCGAGTTATTGGCACATTGCAGGAAACCAGGATGTCATTCATTAAAGACGACTGAAATCTTGCACAAGTTCCCGCCTTTTATTGAACATTTCGACCATATAAAAATTTACCGACAGATGGAAAACAGTTACACACAAAAAGTGGAATATTTTTATCCACAAATTGTATCAGACTTTTGAGCGCTATGTAACATATTGTAATTTAAAATATTTTTAGGGAGGGGTATTTTAGCATGATAATTGCAAAGAAGGTATGTAATGAATATGTAATGAAAGTTAATGGAAAGAAAGAACCCTTGCGTTATCAAGATTAAGCAGGACGTGATTGAAACTATTCATGAGTTCGCAGATCAGTGGTTGTAGCCGGACGGGATCATAAAGAGGCTGAAGCCATGAAAACAGTAATAACCGCAATAGCCCTGGCCCTGTTGATCACAACTGACGTGGCCCCTGCTACACCCCCTGAGTGGATAGCAAGACTGGCCCCTGAAATCATAAAGCAGGCTCATAAATACCATGGGATTTTAGTATCCCATGAAGACAGCAAGGGCCACTTTTTCGTAAGGGACGGCATTAGGTGTAAGCTGTTTACAGAGGCTTTTTTGATGGATAACGCTAACAGCTTCAAGGCTATGCAAGAAAACTAATGGATTAGGGGACGTGGATTAGCAGTGTCACTTTTTGTTCTCATCTGCCCACTGAACTTGTATATTGTCGAAGTTGTATAATAAGCTGCCAATAGCTGTAGACAAACCCCCCCAGGCTCAATATATACAGCCCGCCGTACATCCAGTCATTGATCATGCTGGCGCTGGTGACAGTATCCGGGATCGTCCAACTATACAAGATTAGAGCGGCGGCGACAAGGAACACTACCAAGGGTATAGAGAGTACACTGAATCGGACAATCCGGTTCTGAAAGGGGCTCGTCGGATCGATAAACAACGGCGTGATCAGAGCGATCTGTACATCAGTTAAAATAGTCCGGCCGGGGTCTTTTTGCTGATAAAAGATCTGGAATGCCTTGCGCAACCGTAATGTTTCGACCAATCCGGATACAGAAATCGCAAAGCCGATAGCTATCAGCAACGGGAACACTGCTACAGCCTCGATCAGTCCGATAGGCAGCTTCCCTAATGGAAATTCAATCTTGCTCAGTCGTTCGGCAATCTGCGTTTCTTCGGCTTGGAGTTTTGTCTGCTGTTGCTCAAAGGCCATTTTATCTTTTTGCAGATTGGTTAGATCCTCTTGCAGCTTTTTGTACTGTTTTTCGATAACAGAACCAGATTCAAGCCAGAAACGATCCACCTCACCATCGAGTTCAAGGAAGAACTCTCCTTTCCCCGAAAACGTTTCCCAGAAATTGGGCGCCGACGCCAATTTATTTTTGAAAGTCACCTGGAGGGCATTCAATCCCGTCTCCAGCGCACCTAAATTTATGGAAGCGGCAGTTTTGGCATCAAGGGTCTCAAGCGGCCCCAAAAAATTTTGGCTGATAGATTTTTGAAGTTCAGCGAAAAGGCTCTCAACCTCTTGGGTCACAAGGCAATTCAACCGTTCTTTGCCTGCCAACAACTCGCATGGTCCAGTCTGGCGAATTGTCTGTTGAATTGAATGTTGTATAGGAGATTGAACAGAAGATACTGTTGACTGCGCTTGCTGTTCCAGAGAAAGGATAAACCGCCGCAGATCCTGGGGGCCATTTTGCAGCTTTTTATGCACTTCGTTGTATCCCCCGATTGCACTATTGATTAATTTGCTACGTGGCTCTAACCGGGCAATTTCGGCTGAGAGATCCTGGAGCCTGATATAGATCTCAGCGCGCATGGCTTTGATGGAAATATATGGGATGAGGATAATGAATAAAAAAGCAAGTGCCAGAAAGCACAGGATATTGAAACTTTTCTGAAACCCCTTTGACTTGTCCTGATAGAGTTGAAATATTTGTTTGAGGTGTTCTTCCCGGACTTTATCAAGGTCGTCCTTCTCATTACTGGACATAGGGATCCCTCCTGATGCCGATGAAGTTTATGCTTGATATGCCCTGATGCATTTGACGCAACGCGTAACTCTTAGGGTGGGCGAAGCAAAATTGTTTAGTAATTTTACAAAAGTTAAATAAACCAAACCTTGTGATACGGCGAGAGCCCAGACCTGTTGGAGTTTAAGCCCCTTGTACGTTAATCCGGTTAATATGGTGAACATATTAACGAAAGTACCAAAATAAGGCAAGGGCATTGTCGCGAGGCATTGTCCGAGTTGTTGTACTGTCAGGGCCAGGCGATTGAATCCCCTGGGGTGCCAATGTCTGATAAGTTAAAAGGTTTTGAACCCAGCCATGGTATGAGAGAATCTGTCCCGATATATGCTTACTTTTAATTAATATAATAAATTTATAAATATAAATTTTATAATATTTTATTAATAATATAATATATAATAGGCTATTAAAAGTTATTAAATTATTTTGTTTGTTAGATTATATATTGACATGTCCATGATGATTTATTATAAGGCCCTAATAATGCTTTTTGCATGCAATAATGTCATGATTTTTAGAGTGCTTC
>DIKH01000023.1:2651-7014 GCA_002424495.1 Desulfobacteraceae bacterium UBA5623
TGTCCTGCTCGCATGCTCTTTACTCCTGGGCCTATTTATTAGTCCTTCTTTTGCAGTTGAGGTGACCATTTTCGGCCCGAATCAATATGTGCGCACTTCCGGTTCACCGAATATCTTTTCTGGTGCATTTGAGGCCGTTACAGGTCAAGGCATGCTCATTNNTCAAAAACGGGCAGATAGACGGCGACAACAGGATTTTAGATGCCATCAGCAGCGCCAGGGTCTTTGTAAACGGCGTTGAGATATTCGGCCCCAGTGATTTTAAGCAGAATGACTATCTCATGACGGCACTGATTGATTTGGCCGAAAACAACACCATCTCAGTGGAACTGGCTAGCCAACCGAACAGTTTTATCACCATTGATGTAACCCAGGATTCCCCACTTCCAACGGTAAGCCTATCAAGCGATCATGACACCATTCAGGTCGGGGAGTCCATTATCCTTTCATGGTCCTGCGCCAATGCGGATTCCGCAGCCATAAACCAGGGGTTCGGAAACGTTCCGTTGGAGGGAACCGCTACCATATCTCTTCTTCAAACCACAACCTTCACAATCACCGCAACAGGTCCGGAAGGCACGGACACGGCCAACGTGACAATAACAGTCTTACACCCAGTTCCCATGGTTGAGATCACCGCAAAGCCTGAAAGCATCAGTTCAGGCGCCGCCACCACCCTGTCCTGGAGCGCATCCTATGCCGACGGTTGTGAAATTAACCCGGACGTGGGGCAGGTTCCCACAAACGGCTCAATCAACGTTTCTCCTGGCCAGACCACCACATACACCATCAGCGCCGTCGGTCCCGGGGGGTCGGCCATGGCAGATGCTACGGTAACAGTGGTCTATCCCCCTTCTATGGTTGTTGTTAAGCCGAACGGGGTTGATGATGAGGCGGATACGGTTTTTACAATAAAATGGACTGATTTCGATCCCGATGATAATGCGACTATCTCCCTGTATTATGATGCGGACAATTCCGGATCAGACGGCACGTTGATTGTAAGCGGATTGCCTGAAGATCCGGATGGTGAGGCGGACGACGGGTATGTATGGAATACCACTCATATTGCAGAAGGTAAGTATTATGTCTATGGTGTCATTGATGACGGCGTAAATGATCCTGTTGTCGCCTACAGTACTGGGGACATAAACATTGCCCATACAATTTTACATGAAATCAAACTTACGGCCGGAGATTCAGCGGCAGAGGATAATTTCGGAAGCGCCGTATCCATTAGCGGAGACTACGCCATTGTAGGCGCTCCCCATGACGATGATGCAGGGGCGTCCTCAGGTTCGGCCTATGTCTTTAAAAGAAAGGGCTCTACATGGGTTGAGCAGGCCAAACTGAAGGCAGACGATGCGGCGCCCGAAGATAATTTCGGGCATTCCGTTTCGATCAGCGGAGAATATGCAGTTGTGGGCGCTTATGGTGACGATGATGGGGGGGAGGATTCAGGATCGGTATACGTCTTCAGGCGCGAGGGAGAAATATGGGCCGGGTACGCGAAAATCGTTTCCGGTGATGCCTCGGCTTATGACTATTTCGGATGGTCAGTTGCCGTTGATGATGACTATGCAGTTGTGGGCGCTTATGGTGACGATGATGGGGGAAGTGAATCCGGTGCGGCCTATGTATTCAAACTTGCCGGAACAACCTGGGCTGAAGAGGCAAAACTGACGGCCGGCGATGGTGAGGCATATGATTATTTTGGCTGGTCCGTTTCCATAAACGGCAACTCCGCCATTGTGGGTGCTTATGGCGATGACGATGGTGGAATTGAATCGGGTGCAGCCTATATATTCAAAAGAAATTCGCCCTGGTATATAGATAGGAAACTGACGGCCGCAGATCGTGAGGCATATGACAATTTCGGCTGGTCCGTTTCCTTAAATGGCAATCTCGCCATTGTGGGCGCTTACAATGCAAGGGGAACACATGCCGGCGCCGCCTACATATTTATGATAGATGCTCCGCTGGGGAGCTCTTTTATTGAAAAACTGACCTCAAGCGATGGGACGGCAGGTGACCGATTCGGAAGTTCTGTGGCCTTAAGCGGCGCCACCGTCATGGTGGGGGGCGGTGGGCAAGATGCCGGAGGAATCTCTTCATGCGCTGCATATGTTTATCCGGTTTGCACGGTGGACGTGGGTGCTGAGCCGGGAATCATTACGGCTGGCGGGTCTTCTACCCTGTCATGGACTTCAAAAAATGCTGGCAGCATCAGCATTGACCAGGGCATCGGAGCTGTTTCCGCCAAAGGTTCACTAGCCGTTTCACCCGGGCAGACCACCACATACACGATTACGGCATCAGGCCTTGCAGGCACATCCAGGGACAGTGTGACCGTAAATGTCATTGATCCTTCCGTCCCCCCCACTGTGATCATATCAGCGACAGATTATTTCGGCGCATACAGCACCCTGACATGGAGTTCAACCAATGCCGACGCCTGTTTCATTGCCCCGGATATCGGTACTGTTGCCTTAAGTGGGCACATACACGTATCGCCTTCAGAAACAACCACCTACACCATTATTGCTACAGGTCCGGCCGGCACTGTCACGGCGGAAACTGAAATTATAGTAATGTCACCGTCTTCTTATGAAGTAAAAATTATTCCGGAAGATCCGGTTACAGATGGCGGTTTTGGAACTTCCGTATGCATAAGCGGTGAATATGCTATTGTGGGCTCGCAAAACAGATATGGCTATCCTGAATCCTATTCAGGACGGGCCCTTATATACAAGCATGACGGTCTGACCTGGAATAAACAGACTGAATTGATTCGAAATCCCGTATCACCACCTGGATCTGGAGAATCTGGCGGCAGCGACCGTTTCGGATGGTCTGTTGCCATGAGTGGCGATTATGCCGTTGTTGGGTTTTATGGTGATTCACGCGTGAACATATATAAGCGTGATTGTACGACCTGGAATGTGCAGAGGATAATTTACTCCAGCGATACAACCAGGAGAGACAGGTTCGCCTATTCCTTATCCATAGATGGCGATTACGTTATTGTAGGTGCGCCTTATGACGACGAAGGGGGGGAATATTCAGGCGCATCTTATATATTCAAGCGTGACGGTGTGATGTGGACTAAACAGGCGAAGCTAAAGGCGAGCGATGCAGAGCCTGAAGATTTCTTCGGGCATTCCGTTTCCATCGGCGGGGATTACTGCATAGTGGGAATTAAAGGCAGCCATTATTACGGAAGCTCTTCTGGGGCAGCCTATGTCTATAAGCGCGAAGGCAGCAATTGGATAGAGCAGGCTAAACTAATTCCGCAGGATGTTGCCTTGGACGACCAATTCGGATATTCTGTCGCCATCAGCGGCGATACCGCCATTATCGGCGCCATGGGCGATGATGACGTGGGAAACAACTCCGGCGCAGTATATGTGTTTAAGCGCACTGGTGAAACATGGTCAAATCAGGCAAAATTATCACCCAGTGACCTATCAGAGAATGATCGTTTTGGATGGTCCGTATCTTTAGATGTAGACCATGCCATCGTAGGCAGTAAAAGTGCCGCATGGATTTTTAGGCGTTCCGGTGAAACATGGGCCGAGTTTGCGAAACTTCTTCCAAGCGACAAGCCATTCTATTATGGGTACTATCGGCCTGTTTTCTTAGACGGTGACTACGCCATAATAGGCGCAGATTCCGACAGTGTAGAGGGTGAATCAATACACACCGGTGCGGCATACATCTATCATTACAAATCTTCTTATCTTAGCTTGAGTGCCGATCCTGAGATTATACTCATCAATGAGTCTTCCACCCTGTCCTGGACCTCATCCAATGCCGGCAGCATCAGCATTGACCAGGGGATCGGGACCGTTTCTTCAATCGGCGCTCACATTGTTTCTCCAGGCCGGACGACCACGTACACCATTACGGCGGTCGGCCCCGCCGGCGCGACCACAAAGAGCGTAACAGTCAATGTCATTGACCCTTCCGTACCTCCAACCGTGACTTTAACGTCCTATCCCGAAGTCGTCTATGCGGGCGTAAACGCTACCCTGTCTTGGAGTTCGACAAACGCAACTTCCTGTGTGATTACACCTGATATTGGAGGCGTTGATTTAAGCGGAACCATTAAAGTGTCTCCCGAAGCAACAACCACCTACACCATTTCAGCTACTGGCCCGGCAGGCACTGCGACGGCAGAGGTAACGGTGACAACCAGTTGCATTCTTCCCCCGAATATAATCTATCCATCGGATTGTGAGGTTATAAATAGGCATGACACGCTGATCAGGGGGCAAATAGTCAACATGTCAGGCGCTGAAACCGGTGTTACAGTAAGAGGGGTAGTGGCCATGATTTATGGAAATGAGTTTGTGGCCAACCA
>DIKH01000023.1:7058-7703 GCA_002424495.1 Desulfobacteraceae bacterium UBA5623
AAACACAATCGAGACGTCTGTGACGGTCAATGCGGCGGCTGCAGAAAAATATATCCAGCTGACCGCAGATGAATATGAGGGGGTATCCCCCTTTGAGACCAAGATGACCATAGATGCGTCTTTTGATATCTCGAATGTTTCCCTCACCTATGTTGGTCCCGGCATAGTCGAAACCCTTGACACGCCCAGTAAGACTGAATATGTGATGAGGATCACCGGAGCAGGTATTTATTATTTCACCTCTGAGGTTAAGGATAGTACGGGCATTACCTATAAAGATACTATTGGGGTGGTAGTGCGGGATGAGGCAACAGAGGATGAAACAATAAAGGCCCGATGGAGCGGGATGAAGGCATGGTTGATTCAGGGAAATATTCAAGGGGCTCTGGATTTTTACAGCCCCTTAACAATTAATGAAAATGAACAGATACTTACAGCGCTAGGGGCTGATTTGCCTAGTTTGGTCGGTAACATGGAAGATATAGAAAAGATTTATATCCGAGGGTGTGTCGCTAAGTATAGAATTAAAAAGGATGAGATGATCAACGGCGAAACACAGAGAGTTACTTATTACATTTACTTTGTAAGAGATGTTTATGGGGTTTGGCATATAGATGGTTTCTAACTAGTGCCCATCCAGAAATG
>DIKH01000235.1 GCA_002424495.1 Desulfobacteraceae bacterium UBA5623
AACCTGAGTCAAGTAAATACCCCCAAAATAATCAATTTAGTGCCAAGTCAAGAAATACGATCCCGCCATGACGGGATTAACCATAGGAATATATTGAGCATTTCTAGGATTAATCAAGGCATGGCATGATTGAGCCTGACGCCGAGCTGGTACAAAATGGAGTGTTTTTTAAAGGTCTTAAAATATGGGTCTGGTGTTGTAATAGAAACTGTTTTTAAGATTGCCTTATGCCCATCTGGACAGGAGGGGATATTTTTTCCAGCCAAACTACAATATTTATGTTTACTTTTCAGAAGCTACACATTATATTGCACAAAATTTTATTCTGTTTTTTTTACGCGCTTGAAAGAATCTCCATCTGTTTATGATTTAGCCCTGCGTTCGCTCTCCTGCTTTAAATGGAATACTCCTCTGCGCATACAGGAACTCTTGCTTTTTAGAGAGGATCTATCTAAGCGCGATTATTAGGATTTCGTGACAACAGTGATATGAAGCAGATTCAAAAAGTTCAATTTCGGCACAATATTGGCATGCCTTTTGCTTTGTTTGTCACCCTATTCATATCCAAAGATGCATGAATGTCTTCTATATGATCAGCTTTATTGTTTTAGGAGTGGCGTTTCCTTTTTTAGCTAGATGCGGATATTCCCTGGCATGATCGGATCTTCATAAATATTTATCACTATTAGGACCGTAAACGGGGGATTTTTGAAACATGTCACGAACGAAAAATATTATAATCAGGGTACTGGTCTTTATTGCTCTTTCAATTTTATTGTCTTTCCGCTTCCCCGCTGTGTGTCCGGCCCTTGATGTGACCCTATCGTGGAATGCGAGCAGTGGAGCGACAGGCTATAATATTTATTATGACTCCAATTACTCTGCCTCAGGCCCTCCTTACAACGGCACCGGGGCTCTCGAGGGCGTTTCACCCGTTAATGCAGGAAATGTTACCCTGTTCACATTGCATGATTTGTCTGAAAATGGCTATCGTTTTTCTCTCACCGCCTATAATGCATATGGTGAAAGTGGTTATTCCGCCCAGATAGTCCTTCCTCCGTCACAATCATCACAATATAGCCTTTCAGTGCGCGTTTCAGGGGCGGGAAGTGTTACCCCGGCAGGTGGAAGTTACACCCCGGGCACCACTGTGCGGATAACGGCTACACCTGCTTCCGGTTGGGTATTCAGCGGATGGAGCGGGGATCTGAATTCCTCCACCAATCCCGCAAGAATAGTGATGGACAGAAATAAATCTGTGACTGCTGTGTTTACACAGTTGCCAATCCTGTACTCATTGTCGGTCAGTATCACAGGCCAAGGCAGAGTCATACCGACAGGCGGAAATTATAGTGAGGATGCCCCTGTACAGTTGACGGCTACACCTGCTTCCGGTTGGGTATTCAGAGGGTGGAGCGGGGACCTGAATGCCTCCACCAATCCTGCAACAATAGTGATGGATACAAATAAGTCTGTGACTGCTGTTTTTACGCGGCTTCCGACGCTTTACTCCTTGACAGTGAGTATTGTAGGTCAAGGCAGCGTCCGCCCATCAGGAGGAAATTATAGTAGGGATGCCCCTGTGCAGTTGACGGCTACACCTGCTTCCGGTTGGGCATTCAGCGGGTGGAGCGGGGATATTGGCGGATCATCAAACCCTGCAAGGATCACGATGGACTCCAATAAATCTGTGTTGGCTGCCTTCAGGCAGGAATCACCACGTATAAATGTTTTTTCCGCAACACCTGGTTCAATTGGTCAAGGCGAATCCACAACACTTGTTTGGGATATGTCCCGGGGAATTTCTGCGTCTATTGACAATGGTGTTGGATCTGTTAATCCTGTCCGTGGGTCACAGGAAGTTACGCCTCTTTCTACAACCACTTATACGCTCGCTGTCACAAATGCCGCTGGATCTGACACAAGGACTGCGACCGTTAGAGTCGGTTCTGAGATTGCGGAGGTTATTCCTCATGATGGCGCGGGGATTCAGGACCGTTCACGCATTTCCAACGACACGTCCTTTGCCATTCGGATAATTGATCCGCAAGGAATCAACATCGGCAATTCTGCCAGTATCAGGTTCCGTATATCTGACGGTGTATCCGTTTACAGACGGAGTTTACGTAGCAATGCTGTAGTCACTGTAACAAAACTTCTTGATGAGGATGATTCTCATGTAACCGACCTATGGGTGGCCTATCACAGGGCAGGGGAAACTGCATTGGGAAATTATCCCTTTAACTCAGTTATTAACATCGAAGTAGATATTTATGGAAATAATGGCCAGACGATTCAGGCAAGCTATGAATTTAAGACTGAAACAGAAAAAAAACATAATAGTGCAAAATTATCTTCTCCCACAACAAGCCCGTTGGCGCCTACGGATGTCAAGATCATTGATGTAGTAGGATATGACGCTTCAGGCGTACAAGTTATAAGGGGCACGACTAAAGGGGCCAGCATCGTATATGACACCAGTGGGCCTATTACACCTGTATTTGGCCCATCAAAGGAATTGCCCCCTCTAAGAATAAAAGGGATAAAAGTTGTGGGTCGGCCCATCAATATGCAACCTCCCACAGTATTCGGCACCCCGACAACGCTTTTCATCCCATGTCCGCGATATGCCGATGTAAGCAATCTTGCTGTTTTCCGTCTTAACGGTAAGGAATGGGTTTTGGCCTGCGACAGCAAGGGCAATGTTTTGCCGGGTGGCGATGGCTGGATGGTCCCAGGCTCAAGAGTTAATCATAACGAGGGAGCGCCATCCACCATTGAAATCAAGGTTTATAACACTTCAGGGGCACGAGCGGGCGTAATTCGTTAAGTAATCTCTTGTTAAATCCATCCAAGGTTTCACCTTGGGCTTAAGCAGATGGGAAACCGGGGACAAAGCTATTGTTTCTATGACCTCTTTTGCACCTAAGTTATCAACAAGGAAACAACGTGCCCAATCTCCATTAGACAATCTAAAAGACGTAACTCCACCCCAGGTGCAGACCGAAATCAGGGCTGTTGTCTAAAGTGATAATGTTTTCAATCAGAGCAAATTCAATCATCCCGTAATTCCGTGCATTCCACTTAAAACCCAGATGGATTTCATGGGAAGGTTTATCAAGTTTATCTATATTATCAATGGCCGGTCCGTCATACAGGTATTGAGCAATGATGGCAAATGTCGGGGTATAAAGCCAGGAAAGTGAAAACATGCCGGTGAACTGCAGATCTTCAAAATCAATCCGTTTCACACTCGCGTTTGAATCACGCATTTCCCAGTCATCAAAGATCGAAAATCCTACAGCCACGTATGTATACCATCTCTTAGACCACTGCTTGGCAGAACCCAGGCCAAAACCGAAGTCCGCCTGGTTATCATCTTTAAACAAATCCGCCGCGTCGAGGGAATAACTAACCACACCATAGGCATTCAACGAAGGCC
>DIKH01000283.1 GCA_002424495.1 Desulfobacteraceae bacterium UBA5623
ATGGCGGCGGCATTTGAATAAAGATCACTGGAGTAGTGGAGCGCATCCGCCTTAAGCGGGCTTGAGTCTGTCTCCGCGCCCACCTTTTTGAGCCTCCTTGAGATAACAAAGCTGAAGATAAGGGATAGGGCCATGACCCCTGTGTCAAGGCTGGAATAAGAAATCGGCACATTTTCAACATATTTTTGGGCTGATTTGAGAATGATAGCCCCGCCGGTACATAGAATAACCAGAGATTGGGCGACCGCCGCCAGATTTTCAACCTTGCCATGTCCGTAGTGATGCGTACGGTCAGGGGGTTGGGCCGACTTTCCTATGGCCAAGAAATTCATGGCCGACATGAATACATCCAACAGACTGTCAAGACCGGAAGAGACCACCGCCATAGATCCGGAAATCATCCCCACACAAAATTTACTGACAGCAAGAACTAGGGCTGCAACGATGGCAAATAGAGATGTCTTTTGTTTGATCTCCATAAAAAAACTCTCATGAGCCGGTTTCAAAACGTTTCAGTTTGGCCAAGATCAAGGCGGGCGAAAATTTTAACCGCAGGAATACACGGAGTATTTCGAGGATTAAAATCTGAGCCCAACGCTGAGATTGGCCAAAATGGGACGTTTTGAAATTGGCTCTCACGGCAGTCGCATATTTTTTAATATATCTCTTGAGATCACCAGCCTCTGGATCTCCGAGGTCCCCTCGTATATGGTGAACACCCGGGCGTCCCTGTAAAATCTTTCAACCTGATAGTCCTTCATGTAGCCATAGCCTTCGTGTATTTCCATGGCCTTGCCTGTTACGCGATTGGCCATCTCAGATGCAAATAGCTTTGCCATGGAGGCCTGTGTGGTATAGGATTCTCCCCTGTCTTTTTTTGAAGCGGCGGCATACATCAAATGTCTGGCGGCCTCTATCTCAGTTGCCATATCAGCAATCATCCAGCGCAATGGCTGGAGCTGGGAAAGGGGTTTACCGAACTGTAGCCTTCCTGTGGCATATTTTACCGCAGCATCCAATGCGGCCTGGGCAACTCCCACGGACTGTGCGCTGATCCCTATCCTGCCGCTGTCCAGGACCTTCATTGCAATCAAAAAGCCGTCTCCCTCTTGGCCAAGCATATTTTCAGCAGGAACGCGGCAATCCTCAAAAATAACGTCTGTTGTATCAGAAGCGCGCAAACCCAGCTTATTTTCCTCCGGCCCGACAATCAGCCCCGGCGTCCCCTTTTCAACAATGAACACGCTTATGCCTTGGTGTCCCTTGGTATCATCTGTCTTGGCGGTAACAATAACGGTCCCGGAATTCTTTCCGGAAGTTATAAAACGTTTTATGCCGTTTATGACATAATGATCCCCATCACGCACCGCCGCGGATGTCTGTTTGACCGGGTCTGAACCGGCCCCGGGCTCTGTCAGGGCAAAGGCGCCTATTACCTTTCCCTCTGCAAGCGGCTTCAGGTATTTCTGTTTCTGTGCCTCAGTGCCAAAACGATATATGCTTTCACAGATTATGGAATTCTGCACCGACATTACGACAGCAGTAGAGGCGCACGAATAGGCGATTTCAACCAGCGCAAGCACATAGCTGACAGCGTCGGCGCTTGACCCGTTGTATTCAAAAGGGATCATCATCCCCATAAGTCCCAGCTCCCCCATGGCCTTGAAGATTTCGGCGGGAAAATGTCTTGTCTCATCCCGTTCCGCGGCATTAGCGGCCACAACATTGCGGGAGAACTGCCTGACCATGGTCTGAATCATTCTTTGTTCACCGTTAAGATCAAAACTCATACAATGCCCCTCTTTCTTAAAATCACAGAATCTAACGCAGCAGTTTCAAAATGTCCATACTTGCCCGTCCCGCCACTCGAACCACAGTAATGAATTATTAATTTTAAATGTTGAATTGTTTCCTTAAGTTAAAATTAACAACTCAAAACTCAAGATTGAACTTTGTCCTGACGCAGGGTGGGCTAAAGTGGCGTTTTGAAGTTTGCTCTTAAGCCAGTATTATGGCACATATATGATCACTATAAGCAATGCCTGTTTGTCACTCAAATTTTTCAAATTGTGCCTTATCCCTGAGTTGAAGTGGAGAGAATCACCCTCATTTAACACATTAATGTTTTCTCCCACCATAACCTCAACCCTTCCTGAAAGCACATAGACAAACTCCTCCCCTTCGTGCTGATATCCTACCCCGCTGTGATCCTGCATGGGGTCTATCGAGACCTGAAAGGCCTTCAGGTGTTTTTTTTCAACTCCAGGCGTCAGGGTTTTGTAGGCATAATTGTCCGTCCGTTTTGCGGAGGCGCTTATGCGATTTATCACCTCTGATCCCTGTTCTTTCAATAGGATAGCGGAATCAATATCCAATGCCCTCGCGATCTGCAAAATGGCGCCAACAGCCGGCATCGTTGCATTTTTTTCGATCTTTTCCAGATACTCGGTAGAAAACCCTGTTTCATTGGCTACCACATCGAGGGAGATATTTTTTCCCTCTCTTGCATTTCTGATTTTTTCACCGACTGAAACAATTTCATCTGAATTCTTCTTGGTCATACTGCCTCCTCTTAAAAAAGACAATGGCCTAAAATGGCTACTTTCCCCAATTTCTGCGGTATACGAAAATGTTAGTCCTCGAAATTCTTCGAGGTATTCCTGCGGTTAATCCAGCCCTGGCGGGATTTTCTTCCTTGAGCTTGGAAAAAATATTTTATTCTCGAACAGTATCCTTGCCCTATTTTGGGTCGCTATTTATCACAAAGTCAAGAAGAACACAAAAAAAGCTTAAGCCACCCATAGCACAGGGGACCAAGCTTAACTTAACATTTTTTTTGACTATCAGGCTTATCTTTTCTATATTGAACTTTCATCCAACATCCTTCAATTTTTGCGCCGGCCTACAAGGGTCTTTCGGGCAATGCAACAGCAAATCGGCTCCAGATTTTTTATCATATTTTTGATCTGCTCCCTGGCCCTGTTTTCAGGCCTGTTCTGGGCATATATCTCATCAATTGTGCTGGCGTTGCTCATTTCAAGCGTGTTCCATCCCCTCTATTTGCGGATCAAGGCCCTGTTCAAGGGGCGAGAGACCTGGGCTGCTCTGTTTATGACCATTTTTGTCCTTCTGGTCCTGATAATTCCTGTTGGCTGGTTTGTTGGCACGCTTTCCAATGAGGCATTTGATTTCTATAATGCAACACGCAGTTCAGTCTCTTTAAAACAGATCCAGGAATTCATCAATAGCGATTCCGTTTGGGTCAAGCGGGTCAAGGGCCTGGCACAGATGTCAGGAATGGAATTCACCCCCGAGGCAATTGAGGAGATGGCCACATCTGTAGGGAAGATTGTCGGGCTGTTTCTGTTCAATCAAATAAGCTCTTTTGCCTCAAACCTCTTAAGCGTCCTTCTGCATCTGTTCCTGATGATGATGACCATCTATTATCTCCTTAGGGATGGGGGCCGGCTCAAGGAATATATTGTTCAATTACTTCCCCTGCCAAGGGAGCAGTTGGAAAAGGTGAGCAATAAATTTCAGGAAATGGGCAGGGCCATCATCATCGGCAGTGGTTTTTCAAGCCTTTTGCACGGGATTTTTGGGGGTATTGGTTTTTTTATATTTGATCTTAATGCACCTTTTCTCTGGGGGGCCATAATCGGTTTTTTGGGCTTTATTCCTTTTATCGGGCCTTCAGTGGTATATATTCCGGCCATGGTCATGTTGATACTCGAAAACAATAAGGCCGCGGCCTTATTGTTTTTTTTATACAATCTGAGCTATGGCACCATCATAGAATACCTCGTCAAGCCCCGCATTATTGGAGGTGAGATGCAGATGAACTCCCTTCTGGTCTTTATCGGCATAATAGGGGGGATAAAGCTGTTCGGCATATTGGGTATTATTTACGGGCCATTAATCATTACGGTATTTTTGACCCTTGCAGAGATTTACAGGCTGGAATACAAAGGACAGACAACTTAATCCGAAAAAAAACAATACATTATTGAGGAGGTTCGAATATGGGTAAACGTGATATAAGCATCACCATTACACAACACATCCTGGAGCAACAGAAGCTCGAAAATCCTGCCGCAACCGGGGCATTTACAATACTGCTCAATGAACTGGTCGTTGCGGCCAAGGTCATTTCAAGAGAAGTAAACAAGGCGGGACTGGCGGATATCCTTGGTGCAACCGGAAAGTATAATGTCCAGGGTGAACAGGTGCAGAAGCTGGACCAGTTCGCCAATCAGATTATAATTGAACGAATGCAGCACATCGGTCAGTTGTGTTGCATGGCCTCGGAAGAGGATGCAGATCTTATTGACATCCCTCCACGGTACCCCAAAGGCGATTATATTATTCTTTTTGACCCGTTGGATGGGAGTTCAAATATTGATGTCAATGTCAGCATCGGGACCATATTCGGCATCTACAAAAAGAAGAGCAAGGAGACAAGGATAGACTGCCTGCTTAATGACGTCTTACAGCCGGGACGGGAGCAGGTTGCCGCCGGCTACTTTATCTACGGATCCAGCACCATGATGGTATACACCACCGGAAACGGCACAGGCGTACATGGTTTCACCCTGTTTCCAAGTGTCGGGGAATTTCTCCTTTCCCATGAAAACATCCGTATCCCTGAAAAGGGGAAGATTTACAGTGTAAACGAAGGCAACTACCCTTATTGGAATGACAGGACCTGGAAGCTGGTGGACTATTTTAAGACCAAAAACCTTGAAACAGGAAGACCATACAGCTCAAGATATGTCGGAAGCCTTGTGGCGGATTTTCACCGCAATCTCCTGAAAGGCGGCATTTTCATGTATCCGGCTGACTTAAAAGACCCGAAAAAGTCCACGGGCAAATTAAGGCTGATGGTGGAGGCAAACCCCCTTGCCTTCGTGGTCCAGGAGGCGGGAGGATACGCCAGCGACGGAAATGGCCCGATCCTGGATATAGAGCCAAACCAATTGCATCAGAGGGTTCCCCTCTATATTGGAAGCAAAAAGGATGTGGAATTGGCCGAGCAGTTTATCAGCGGGAAAAGAAAATCTTAAGTTTTTACAAAATGAATTGCGCTCAAAAGTGACAGGATATTTTTTAGTAAACTCACCACGAAGACCACGAAGAGATTAAAAACTTCGTGCTTCTTCGCGGACTTCGTGGTGAAACGGTAACGCTTTTTAAAAACTTGTCTGGTTCCTTTTTGTCCAGGTGAGTGTGGAGAGCGACTCGGCCTGAAGCAAGGCCTGCTTGTTACGGCTGAGGTCAAGACGCCGTGGGTCATTATACAAAAGGGCATTGAAGAGCCTGCCTGCAGTGCGGAAAACAGATTCAATGGGGTTATTGCCTCTGTAACAAAGGGAGAGATTAATACAGAGTATGCTGTCCGCATTTTTGATGGAACCGAGTTATGCACTGTATTTTCCACGGCAAGCAGCCAACACCTCAATCTTTGCGAAGGTGACTTGGTGTGGGTAATATTCAACTGCTTTTCAGTGGTCTTGCATATTGATTAACCGCAGGCAGTCCAATGACACCGTCTTTGATAACAGCAAAGATGTTAAGTTTCAAATCCTCTTGACCCTCTTCTTAATTTTGGTTAGATTGCTTTGACATCTCAAAACAGCTTGTTTTATCAATCATTAAAAAATCTTAACTGATTATTGAAGTCCTTTTTTATCAAGTCTGGATGGCGGTTATTATTCTATGCGATTTTTCTGAATAACAGGCAATCATGACCACTAAAGAAATTATTGACCGTATCTTCAAAGAGCCGGGCATCAAATACGAGCTTACTGAATTTGAAACGCTCGGAAAGCCGATTCATAAAATTATCTCGATTTACCCCAAGACCGTCGAAACAGGACGCGACGCCGGCAAAACCAAGTACTATTTGAAGAGCTTAATTCCATTTTCCTCGGGCAACGAGGAGGTTCAGGTTTACGTCGAAGGCGGGAAATCTGCCCCTGAGGAGATCGTCCGGCAACTCTGGGTTTACAAGCTGATTCATCAATACGGCTACCAGGCGGACGAGATCGAGCTGGAAAAGAGCGTCCAGTTCGGCACTGAAGTGGGCACCAAGGCCGCCGATATCATCGTCTACACCGATGCCGCCAAGGAGACACCCAAGATCATCATCGAGTGCAAAAAGCCCAAACGCAAGGACGGCATCGAGCAGCTCAAAAGCTACATGAACGCCAAGGGCGCGCCGGTGGCGGTCTGGTCCAACGGCTGCGACAGCATCATTCTCTATCGCCCTTACCCCAAGGAGTTCGAAAATACCCTTTTCGATATCCCAAAGCGGGGACAAGAACCCAAAGATGTCCTGGAAGCCAAAAAGACCCTTCTGCAATTGAAAAAAGAATTTAATTTCAAGGAGATCATTCAGGGCCTTGAAGAACTGGTCTTGGCCGACAGCGGAAAGGACGAGTTCAACGAAATCTTCAAACTCATTTTTGCCAAGATTTGGGATGAAAAGCAGGCACAGGAAGTACGAAAAGATAAAACGGTCGAGTTCGGGCAGGTCGTCAATCCCAAGACAAACGTTCCGGACCCGGAGTTGACCTATGATCGAACCAACGGTCTTTTTAAAAAGGCCTGTGAGGAGTGGTCCGGCATTTTCAGGGAAGGAGAGGACATTGAGCTGATGAAACGCCACCTTCAAATATGTGTCGGTCGAATCGAGGGCGTGCGGCTTATGGGCTCGAATCTGCGCATCATGGACGACGCCTTCGAGTATCTCCTGCCCACGGAGGCCAAGAAGAAGAAAGGTCAGTTTTTCACGCCCCGTCACGTGGTTGAGATGTGCGTGCGCATGCTTAACCCCAAACGCAACGAGTATGTCATGGACCCGGCCTGCGGGTCAGGCGGGTTTCTTTTGCATGCCATGGACTGGTGCTACCCGGCCGGTGACTTTGGTGCGCGGGAACAGCGCAAATTCAAATATGCATCAAAATATCTCTGGGGCATTGATTTTGAAACCCGCGCCGCCAAGACAGCACGTGCCCTCATGCTCATTGCGGGCGACGGCCATACCAACATCTTCGGCCCGGATGTAAGCAGCCTTGATCCCAAGACGTGGTATGAGACGGCTTCCGGCCATACTCTCATGCACGGACTGCGGCAGGCCAAACTGACCGGTAAAAAGATACCAGATAGCGAAACACTCAAAGACGATGACCATGCCTGGGAATATTTCGAAGACTTGAAATTCGATGTGATCCTTACAAATCCGCCCTTTGCAGGAGAGATGAAAGACCGCAAGATGCTTGTTCACTACGAGCTGGCCAAGCCTGCCCTCAAGCGGGCCAAGGACAAGGCCCCCAAGGAAGAGCGCGACGTTCTTTTCATCGAACGGGTCTTAAAGATGCTCAAACACGGGGGCCGTGCCGCCATTGTGCTCCCCCAGGGAAAGTTCAACAACTCGTCCCTGGCCTTCATCCGCGAGTGGATTCTAAAAAAAGCCCGCCTGCTGGCCGTGGTGGGCCTGCACCCCAACACCTTCAAGCCGCACACCGGCACCAAGACCTCAGTCTTGTTTTTTCAGAAATATACCGCCAAAGAGCTTCAGAATATCGAGCAGGTCAAACAGGAAGTGGCCGGGGCCTGTCCGGACTATGAAAAGCAGATCAGGAACCTGATTGCCAGGCATGGATATCTTGTGAATATTCCGGAAGAGGAGATACCGGAGGAGATTGCGGACCTTATGGTGGAGGCATTCACGGAACCGGAAAACGAGAACTCCGAACCGGAAACAGATGTCTCCGGGGACACCTGGGAAATAGAGGAATCGAAGCGGCTGAATGCTGCTGAGGGAAACCCCGGGCAGGAAGACCTGATCAGAGAGGCCGAGGAAAAATGCAACACGCTCAAGGCGGAATTGATCTGCGTCAAACAGAGACTTACGGATCTCGACAGTGACATCGAAGCCCTGCACCAGAAGCACCGGATGGAGATTGAAGACATTACCGCTAAATGGACGCGCGCCAAGGGTGACCTACGAACTCACCTGAATAAAATTAAGGAGGACCACAAGACAGCATTCAGGAAGCTCAAGGACAAGCAAAAGATGAAGGAGCGGACCTTCAAAATCGAAATCAAACACCTTGAAAAGGCGATCCCGGAGGCGGAGACCAATATAAAGCTGCTCAGCAACCGGGGCAAATTGGAGTTGATCTTGGCTGACCCGGACTTGATCGGCACACTGAAAGAACGCTGGATCGCCGCCGAGGTGGCTAAGCGCCTCGACTACCCGATCTTTATGGCCGTGAGCGAGCGCGGCGGGAAGAACAACTCGGGCGATTACGAGTACCTGGTGGACGAAAATGGCAGCTTGGTGGAGTTTCCGGATAGGCATCCGCAGGAAGGTCAACTTGTGGTGAACCAGGATTTGGTCAATTACGACTTGACGGCGGAGGATCTGGCGGATGCGGACAAGACTCCAGATGAAAAGTTTTGCGTGGCCGAGGCGTTTGTAAGGTTTGCCCAGGAGCAGGGGTTTGATTTCTGGAGGGTGGAGTAATGGCAGCCACCAATCAAGTTATGTTAAGCGAAGCGGTTTACAACAATCGTTTTTCTGCAGAATTTTTTGACCCTCAATATGTTTTCAAACCGGCTAAGTCGTCAACTTGGCTTCCTATAGGCTGCATCCTCAAAAAATGCGAATACGGGATATCCATTTCCATGAATGTTGAAGGTAAAGGTTATCCCATTTTTCGTATGAATGAGATTGAGAACTGCTTTGCGCAAAGGCCCGAAAAGTATGCCGCCATTCCAAAATTTATTTTTGAACAATATAGACTTAATGAAAACGATGTTCTCTTCAACAGAACAAATTCGTTCGAGTTTGTTGGACGCACCGGAATTGTAAGAGACCAAACTGATTGCACATTCGCCTCCTATCTTATTAGGCTTGTACCAAATCCAGATATTGTTCTGCCAGAATTTCTTGCAGTCTATCTAAATACACGTTTCGGAGTTGGTCAGATAAAGCGCCGTGCAATGAGGTCAATCAATCAAGCAAATGTAAGTGGCGCTGAAGTCAAAAGGATACTTATCCCCATCATAGACTTTGGAGAACAGCAGAGAGTTGCAGGTACCCTTAATGAGGCATTTGAAGCAGCACGCGATAGCAATCAACTCAACGCTGAGGCCCAACACCTCCTCGAATCCGAACTTGGCCTGGACAAGCTGAGTTTCCAGAAGCCGGTGGGCTACACGGCGCGGTTCAGCATGGTGGGTCTTAGCGATACCTTTAACGCAGGCAGGATTGACGCACAGTGTTTCGCACCAAACGCTGTATTCTACAAAAACTGGCTGCTCAATCATGCCCAATGCGACCGCCTGGCCCACTTGATCCAGAGCACAGCTAAAGGACGACAGCAAACAGAAAGTTCCAGGGGTACAACCGATTATTGTAGTATCAAACATATTTCAGGCCGTGAATTGACGAATGCGTCGAAATGCCAACCAGCAGCGGATGCACCGCTGGCTGGACTAAACGACCTGCTGCTTGCCATTACCGGCGCAACGATCGGCAAGATCGGAATCGTAAAACGATACAATCAGTTGGCTTTTTCAGGAGATCTTCTCTGCCTTCGGTCAAAACCAGAAATCAATCCCCACTACCTGCTTGCCGCGTTGGATCACTCACTTGGACAGGTCCAATTCAACCGCTGGATTACCGGCTCAACCAATGGTCATCTTGCACCTCGCGATGTCGGGCGCGTTTTGGTTCCACGCTTTAAAAAAAGCATCGAAGACCGCATTGCCGGACTTGTTGAAAAATCATTGTACAAGCGAGTTGAGTCGGAAAAATTACTCGACCAAGCCAAAACCCGCGTCGAACAACTCATCGAGGAGGCGGTGCGGCGATGAGCGGAAAAAAGACAACCAAGGAAGATCAAACCCTGCCCGTTAAGAGTCAATTTCTGCTCTACCAAACCGAGGATGGCCGGACGCGAATCGAAGTTCACCTTCAGGATGAAACCGTCTGGATGACCCAGGCAGCCATGTCCGAGCTGTATCAAACCACCCCGCAAAATATAACGACTCATCTCAAAGCCATATACGGGGAAGGTGAGCTGGGCGAAGCGGCAACTTGTAAGGAATACTTACAAGTTCAACCGGAAGGTTCGCGCAGGGTCTCCCGCGCACGGAAATTTTATAATCTGTCCGCCATCATTGCGGTAGGCTACCGTGTGCGGTCACTTCGGGGCACCCAGTTTCGCCGCTGGGCCACTGAACGTTTGAACGAGTACCTGGTTAAGGGCTTTACCATGGACGATGAACGCCTGAAGGCAGGCGTCAACATCGGTTCAGACTATTTTGACGAGATGCTGGAGCGGATCAGGGACATCCGGTCCAGCGAAAAACGCTTTTACCAAAAAATCCGGGATATCTACAAACTGGCGGTGGATTACAACCCCAAGGCCGAGGAGACCCTGGAATTTTTCAGCATTGTTCAAAATAAGCTGCATTTTGCCATTTCAGGTAAGACAGCGGCCGAGCTGATCTCCGAAAGGTCCGACGCCAATAAACCCAACATGGGGCTGACCTCATGGAAAGGGACCAAGGTACGCAAGGGTGATGTCACCATCGCCAAAAACTATCTGAACGCCGATGAACTCGATGGCCTCAATCGAATCGTCACCATGTACCTGGATTACGCAGAGGACCAGGCCAAACGCCATCGCCAGATCTTTATGCGGGACTGGCGCAAAAAGCTGGATGCGTTTTTACAGTTAAACGAACGCGATATTCTCACCAACGCCGGCAAAGTCAGCAAAGCGGTGGCCGATCAACTGGCCCTGGAGCAATATGAAATTTATCATCAACATCGTTTGGTCGTAGAGGCGCAAAAGGAGTCGCTTGCCGATGATGACGAACTGAAACGTTACCTGGAGGATAAGGAATGAACCTATCCGGTGAGGACAAACAACTGCTTGACGAGCTTTGCAAGCAAAACGGCGTGAGCAAGGACAAGGTGATTAAACTGCTTGAAACGGAGTACGAATACGAATCCAAAGGAGGAAGAACCGGCATCTACGATGCGTTGAGGGAAATCCTCAAGTGCAGGCCCGTGCCTGAGCAGGGGCAGTCGTCATGAGTGGCGAAGTGAACGAGCATTTGCAGGCGTTACTCCGTTGGATTGAACAACAGAACCATATTCCGAAACGGCCATCGGGCCTATCTTCCGAAGAACGAAAACAGTTGCAGGCGGTGAACAAGGCGGTTGAACAGCTTCGTCGAAGTGGCGTTCCTGTACCGGAGGACCTGCGTACCCTGAAGCTGAAACTTTCTGCCAAGGATGTTCCGGGTCACGAAAGTCCAGAACCTGAAATTCAACTAAAAGAGGTGGAAGCTCTGATCGAATCGCTCGGAAAAATTCTTAAGACTGCCCGTTCAATAAGGGACAGGTTAAAACCAACCGGACAGACCGGTGGCCCGAGAAAACACTACCGTGTTACACTGCGTGATTTACTCCAGGCAGGGCTGATTTCTACCGATGACAGGATCGAACTCCAGTGGCTCAAAGATGGACCGACACACGACGGAAGAGTTAAAACCGACGGTACGATCATGGCGAATGAATTGGGTGGATGGAAACAGTACAAATCGCTGTCAACTGCGGCCTCGAAAATCGCGGAACAATCTCTGAATGGATGGAAACACTGGCGCCGTGTTAACGGCGATGGAACCTACACAGCCCTGGACGATATTCGAGAGCGCTACATGAACGAGGAGGCGGGCTGATGAAATTCCGCAAGCTGACCATCGAAAACTACAAGTCTTTCCAGTTTGCAACGGAGATTCTGTTTCCCGTGGGCGACGACGGACGGAGCATCTTTCTGATCGGCGGCATGAATGGGGCGGGCAAGACCTCGATCATGGAGGCGATCAACTATTGCCTCTATGGGGCCAAGCCGGACGAGATTTTCCGAAACATCAACCGCCGGGAGAAGGCCAAAGGAAACGCCGGCGTCTCCTTTGAACTGATCATGGAGATGGATGACCTCTCGGAACTTGTGGTGAAACGTTCCTGGAGCGCGGGGGCGACAAACGATCCGAAACCCCGCGATCTGACGGAACGTCTGGTAGTGGTGCGCGATGGCAAGCGGGTATCGGTGCAGAACCAGGATATCTGGCAGGATTTCATCCGTTCGATGATCCCGCCCGGCATTACCCAGTTTTTCTTTTTTGACGGGGAAAAAATTCAGGCCATCGCCGCCGACGATCACTCGGAGGTGCGGCTGAAGTCTTCTCTGGAAGCCGCGCTCGGCATCCAGTACATCAACCGTCTGGCTACCGATATCATCTATATCAAAAACGAAGAGCGCAAAGGGTTTGTGGAAATCTCCGACGAGGACCTGGAATTCAAACAAAGCGAGCTGAAAAAAGAGCGCAGCAAGCTGACCCGCAAAAATCAAGAACGGGATAGTGTACGTCAGGAGCTAACTGAATTTAAGGCTCAGCTTGAGGAGGCCAGGGCGAGGTTCGCCGCGGCCTTTCATGCCGAACCCGAAACACGGGAGGCGATGCGCGAGCAGGAAAAGAAGCGGCTACAGTCGTTTAATCGGCTTGCCCAGGTGGAGAGCGAAATCCGCTCGCTCTGCGAAAAGACGTTGCCTTTTGCCATCACAGGGCGGTTGTTCGACTCTATCCGGCGGCAAATCGAGGCGGAGCGCGAATCAATCAGCGGCGAGGCGATAAAACAGCATGCGGCCACATTGGCCAAGCGCATAGTGCGGGTGGTGGAGGATCCGGAGCCTATTTATAGGGAAAAGCTATCCTCAGAGCGGATGGCGGAGTTGGAGCGACGCATATTTCGACTTCTCAAGGAGGGAGACCCCAAAGGCGATGTGGCGCGGATTCTGGACCTCTCTGATCGCGATGCGGCCCGAATTTTGAACAAAATGGAGGCATTGGAAACAAGTGATGTGTTTCTGCTGAAACCTCTTCTTGAGGAAAAGAGGGAGCTTATATCTCAGATCCGTCAGCTTGAGGGGTTGAGCCAGGCAGGCATCCTGACGGAATCCGAGAGGGAACTATTTGACCAACTCCAGGCCGAAATGGAGGGCTGCTCAACGCAGATCGGTCGGAAGACAGAGCAGTTGCGCCTGCTGGAAGAGGAGATCCTCACCCTCGAAAAACGGATCAACGACATCCAGATGGAAATCGAGAAGCTGTATGAGAAGCACCATGTCTCAAAAGAACGGGCCGATTTTATCCAGGAATGTGACGTTATTGCCGGTGTCCTGAATCAATTCATTGTCCGGCTGCGCAAAAACAAGGTCCATCTGCTGCAAGAAAAGACCTTTGAAATGTATCGCCTGCTTTCCAGCCGCAGCGGCTTGATCAAAGACATTATTATTGACGACAAAACCTACGAGGTGCGCATCACCGACCGGAATGGCCATGAAATCAAAAAATCAGGTCTTTCTGCTGGGGAAAAAGAAGTTTTTGCGGTTTCGTTGCTCTGGGGGCTTGCCCAGACGAGCCAGCTTAAACTGCCCATCGTTATTGATACGCCTTTGTCCCGGTTGGACAGCACGCACCGCGACAACATCGTAAACAACTATTTTCCCAATGCCGGGGATCAGGTGATCATCCTTTCCACCGACACCGAGATAGACAAGGATTACTACCGCACACTCAAAACGCGGCTTAGCGGCGCAGGCAGCCTTGAGTTTGATCAGCGCCAGGAACTGACGACCTTCCGGGAAGGGTATTTTTGGGAGAGATAAACCATGTCTGACCGTCTTTACACGTCAAATGATGCTGACGAAGTGCTCAGCGCGTTACGTTTTGAAACAAAACTGGAAAAGGCAACGTTGGCCCGTATTGCCTTTGCCCTGTCTCTCGCAAAGGAAGGCCCGGCAGTTGCCCCAAGCGCGAGTTTTACAGGCGGAGAGATGAAGCGCCCCACTTTTGTCGGCGAAGATGAGGTGTTTATGCGTGCGTTTATCTCCTATGCCTACAAAAAGCCTGCTATCAACGAGGACGAGTTTTTCTCCAACCGGTCTATTGTGAAAAACCACATTGATAGCGGTGCGGAGCTTCTCGGCCGGATGTTTCAGGAATGCGGGCGCGATGCGGACAGCCTTCTTGCGCGTCTGGTAAACGAGGTCGAGTTCGGAGGCCGCCGGGAAACCGCAGGACACGGTCTGAACATTTTTATCGGCCGAACCCTTCTGCAACGCAATGAACTCATTATGGAGATCAACAACACGACAAAACATGCCAATTCGCACCTGGCCATCATGGGCAAGCCAGGTACCGGAAAGACTCAGTTCATTTTGAAAATCCTGACGGATATTCGCATGCAATCGAATTTTCAGACGAATTTCGTATACTTTGATTACAAGGGCGATGTCGTTGATAATGAACGATTCCTCGATGTGGCCAAGGTTCAGCCGTTCCGCCTGCTGCAGGGCGGCCAAAGCCTGCCCGTCAACCCTTTTATATTGCCTGCATACGACGAACAAACTGTAAACGTCTCCGCCCGTGAGAAGGCCGAGAGCTTTGCCTCTATCAATAGTAAGCTGGGTGTAGTTCAGAAGGGCACTCTTACCGAGGCCATTAGGGCCGCTTACGCTCAACGTGCCGATTCGGCTGCGCCCTATCCGGATTTTCATGATGTTTATCAAATCGTCATATCAATGTATGAAGAAGATAATAAAAAGGACGACAGTCTCATCGAGGTGCTGCGTGATCTGGCGGATTTCGATCTCTTCTGGCGGCATGGTAGTGACGTATCACCCATTGATCGGCTTTCCAGTCGCACGATATTGATTGATGTCCACGCGATGCCCGTGTTGAAGGAACTTGTAACCTATCTGGTTATTGAACGCCTTTATAAAGAGATGGCGCTTCTGCCTGATAGCCCGGTAAAAGAAGGACACCGGACAATACGAACCATTCTTGTAATTGACGAGGCGCATAACTATCTGAGTCAGAAAAATATGTTCCTTCAGCGTATCATCCGGGAAGGCCGTTCCAAAGGTATCGTGGTGTTCTTTGCCAGTCAGTCCCCCAACGATTACCAACAGAAATTTTTCAATTTTCAGGAACTGCTCGAATTTGCGTATATTTTTCAATGCGAAGGCGTGGCCACCGGGTCGGTTCAGGACATCCTGGGTTGCAGCTCCAAGACAGCAAAAGACCTTCAAACCGAGATAGCAAGATTGGAGCCCTGGCAGGTTATTGCCCGAGGTCCTGAAAAGACTGAGGAATTCGTGAAATTCACGGCGGAGGCATTTTATAAGAGCTACTTATAGGCCCGGTTTGGAGGCGGAATACCTGGCTTGGAAAGGGCAACAGAAAAGGAAATTCTGAAAGGTGAGGCAAGCGTGGTATGGCAAGGATATTCTTGCGAGAGAGTCGCCATAAGAATTAGGAGGTTAAGTTCCAATGAAGATAGAATCACTGCGCCTGAAAAACTTCAAGATGTTCCATGATGTTGAGATGCTGGATATCCCAAACTTCTGCGTCATTATCGGGGCG
This sequence comes from Desulfobacteraceae bacterium UBA5623, assembly GCA_002424495.1. Lineage (GTDB taxonomy): Bacteria > Desulfobacterota > DSM-4660 > Desulfatiglandales > Desulfatiglandaceae > UBA5623. Next base: position 15,514 of record DIKH01000283.1, read on the forward strand.
AACGGGACCGGCAAATCAACACTGTTCGATGTTTTTGGTTTTCTCAAGGATTGTCTGACCTACAACGTTACAACCGCGCTGCAAAGCCGTGGAGGGTTCAAGGAATTGGTCAGCCGTGGGACATCAGAGGACAGTATTGTTATTGAATTGCAATATCGCATGCCGATCACCGGCGTGNNCGGAACGGCTTGTGACCTATCATCTGGAAGTGGCATTGGAGCGCGGCCGCCCTATCATCAGCCGGGAAATTCTTCGCTACAAGAGGGGAAGGCATGGTTCACCCTATCATTTCCTGGATTTTACTAAGGGCAGCGGTTACGCGATCCTCAATGAGGAAGATTTCAGCAAATCGGAGGAAGAACTCCAGAGGGAGAGCCAGAACCTCGACAAACCAGATATTCTCGCGATCAAGGGGCTGGGACAATTCCAGCGTTTCAAGGCGGCTAACGCCTTCAGGCAACTGATCGAAAATTGGCACGTCTCTGACTTCCATATCAACCTGGCGAGGGGCAGCAAGGACATTGCCGGATATGCCGATCATCTATCGGTAAGCGGCGACAACCTGCAATTGGTCGCCAACCGGTTATTTGAGACCGAAGAGAAGTTGTTCAAAACCATCATTAAAAAAATGAAAATGAGGGTTCCGGGCATAAGCGCCATTGAACCGGAGCCGACCAAAGACGGACGGCTGTTACTGAAATTTCAGGATGGCTCGTTTAAAGATCCCTTTATTGACAAGTACGTCTCCGACGGCACCATCAAGATGTTTGCCTATCTGATTTTGCTGCACGATCCCCAGCCCCATCCACTTTTGTGCGTAGAAGAGCCGGAAAACCAGCTCTATCCAAAGCTGCTTTGGGAATTGGCCGAAGAATTCCGCGATTATGCCAATCGCGGAGGTCAGGTTTTTGTGTCAACACATTCACCGGATTTTCTCAATGCGATTCGCTTAGAAGAGGTTTTTTGGCTGGTCAAAAAAGATGGATATGCGGAAATTCGGCGCGCAAAGGATGACGAACAAATTTCAGCCTATATGGCTGAGGGAGATCAGATGGGATATTTATGGGAGCAAGGCTTTTTCGAAGGAGCTGACCCTCGATGAAAACAATAGTATTTTTTCTTGAGGAGCCATCGGCAAAAGAAATGCTCGAAGGTTTGCTGCCCCGTCTTCTTTCCGGGGATATTCGACCAAGGTATATCGTGTTCAGAGGAAAACAGGATCTGGAGAAGAACCTGACAAGGAAAATGAGCGGCTGGCGGTTACCGGATTCAGCTTTTGTGGTGATTCGCGATCAGGATTCAGGCGACTGCCATGCGGTTAAAGCCAACTTGGCGGATTTGTGCTATAAATCAGGTCGTGATAATGTGCTTATACGCATTGCGTGTCGCGAGCTGGAGAGTTTTTATCTTGGCGATCTTGCAGCGGTGGAAAGAGGGCTTGGGCTTTCGTCTTTATCGGCGAAACAGAACAACCGGAAATTCAGGTCACCCGATAACCTTGGTAATCCATCTCAAGAGCTTGTCAGATTGACGAGAAATGTATACCAAAAAGTGGCTGGATCTCGTGCTATCTCCCCCTATTTGAATCTGGAGGATAACCGCTCCCACAGTTTTAATGTTCTGGTTTCAGGAATCAGGCAATTGGCTGAAGGCTAAAAGGGGATAACTGATCCCTATGAACCTGTCCCCCATTTGGTCCTTTCAACTGCTTTTCAGCGGTCTTGCATATTAATTAACCGCCTGCGCATTCTCAATTAACACGACCAACCCAAACGATCATTCCGCCCCCATATAGAGACACGCAAATATCTTTGCATCTGTCAGGACATTCGATATCAGGGTAAATTCGTTAGGCTGATGCGCGGTGTCGCACATGGTGCACCAGACCGCGGCTGGAAGGCCGGCCTTTCTGAAAAATGCCGCAACGGTTCCCCCCCCTATACCCACGGGTTTTGCCTTTTTTCCGGTCACCCTTTTAATCGCCCTGCTGAGAGACAAAACAACCGGGGCATCCAAAGACGTGGGCTCTGCAGCGTCCTCCCGATGGACAGGCTCAACATCAATCGTAAGACCGAGATCCTTTGCAATCCTTGATGCGATCTTTCTGCTTGCGGCAATGACCCTGTCCACTCCATATTGGGGGAGTATGCGACAGTCCATATAGAAGACATCCCTGCCGGGAATGGTGTTCACATTGGGGACATTGGCCTCAATCTTGGTGGGTGCNNAAGGTGGAGGTGGAAGGTCTGTAGAGTTTGTCTGAAATATTAAACTGTTCTTTCAGCCCCTCAAGCGCAATGATAAGCCTTGCAGCCCCAATCAGACTGTTTTTGCCTTTGGCCGGGGTGCTGCCATGACACTGCCTTCCAGTGACAGTGAACCTTAACCAGAGCATGGATTTTTCAGCCACCTCAACCATGGTGCCTCCTTCATCGCCTCCGTCAGGCACTATTATCAGATCATCATCACCAAAAAGCCCCCTGTGATGGCCAATAACATACTGAAGGCCATACCTGGAACCGGTCTCTTCATCGGCGACAACGGCAAGCCCTACCGGCCTCTTTGGTTTAAACCCCGATTCAAGAATCGCCTTGATGGCCAGGTATGAGCTGACAAAGCCGTGCTGGTTGTCTTCCACACCCCTGCCGAAGATCTTGTCTCCGTCAACCCTGACCTCAAAGGGGTCGCCCTCCCATAGGGCAAGATCACCCGGGGGGACAACGTCCAGATGGCTCAAGACCCATACCGCAGGCCCTGGTTGACTGCCGTCCCATCTGGCCACAAGATTGGGTCTGTAACCTCCCTGGGCCCTTTGGTCCGGGGCGCGCAGCTCTTTTATCAGATCCGGATCCAATTCATTTAAAAGCCCCCTGGTAAATGCCGCCTTTTCATGCTCACCGGTCCCGCCGTTATCCGGGCCCATTGCCACCCTGGAGGTAAGAGCGGACTGCAACCGCTTGACATCATTTACATAACCATCTATCCGTTCAAACAAGTCTTTAAGCCCTGTCATTGAAGTCTTCTCCTGTTAACTCTGAAAGCCCTGCAATCTCATTCATCATATGATCTACAAACATGTTGACAGAGTCTTCGGCACCAGCGAAAAACGGCCTGCCGATGTTGATACGAATCAAGGTCTTAGGCCCACCTTTTAGGTATCTTATCCCTATCGGGATAAAAGGCGGTGACATGCGTGCAAGTATCAATTTGATCAAACCGGAGCGGCCTGTGCCCATGTTTTCCCTGTAATAGGTGCCTTCAGGAAATATTACGAGCCCCTCCCCGATTCTTAAGAGATCAACCATGGAGTTGATATGCTGTCTGCTTTCCATGGGCCTCTGACGGTTCAGGGGAATGCCTCCCAATGATCTTAAAAACCAGGCAATGATGGGATTCCTAAACAACTCGTATTTTGCGACATAATAGAGAGGCCTTGGTGTGGCAAGCCCCAAAATGGGGATGTCTTCCCACCTCTGGTGTTTTGGCAGGAGGACAAAGGGCCCCTTTTCAGGGATGTTCTCAGTCCCCTCGGTCTCAAGCCTAACTAAGGGCATAAAGAACGTCTTTGAGACAATCCTTGCAAACCAGATGGCCCAATTTTTTCTCTCCCCCACTATTCCACCGTAACGCTCTTTGCCAGATTCCTGGGCTTGTCAATATCTCTTTTCAAAAGGTTTGCACAATGGTATGCGAGAAGCTGGCAAGGGATTACGGACAGGATTGGATTAAGATAATCAAGCGTTGGAGGGATCTCTATTATCTCGTCAGCCAGATCCTTCACCTTCTCATCTCCCTGTGTTGCAATGGCGATAATCGGGCCTTTTCTGCTCTTGATCTCATTGATATTGCTTATCATCTTATCATACATATCGTCTTTTGGGACAAGGGCTACGGTAGGCATATTCGGGTTGATCAGCGCAATGGGACCGTGCTTCATCTCTCCTGCTGCATAACCCTCTGCATGGATGTAGGAGACCTCTTTCAGCTTCAGGGCGCCTTCCATGGCAATGGGGTAATTAAACTTCCGCCCCAGGAAAAGCCAGTTGCTGCGCTTATGATATTTTTCTGCAATCGCCATTATGTGGTTATCCTGCGCCAGCACCGCCCTTACCTGGTCCGGCACCATTTGCAAGGCCCTTATCGCCTCGACTCCCTCTGTAAGGGACAGCTTCTGGTGCCTTCCCAACAGGAGCGCAAGCAGGGTCAATATAGTCAACTGGGATGTAAAGATCTTTGTAGAGGCGACCCCTATCTCGGGCCCTGCGTGGTTGTAGACGCCGGCCTCTGTTTCCCTGGATATGGAGCTTCCCACTACATTGACGATCCCCAGGAGGCTTGCTCCCTTTCTCTTTGCCTCCTTTATCGCCGCAAGGGTGTCGGCGGTCTCTCCTGACTGACTGAGGGCAAGGATGAATGTATTGGGCGGAAAATTGAGCTTCCGATAGCGAAATTCAGAGGCAAGCTCAACCTCCATGTCAATCTCCGTCAGTTTTTCAAAGACATATCTACCCACACAGCCTGCATAATAGGAGGTGCCGCAGGCGACAATCACCAGGTGCCTGCATTCCTTTATCCTTTCCCAGACCGGCATGATGCCCCCCAGCTTCGGGACTCCCTCTCCCGGCTCAAGTCTTCCCCTCATGGCATTGTTTATGGTCTCCGGCTGCTCAAATATCTCCTTTAGCATGAAATGGGGAAAACCATTTAATTCAGCATCTTCGGCCCGCCATTCAACGGTCTCGGTATCCCTTTCAATCAGCATTGCCTGGGCTGTCGAGATCGAAAAACCGTCGGCGGTAAGTGTTGCCAGTTCATTGTCCTTTAGGTGGACCACCTTGTTGGTGTGTCTGACCATGGCTGAGACATCGGAGGCTGCAAAGTATCCGTGATCGCTTACCCCGATAATAAGCGGGCTTCCCCTCTTGGCGATAACGATCTCATCAGGGACATGTCTGTGGATTACAGCCAGACCGAATGTCCCTTCCACCTGGGCCATTGTCTTTCTGACCGCCTCGCTGAGATTCCCTTCAAAATTAATGGCGATCAACTGGGCGAGGACCTCTGTGTCAGTCTGAGACCTGAATACGATCCCATCCCTTTCCATCCATTTTTTAAGGGAGAGATAGTTTTCAATAATGCCGTTATGGATCAGAAAAACATTCTCATTCTGGTCTCTGTGGGGGTGTGCATTTTCCTCTGTCGGCTCACCGTGGGTGGCCCACCTGGTGTGGGCAATACCTATGGTGCCGTTGATGTCCAGGCCTGCGATTTTTCTCTCCAGCTCAACAATCTTTCCAACCGTCCGGTAAAAGTCAATATGGCCCCCCTCCCGTATGGCGAAACCGGCGGAATCGTAGCCCCGATACTCGAGTTGCTTCAGCCCTTCCAGAAGGATAGACCTTGCTTCCCTGCTTCCTATGTAACCTACAATCCCACACATAATAACTGCTCCTTTTTATGTTACAGACGATGTGAAATAATGATTGATTATATATTTTCCAAGTACATTGGACCTGATCCCAAGCCTTTCGCCATGTACACCCAATATTGCAATACATATTCCCCTGTTTCCATTTTTATCCAGTGCAAAGGCCGAAAGCCAGTCGCACAAAAACTGTCCCGTCCTGTCATTCATGGTGCCGGTCTTTGCCCCGAGATCAATATCCTTGAAGGCCTTTGCCTGCCTCAGAGAGCTGAAAGACTTGCGACATGTACCGCTATTGACTGTCTCTCGCATCAATTCCCTCAGCCTTAGTGCCGTGTCCCTGTCTATGACCGTGGCAAGCGCTGTCGGATTTTTCTGATAGACAATGTCTCCTGAGCCGTTTTTGATGTGCTCAATGAGCATAGGGCTGACCATAACCCCTTTGTTGACCGCCACAGATGCCAATAACGCTGCATGCAGAGGAGATATCAGGGTAATTTTATTGTAACCGGAGGCTATTTCGGCAAGTCCGAAATCATCTGCGGGTATATCTGTAATGCTTACATCAACAGGGAAGTCAAAGGGGATCTTGCGATTAAAAAGAAACCTGTCAGCATAATCGTTCATTGTCTTCTGGCCCAGGACAGACATCCCAAGTGTGCCGAAGACCGGATTTATGGATGAACCAAAGGCGCTCTTAAAGCTTGTCCTTGCAGAATATTTACCGGCCTTACTACTGAGCTGCCGCTTATAGAGTGTGTATTTGTTGCCGTTGTAACAGACCTGATTA
>DIKH01000286.1:0-1876 GCA_002424495.1 Desulfobacteraceae bacterium UBA5623
CGATGATCTTGCCGGGCTCAATTCCGAGGTAATTACAAACTTCCACTGTCAGGCTTGGATTAGATGTTCCACCGAATAGTTTCATTTCAGATACCATTTGCGCCTAAAACGGACCGGGCATGTAGCCCTGTCTAAAGTGGCTGGGGTGGGAGGATTCGAACCTCCGAATGCGGACTCCAAAGGCCCGTGTCTTACCGCTTGACGACACCCCAGTAGGTTTAGTGTCAGGGGTTTGAGGCAATTGCCTCTAAAAAATAAGTTTCCGCCACAAAAACCTCCCCATAGTTACGGGGATCAAGGTGTCTCTTAGCCGTCAGGGCGCGATCTTTAGATTTAAATATACCAAAAACGCTGGGGCCGCTGCCTGACATCAAGGCGCCTTCAGCGCCTGCATCCATTAGCTTTTCCTTAATAGAGCCTATAACAGGAAAATGAGAAACCGTGACCGTTTCAAGATCATTTTCAAGCATGGCTCCTAAGTCCAGTGTCTTTTTTCCCAAAAAATATATTATACGACCATATTCGTCTGTTGTCAATTCTAATCTAAGGTTACTGTAGACCCATGCTGTTGAGACGCTGATGGAGGGCGACACAATAACATACCAGAATCTTGGCCATGTTGGGATGGACTCAAGGATCTCGCCCACCCCCCTTGCAATACAAGGCATGCCCTGCAAAAAGAATGGGACATCTGCTCCCAGGTCTAGCGCCATCTGAGCCAGCTCATCGCGAGAAATTGGGTTGGAAAACAGCCGGTTCAGGGCAATCAGTGTGTGAGCCGCATCACTGCTCCCCCCGCCCAGGCCGGCTGCGACAGGAATATTCTTGGTCAGTTTGATTGAAACGCCTTTTTCTTGGCCGCATCTTAAAAAGAAGGCCTGGGCCGCCCTGAAGACAAGATTCGTTTGATCTTCGGGTGCGGCAGCACCCTGACAGGAAAGGCTAATGCCAGATGATTCAACTGCTGTCAGCTCAATTATGTCATACAGAGTGACAGGGACCATGATAGAGACCAGATCATGATATCCGTCCGGCCTGCGGCCGGTCACCTTGAGCCGGATATTGAGTTTGGCAGGGGCATGGACCTTAATTGATGAGAGAGGACTGATCATTGCCGTCCGGCCCTGTCATTCCACCTTGAGCGTCAGATAGATGGTCGCATCGGCCCTCTTGACCAGGAACAAAACAGTGTCCCCCTTTTTGAATCCCCGAATCATGGAGTGAAACTGCGATACATCCTTGATCTCAACCTGATCCACTTCAACAATCAGGTCTCCCCGTGCGATACCTGCCTCGGCCGCAACCGAATTTTTCTCCACGTCAACCACTACCAGGCCGCTGGTTTCAGAAACACCTAATTTGCGGGCCAGTTGAGGGGTGAGCCGTTCAACGGTCATGCCGAGTTCGGTGTCAGGTTCTTTTCCCTCAACCTGTTCAGTCATGTCTTTCAGTTCTTCAACCTTTATCGTAAAGGCCTTTTTCTGACCCTTTCTTATGACCTCAACCGTAACTTCCTTGCTGACCGGTGTCGCGCCCACAAGAAAAGGCAGATCTTTCATGTCCGCAATGTCTTTGCCGTCAAATGAAACGACAACGTCTCCCCTCCTTAAGCCTGCCTTGGAGGCCGGGCTATTAGGTGTGACATCCGCAACCAGTGCGCCCTTTTCATCTTTCAGATCCAATTTCTCCTTTATTTCTGGCGTAATCTTCTGGATCATCACGCCCATCCATCCCCTTACAACCTTGCCTGTCTTCAGTTGAGGGATGAGATCCTTTGCCATGTTTATGGGGATGGCAAAGCCGATCCCCACACTGCCGCCGGTCTGAGAAAAAATAGCGGTATTGATCCCTATAACCTCTCCTGCGGTATTCAACA
>DIKH01000286.1:1926-7312 GCA_002424495.1 Desulfobacteraceae bacterium UBA5623
CTGGACTTGTAGCTGACAATCCCGGAGGTTACCGTATTGCCCAGGCCAAATGGATTGCCGATGGCCACAACCCAGTCTCCCACATTAAGGCTATCCGAATCTCCCATGGGCAGAGGCTCCAGTGCCTCGGATGTCTTGATGCGTATAAGGGCAAGATCGGTTTTCGGGTCACGGCCAATGATCTCTGCGGAAAATTCTTTTTCATTCGCCAGCGTGACCTTAATCTCGTCGGTCTTTTCCACAACATGGTTGTTGGTCAGGATAAAGCCTTCCTTGTCAATAATAAAGCCGGAACCAAGGCTTTTCTGTTTGAAATCCCTTGGCCTTCCCTGGTTCCCGAGGAACTGGTCAAAAAAATCCTTGAATGGGTCATTGGGGTTTGAATTACCAAAGGGGTGATGGAAAGGCCTCTTGCCCTTTATCACCTTTACAGTGCTGATATATACCACAGAGGGGCTGGCCTTTTTTACGAGCCCGGAAAAAGAACCGGGGGCGCCCTGGCCGGCAAAACCGGCTACTTCCGCTGACCCTGGAATAAGTTCTATCGCAGTAAATACCACAATAAGAAAGATAAGCCCGATCATGCAGTGCCTATTACGGATGTTTTTCATTAGAGTTCCTGGCTTCCCTATATAGCGTCTGAACGAAAAGACCATTCAAACACAATTTTGAATTTTTAATCGTGAAGTTTGCATTAAAATCAGTTCATCATTGTTTGCTGGCCTTGATGAAACGCCATCTGAGGTCAGCAAGGATGCTTTCGGTGAATTTCTGCTCTTCTTCTGTCAGATTGCCGGTGGTCTTTTGCTGAAGCATGGCAATGGTATCAATGGTGTGTTTTGCCAGAGGCAGGTCCATGCGCTTTTCACCTGTCTGAGGATCAGGAATGTCACCAAGATGGAAGAGGGCAGTCGAGCTCAGGCTGAAAATCAGGGCTGTGAAATTGGCCTCCGGCAGCGGCGGTGTCTCCCTCTTTTCTGATCTGGGCTGGGCCTTTTCCTCCTTGTCGGCCTTTTTTTCCGCTGGCTCGTCAGCAGCCTTATCCTTTAAATCTCCCCTCTCATCAAATGATCTACGGTCCTTTATAACGAATCCTTTTTCTTCTTCTGTCATCACATCGGTCTCCTCTTCCAGAGGTGGTCCTGGAAAACAGCAATCATACCTAAAGGTCAATCTTTCTAGCCGAAAAAACGTTTTCAAGCCCACGGATCTCATCGAGTATTTCATCACCGGCAACGGGGTTGGTAGAAAGAAGAATGACATTTTGTCTTTTCTCCTTTTCTTCACCAACCTGCATGCGGCTGATATTAATGCCATGACTTCCCAAGGTCGTTGCGATTTGCCCGATGACCCCCGGCGTGTCCTGGTTGTGGATGAAGAGGTTGTGTCCTTCCGGGATGGCCTCCATGAAGAAGTTGTTTATTCGAAGTATCCTGGGCAGTTTTTTCCCAAAGATAGTGCCTGATAAAATATTTTCTCCTTCAAGGGTCTTGACGGAGAGCTTGACCAGGCTTGAAAAGTCCTCAGAAGTGGTGCTCTTAGACTCGACAACCTTTATCCCTCGATCAGTTGCAATATGTGGCGCATTGACAAAGTTTACATCGTCTCCCAGGATAGGAGTCAACAGGCCTTTTAGCATAGCCGTTGTCAGTGGAGCGACATCATAGTCGGTTACAGTGCCTGAGTAGTCAATCCTGGCCTCCAAAATGGCGCTGTCTGCCAGTTGTGATTGAAATGCCCCCATCCTTTCCACCAGCGTAACATAGGGCCTCAGGATGGCCATCAGTTCGGCGCTTATACTGGGGACGTTTACGGCGTTTTTTATGGTTCCGTGCAGGAGGTAGGCAACAATCTGTTCAGCCACATCCTTGGCTACATTGTCCTGCGCCTCCTTGGTGGAGGCACCCAGATGGGGGGTGCAGATAAAATTGGGCTGTGCAAGCAGCTCTGTCTTTTCCGGGGGTTCTTTAGTGAACACATCAAAGGCAGCCCCCCCCAGTTGACCTGATTTCAGAGCCTCACAGACATCGTCTTCATTGTAAATTCCGCCACGGGCGCAGTTGATCACCATCGCCCCTTTCTTCATTTTACTGATGGTATCTTTATTGATAATATTGGTGGTCTCATCGGTTTTTGGCGTATGAACCGTAACATAGTCGGCCCGTCTAAGCAATTCATCAAACGAGACAGGCTCAAGATCCATCTTTTCAATTACCTCGGGCTTGATATAGGGGTCGTACACAATAACCTTCATCTTCATACCCTTTGCCCTGTCAGCTACAATACGGCCTATGTGTCCTGCACCTATGATACCCAGAGTCTTGTTAAAGAGTTCACGGCCCTTGAGCGTCTTTTTTTCCCATTTTCCATCTTTGAGAGAGCCTGTTGCCTGCGGGATATTCCTTGACAGGGCAAATATCATGGCCATGGTGTGCTCGGCAGTGGTAATGGTATTTCCCTCAGGTGTATTCATCACAATAATCCCGCGCTGACTTGCAGCAGGGATGTCTACATTGTCAAGACCAATTCCCGCCCGGCCTATAACCTTCAGGTTGGGGGCGGCCCCGATTATATCCGCCGTAACCCTGGTGGCGCTACGGATTACAAGGCCGTCATATTGTCCGATGATTTCCTTTAGTTCTTCAGGGGCAAGACCTACGTTGACATCCACTTCAATCCCCGGTGTCTCCTTAAGTATCTTGACCCCGACATCTGATAACTGGTCGCTTACAAGGACCTTCATGGGAAAACCTCCTTAAATTTTAATTATTATACCCTGGCCAAAAATCGTATCATCTGACGGGGATTTGTCAAGTTTTTGATTGAGGACGCATGAGCGATAACTTTGTCTTGGCCCGTTTTGAATTAGGTATCCTATCCTCTGAGCACATCGTAGAATTGCCCTGACCTGTCTGTCTTTGCCCCGACTTTTGAGCCGCAGAATCTGCACCTGTATTCGTACTTATCCCCTTCCGGGAGGATCAGCAGTAGAAATTTATTTACCGGAACCGGTCTGCTGCACTTAGGGCAATAGAGCTCTGCCGCCTCAAGTTCTCCGAAATTGCTCGGGTGTTCCCCCTGCCGGCGCTGATAATGCCGGGAAGGATAGTATGGATCGTTTTTCATGGACAAAACCTTTAGATTTGATATATCGGTTGTGGTATTATTTAGGATCACTTAACTTAATCTTATAATAAAAAATCTTATGGAAATTCAAGCCCTATTGAAGGGGGAGAAATTTTGTCAAGGCTCTAAGAGGAGGATAATTGGTGAAAATAAAGCATATTGATCACATAGGTATTGCTGTCAAGGCCATTGAGCAGGCGGGTAAATTTTACACGGACATCCTGGGGCTGAAGATCCATGATATCGAGACTGTTTCCGACCAGAAGGTGAATGTGGCCTTTATCCCTATTACGGACAGTGAAGTGGAACTGCTGGAATCCACTGAACCTGACGGGCCTGTTGCAAAGTTTATTGATAACAAGGGAGAAGGTGTGCAGCATATCGCATTCAGGGTGGAAAACATTGAGGCGGCGCTTCAGGAATTGAAGGATAAAGGGGTGCGACTGATAGACCAGACGCCGCGAAAAGGCGCAGGGGGTGCTATGATAGCCTTCATTCATCCCAAAGAGACCAACGGGGTCCTGGTGGAACTCTGTCAAAGAGATTGATGGCCGGAAAGTGGCCTTTGGAGACTAATGGCGGTAGGTTATCAGGCCGTGAGATGTGTCGTAAGGGGAGACGCTGACCTGGATCCGGTCTCCAACCATGACCTTGATCCGATGCTTTTTCATCCTTCCGGAAAGCACTGCCCTTACGATCATATTATTGTCGCACTTGATTTCCATTGTGCCGCCGCCAAGGATCTTGGCAACTGTGCCATCCAGCTGGATTAGGTCTTTTCGACTCAAAATGCTCCTTTTCCCACAACAGGCCGAATTTGTTGGGCGGCGCCCAGACTTCAACCTGCCAGGGGCACAAAAAAGCTCAGTGCAAAAAATGGGCTGTTGTTTTAGACTGTTCGGACCAAGGGGTTTAGCCGGGTGCGAAACTTGAATTTTTTTAGATTATACCTTTTTTAATTTTGATGTCAATCAAATGCCCGTAATTATTTGCCGCCGGTCAAAAATGTCCCTCTTGGTCTTTTTGCCATCATGCAATTGCATATAGCCACTCAATAATGGAAGAAGTCATTTCAAGTAAAAGCTATCGTTCTTACACCTTCTCAGAGGGTGGTTTTTCTCAGGTAACGGCCGAACTGCTTGTGGAGGCACCTCTGGAGATCATAATCAACGGTCAGGCAAGCGTCCTCATCATGTTTACCCCTCGGAATATTATGGAGCTGGTAGTTGGCTTTGTTTTTACCGAAGGAATTATCAACAGGTTCTCTGACATAGAAAAATGCACAATCAATCCTGTCAGAAAACCCGATGGAGAAGAGATCATTGAGGCGCGGGTTGATATCGCCTCAAGTCAGGCGAGCAATCTTGCAGTCAAAGGTAAAAGGGTATCCTATTCCAGTTGCGGCGTATGCGGAAAGGAAGGCTATCTTGATCTGAAAAGTGGAATGCCCAGGGTAATGAGCAAACGCAGATTCTCCATGGACGTCCTGATGGGGATACCATCCAGGATGAGGGGATTTCAGCCGCTCTACAACAAGACCGGTGCAGCCCACGCCGCCATGCTGTTTGAAAGTGACGGGACCCCCATAGTGCAATGTGAGGATATGGGAAGGCACAATGCCCTGGACAAGGTCATTGGAACGACCCTGATTAATGGAACCCTGCCGGATGACAAGATCGTTTTTTCAAGCGGCAGGGCAAGCCTTGAGATGATCATCAAGACTGCAAGGGCCGGTTTTCCCGTTTTTGTGGCCAAATCAAGGCCTACTTCAAAGGCGGTGGAGGCGGCCAAGTATTATAATATCACCCTGTTAGATCTGGCAAAAAACACCAACAGAGTTTACAGCCATGCCAGGCGCATCAAAGGTTTCTGATCAAATGGAGGCTTCCCTGTTTAACGATATCTCGGGCGTTATACTTGCCGGAGGAAAGAGCAGCCGGTACGGAAAGAACAAGGCCCTGGAGAAAATTGACGGAGTTCCCCTGATAGAAAGGGTTGTCAGTGTGATGGGATCGGTCTTTGAGCATCTGATAGTCATCACCAATACGCCTGATGATTATGGCTATCTCAATCTCCCGATGTATGGAGACCTTATCAGGGGTTTAGGCCCAATCGGCGGCATCTACACCGGGCTTTCAGTTATCCCCAATAATTTTGGGTTCTTTGTCGCCTGTGATATGCCTCTGCTCAACCAGGGACTGATCCGTCATATGACAGAAAACAGGGCTGAATTTGACGTGGTTGTGCCCAGAATAAAGGG
>DIKH01000286.1:7336-9065 GCA_002424495.1 Desulfobacteraceae bacterium UBA5623
CCTGATCGCCTCGGGGGAATATCAGACCGTCAGGATATTCAAAGACCTGTCTGTCCGTTATATTGATGAGGATGAAATTCGCAGCATTGATCCCGGGCTAAGATCTTTTATCAACATAAACAGGCCCCAGGAGCTGAGGAGGTTGTATAATTAATGATAGAGCTCATGCTTACAGTAGGTCTGGTCATACTTGTCTCGGCAACCTGTTCCCTTATCGAGGCCGTCCTTTATTCCGTGCCTGCAAGACACATTGAGGCAATGGCCCAGGCAGGAAAATCTTACGCCAAAATTTTCCGAAAACTGCGGCTGAACATTGATAGGCCCATTACGGCTGTATTATCCCTAAATACCATCGCAAACACCGCCGGGGCGGCACTTGCGGGCTCTGCCGCCGCCAATGTCTTCGGGCATGAGTGGCTCGGATATTTTGCCGCGTTTTTCACCCTGGCTATACTCATCTTTTCAGAGATCCTGCCCAAGACAGCGGGGGTGATATATGCCAGATCCCTGATCCCCCCCGTGGCCTATTCTCTAAGAGCCCTTATCTGGCTGATGACGCCAGTTATCTGGCTGAGCGGCCTGGTCACACGTCTGATCGCCCGTAAAAAGACCGAGGAATCGGTAAGTGCCGAAGAGATCCAGGTGATGGCCCGGTTAAGCCTGCGCACAGGGGGAATAAAACCCTATCAGGAACAGATCATTGACCGAATCCTGACCCTCCAGAACAGAAAGGTCAAAGATGTGATGACGCCAAGAACTGTAGTTTTTTCACTGAGTGAACACTTAACCCTCAAAGAGGCGAGCAAAAAGGCAGCCAAATGGGAACACAGCCGTTTTCCAGTATACGATGAGGACATGGAAGATGTTGTCGGCATTGTGCTGACCAAAGAACTGCTTGTTGCCCTGTCAAAGGGAAAAGATAGTGTAAAGTTGACAGAACTGATGCGGCCCGCACATTTTGTGGTCGAGACGGCAACTCTCAACAGAGTGCTGATGGAATTTCTGGAATCCAGGGAGCACCTGTTTATAGTCCTGGATGAATACGGCGGCCTATCCGGTCTTATAACACTGGAGGATATACTGGAAGAGATCCTGGGCCGGGAGATTGTAGATGAGTCCGATGTTGTGGAGGATAAAAGGGCGCTTGCCAGACAGAGACGAAAGAGAACTGTAAGTGAAATAAAGTAGGCTGATGCATAATCCAATCGAAAACATAAGACAATCCTATAAGCCGGACTATATTAGAACCCTTTTTGTCGGAGAATCCTCACCTGCCTCAGAGGATTTTTTTTATTTCGGAAATACCCTATTCACCAAATGCACCCGTAAGGCGTTTGAAAGAGCGCACAACTTCAGGTTTATAAGCGACAGGGCCTTTCTTGATTATTTCAAGAGACAGGGCTGTTTTCTTGACGACCTTTCCCATGAACCGGTGGATCACCTTAAAGGAGAGCATAGGAATAACGCACTAAAAAACAGTGCTTTTTCGCTCGCAATGAGGATGCAGATCTATCAGCCGGATGTAATAATCGTATGGCTTAAAAAGATTGAGCCCTATGTTCAGGAGGCGATCCGGATTTCCGATATTCAGAGCCGTTTTTACACGCTGCCGTTTCCGGGCAACGATAATCAGAATGAGTACATCGAGGGCTTGGTCAGAATTATAAATGATGCACCTAAAATGAATGATTAGCTGTTGGCTGTTTAGGCATTATAAAAATAAATCCGG
>DIKH01000270.1 GCA_002424495.1 Desulfobacteraceae bacterium UBA5623
TACACTAAAGAAGAAATCCTTGAGATGTATGCCAATCAATTCTTTGTAACAGGATACGGAAATGGGCTTGGCATTGCCGCACAGTGTTTCTTTGATAAAGATGCCAGGGACCTGGATCTTATTGAGGCTGCCTTTATTGCCGGTTCAGTAAAGGGTCCGAATCGTTACAACCCGTTTATCAAAAAAAATGAAGAGGAGCAAAAAAAGGCCAGACAACTGGCCAAGGAGCGTAAGGACTACGTACTCACCAAGATGTTGGATCTTAATTTCATCACCAGGGATCAGTACACGGAGGCAAAGGAAAAGGCTGTCCCTTTCAAGGAAGGCAGGATTTCCTACCGTCTGAATGTAATCATGGACTACATTCGCGACCAGCTTGAATCGGATTATTTTCGCACCATTCTAAAAGAACAGGGCATAGAAAATGCAGAATCCTCTGGTATAAGTGTCTATACTTCCATAAACAAGGAAATTCAGGAAGCGACTCTGACCAGCCTCAGGACCCATCTTCCATTGATGGATGCAAGGCTAAGTGGTTACACTGTCTCTAATGTTCCGGAAAAATATTGGGATTTGTTTAAATTGGACACAAGGGGATCGGCAAGCAGCCTGCCTTTTCTGGCAAAGATTACCCAAATCAGCATTGACAAGGATAACTGCCGAATCAGCGTGCAATGGGACGACAGCCATGAAGGTGTTATAGATGAAAAAGGTGTAAAGCCAATGGCCGGGGCGTGGTTGAAGTGGAAGCAGGGGCAATGGGCTGTCTTGAATAAGACACATATCCGTTCGTTTTTAGGTAACTTTAAACAAGGAGATATTGTACCTGTACAGTTGGTGCAGACTGCAAAAGGCGCAACCAGTCTTTGTCTTTCAAAAATACCCGAGCTTGAGGGGGGCATGATTGTTCTTCATAAGGGTATGGTAAAGGCCATGGTAGGAGGATTCCTTGACCGGTTTTTCAACAGGGCAGTTGATGCAAAACGTCAATTGGGTTCAATAGTTAAGCCCATTGTCTATACCTCTGCATTACAACTCAAGTGGAACAGTCTTGATCCCCTCAGAAATGTCAGTGATACATTTCAATTTGAAAACACCTACTATCAGCCCCGGCCGGATCACACGCCGGCAAGTGATACGGTCTCCATGGCATGGGCCGGAGCCAAGTCTGAAAACCTGGCCACTGTCTGGCTGCTCTATCATCTGACTGATCAACTGAACAAAGGTGAATTCAACAAGGTTATGCAATCAGTTGGGCTTGACAGAAAGGAGACTGAATCATATCTGGATTACAAGAAGAAGATAAGGGATAAATACGGCATTATAGTCAATTCAAAGGTAATGATGGAGGCAGCCTTTGAAAAATCCAAAAAAGATATTGAACCGGATATCATCTTCGGAAATTACGAGGAGATCTTGACTCAACTGAAGTGGCTTAATCTTGACCTTGACACCGGTAAACCCGATCCCAATGGGCCGGGTAGATATAGTTTTAAGAGGCTCTGCGACCTGAACACAAAAATGAAAAGAGACTTTACCGAACTAGTCAGATCACTTGAAAAAATCATGGGCCAGGCCCCCCCCCCGGCTATGGAGGAAGGGTTGTCCTGGCCCCTGAGCCACTTTTATAGAACTATATCCGAACAGGAGCAGGAAAGGATAATATATACTGAGGACCCCACTGTCCTCTACCCTCCTGCCCTGCTCCCTGTTACTGCTGAACGGGCGGTAAACAGAGAGGTGATGTTTAAGAGCGAGGACGTATGGGTTGACGGCCTGTTCCCTTCGGAGATATTGGATCTGGTGCAGAGAAAAACAAGCGAAAATTTGAGAACAATGCTCACCTGCAAACGCTATGATCCAAATGGGCTATACTGGGTTCGTGACTTCAGGACGCTTGTTAATCTGTTATATCTTGTTAATATTTCTAAAAAAATAGGAATATCAACCGAATTGGACCCGGTGCTGTCCCTTGCCCTTGGGTCCAGTTCCATTAGCCTTACGGAGGCGGCTCTGGCCTATCAGACAATCATGACAGGCCAAGTTTACCCCATCGACCCTGGTGCTGAACTAACAATGGTCCCAATAATCACAAAAATTGTTGACAGAGATGGTGAGATCTTGTGGGAATATGAACCAAAACCTGCTAGAATGCTGAGCAACACGGTTTCAGGTCAGGTGACGGAGATATTAAGAAAAGTCATGGAAGAAGGGACTGGGCAAAAGGCAAAAAATGCAGTAAGCATATCCGGTATCCCAATCCCTTCTTTTGGAAAGACAGGTACATCCAACAGATATACCAATTCCAGTTTTGTAGGTTTTATCCCTGGGCCCAACAAAAAGACAGGGCAGCTTGACCTACAGGAAGGCTATGTCATTGCCAGTTATGTAGGTTTTGATGACAACCGGCCGATGAAGTCACGGCACTGGGCCATTTACGGTGCGTCTGGCGCCCTGCCCCTGTGGACAGATACGGCAGCCGCAATTGTCAATACAGATGATTATAAGAGAAATATTCGTCCGGCAGACCTGGCCTTTGAACCTCTATCAGGCCTGTTCTCTGAGAAAGATCATTTCCTGGCCGTGTCGGTCTGTCCATACTCTGGATTGCCTGATTCGTCGGAACAAATAGAGCTATCTCACGAGGTGCTGGCTGACGCAGTAAATCAAGATGGCAAGTTGTTATTAAAAAGGCACTTTGAGCCGTTTTCGGGAGTTATCCAATGAAAAAACCAATAACATATTTTTTGATCCTTTTTATGATTCCGGCCTTTGCCTGTCTTCATGCACCGGAAAAACACCCTGTGGTTCCGACCACCGGTAAAGCAAAGAGCACTCCTTTGATTGCCTCAAAGGCCATTGAAGATAAGATACGCTTTTTCAATAAGATATTAGAACAAAACAGTCTTTCCGAAGAAGACGAAAAAATTGCCCGAAGACTGTTGGATACATATCAAAAACTAAAGAAATTATCCTCAGGCAGCACCCCCGATCATCAGGCGGTTATCCAAGACCTCTTTATTTGTCTTGGCGCAGTAGACGAAAGATACTTTAGCGCGGTGCAAAAGACGAAACAAGACTATTCAGGGCCGATGGCACTTTTTTCAATAAAAAGGCATGACATACTTGATGCCTATTTGTCAGGTAATTACAAAGAGGTAATTGATTTATGCAATGAATTAAAGAAGATTTTTGGGCCTGATGCCATTACGCCTGGCATCGGGATGTTATATGCCATTTCCTTGGCCAACAACCAGATGACGGAAGAGGCCATTGCTATCGGAGAAAAAACCGCCCGCCAGGTAGAAACCGGTCCAGACCTTGTACAACTGAGGTCAAAGATAGCAGAATCGTACCTTCAACAGATGAACAGGGAAAAGGCTATGGCCGTTTATGAAAAGCTTGCTGATACACTGGATGAGCAGACAATCGCCGTTCGGGCACTTAGCAGCAAAATAGCTGAATCAGAAAAGCAAGAAGAAGCTCAGCCGGTCCCTGAAGTAAATCAATCACAAAGGACGGCAGAGGCAAGTGAAGCATTGACTGAGGACGTTACAGCACCCAAGACAGAAGAAGATCAAAAGGCCACTGTTAAATCGGTTGATCAGATACTCGAAGAAGTGGGAAAATTTCTTGAAAAGAATTTGTTCAGTCAGGCAAGAGACCTGCTGATTTCATACAGCGGCATTGACCTTTCCCCTCATGAGGCTGAGGTTTTACGCCAGGCGCTGAGCAAGGTGGAATTGGCTGAAGAAAATTACCTGGAAGAAAAGATATCCAGGATTTCCATGAAAAAAGACACCGAACAGGCCCGCAGACTTCTTGACGAAGACAGGTATGAGGAGGCTATTTCAAAGCTTGAGACCCCGGAATCAGATCAAGAGGAAAATCGGGAAGTCCAGGAATTAAAGCAATTTGCCGTTGACAAATTGATAGACAGTGAAAGAAACAAGGCAGCCAAGATCTTCCTGACGGCCAAAGAGACACAAGACCCTGTAAAAAAAGAAAAATACCTCATGGAGGCACATAATATACTCAATACATTGATTTTAAATTATCCCTCATCTCCATTAAGCGAAAAGTTGAAATCCAACATCAAGATTGTGGAGGACGAACTTGGCAAACTAAGGCATGGCACTGCCACCAATCGCTGATGTAATAGATGTGGGGAAAAATAGAATCAGACAAAATCGAACGTTTTAAAACCGGCTCGGGAAATTTTATTTCTTCCCCTTCTCTAAAATCTCCTTCAATTTTTTTGACAACACTCTAATGTCAAAGGGTTTTTGTATAAAACCTTGAGCACCGGCTTCCATGATTTCCTGGACCGGTCCATCAAGGGTGTATCCACTGCAAACAATCACCTTCAGATTCTGCCTTGCCTCCTTTAGAAAAGGGTACAAACTGCTGCCATCCATATCTGGCAAATCTATGTCCAGGAGTGCCAGATCAATAACACCATCAAA
>DIKH01000322.1 GCA_002424495.1 Desulfobacteraceae bacterium UBA5623
AGCACCAATTTTTTTGACATAGGTTCTCCTTTTCCTGTTTCGCTATTGTGCGGGCAGTCATTCATGAATCTTCTTACCGGCCCTATGTTTAAAAGGGCCAGCTGTATTTGTAATAATTGTCTATGATTTTGGCTCTCCTTGCTTCATTCCACTTCGGGTCCCAGCCTAACCCCAGGTCCTCGTTAACAAGGACTACGGAGAGGTCGGTACTCAAGGGTTTCTTTTCCAGAATAACGGTAATGTTGCAAATTCTGTCCTGGCTATCACAATCATAGCACTTACCTTTTTCGGCGCAGGGTGTCTTATATCTTTTCTGTTTCGTATGCGCCGGGGCCAAAACATTCTTAATGCGATCGATAGCCGCATTCACATCCTTTACAATCTTGTTTCGGCCAATGACTAAAATCACTTTGGGTGCCGCATAAATTATACCGGCAACTCTATTGCCATTACGGTCTATATTGACAATGTTCCCGTCCATGGTAACAGCATTACTGCCGGTGATAAACACATCAGATCCGAAAGTCTTTCTCATCATACTGATAAACTCTCTGCGCTTGACTGGGTCATTCTTTATCCCCGCGGTAATCTCCGGCACAAAAGGATTTATGATCTCATTGCCTCTTTGCGTCAAAACCTCAAGGATACCAATTTGTCTCAGAGTTACCGAATCAGCAACACCCACTATCGCACTCGGTGGTATTAATGCAAGCATTATTTCTTTAGCCTCAGACCCGGCTTGTGCAAGGTAAGCACCGAAACCGTTCGCTTCAAGGGACTTTAGAGTAAGGGCTATTTCTTTAGGTATAGGTACATCCATCCTGGTTTTCATGACATTCTTGTCGCATCCATTTTATACTACCCCGTCTATTTCATCCGATTAGGCAGAAATAATGCGATCTGCGGGAAAACAATCATGACTATCGTACATATAATCATAGCAATAATAAACGGCATCGCACCTGCAAAGATTTCATTCAATTTTACATCCTTGGCGATACCTGCTACAGCATAGACATTCAAGCCCACCGGAGGGCTCACTAACCCTATCTGGGCAAGCAATGTGATCAATACTCCAAACCATATTGGGTCAAACCCTGCTTTTAGAACTGCCGGCAAAAAGACCGGTACCAGAAGTGCAATCATTCCCGGGGCATCCATGATACATCCGGCTATAAAGGCTATGAACACAATAAATGTCAGCAACATATAAGGATTGAGTCGAGTCGCCAGGTCTCCCATTGCCAGTGATATTTTGGTCACAGCCAAAAAGTTGCTGAAAATTATCGCGCCAATTATAATAATGAAAATCATGCCTGAAAGCTTAAGGGTGTCATTTAATGCGCCAACAAGACGGGCGAATGTAAATTTTTTTGTCATTATTGCAATAATCAAAGAACCAAAGACCCCCAATGCACCGGCTTCTGTAGGGGTAAAAAGACCGAAGTAAAGCCCTCCAAGCACAAACACAAGCAACAATATGGAGTCCCATATTTTAAATAAGGACATAATCTTTTCTTTGAAAGCAATTTTATAAGCAAGCGTGGGGACTTTAAGGGTATTGCATTGAGCATAAAAAAAGATATACGCACAAAATAGGATTGCAAGAAATACTCCAGGTAAAATCCCGGCAATGAATAGTTTCCCGATCGATTGCTCCGCCATTATTCCATACATAATAAAACTTAAACTCGGAGGAATCAGGATCCCCAGAGTGCCTCCGGAAGCGACACAACCCGTAGCAAACTTCTGATCATATTTGTATTTTTTCATCTCCGGCAGAGCAACTGTGCCCATCGCCGCCGCAGTAGCCGGGCCAGAGCCACAGATAGCCGCGAAAAAAGAACAACCAAAAACCGTTGAAATAGCCAAGCCGCCCGGAACTCTTCCGCAAAATTTATAGGCTGCAGCATAAAGCTTCGAGCTTAGTCCTGAATAAAAATTAAGTTCCCCCATAAGTATGAACAGGGGCACAACTGCAAGTCCATAATCGGAAATTGTAGAATACACCCGTCTTCCTAGTAAGCTTAAACCGGCCTCTGAGGTTACTATCACGCTATAACCTAAAAAACCTACAAAAATCATGGCCAAACCAATCTTCATCCGACCTAACAAAATCAAGCCAAGAAACAATAATATGCCAACCGCACCTATTGTATAAGTATTCATTCAACCCTCTCGTTTTTCGATGTTAGATTAAGATGCGTTTTAGCAGCGATCAACACACCCCATGCTGCGCAACATAGGGCGATATAATAGATAAAAGGGTATATAGGTATCCTAAGAGTATCCGATAATTCTCCATTTATTCTCATTTCTTGTGCAATAATAAAACTCTGCCAGGACATCAAAAAGCACAAGATCATTGAAATAAAGTTAATACAAGCACCAATGATTATTTGTACTCTCGCAGGGAAGCGTTCTGTTACAAAACTTACCTCTAAATGCCCATTCTCCAACTGGGTAAAAAGCATTGCACCGCATATCAATATGACATTCAAAAACTCGGTCATCTCAGGAACACCCAAAATAGGTTTATGGAATAAGAAACGCATAAAGACATGCGTCGTGATCAATAACGTCATTAGCAACATTGAAATCAAAGGCAACCATTTGATAAATCGAATCGCTGCCAAAACGCTTTTCACAACAAAATTTGGAGATCTCACATTTTCTGCAGCCATATGCATACCTCCCACCTCTATCTATATCATTCTGTCCCTCAACATATAAAACAGGTTACATGCTTATGCTCTGATAGCACATATCATCCCGCTTATTTGCCCCTGCTTCTTCATTTTCCATCATCACTCAGAATTCAAAATTGCAGGTAACCTTGGGGGAGAAAAAAATGTCACCCCAAGGTTACAGGACTGATACCCCATGCCCACGACAAGTAAAAAATATATGCTCTCTCCTCTATTATCTTGTCCCAAAGAGAACATCCCAAGTACCATTCTGGGCAAAATAAAGGGACCTTGGCTCAGACCGAGCCTTTACTTTTTTAGAATCTGTGCCCATGGTTTCTCTTTGGAAAGATATTTGTTCCATATTTTCATTTTTTCGGCATAAATCTTTTTTGCAGGCACACCTTTCGATTCTAAATCCGCTAAGTATTTATCATTTATAGACTCAGCCTTTTTTCTCCACTGAGCCAGATCTCCAGGTGGGAGTATGATGAACTGGTGGCCACCTTCTTTCTTTAAAAACTCTATATTGGCAAACTCATCTTCGTCCCAGCTCTTTCCATATTGTCGGGATGCCGATTCGCCCATCTGATCTAAGGCCTTTTGTACGTCCGGTGGAAGTTCCTTAAACTTGCTGATATTCATCCCGACCAGGAAAGGTGACGCAAGACACCCTACAATAGTATGATGAGATGTTACTTCTGACATCTTATTAGGTTTCATCTGATTAAACGGACCCAACATACCGTCAACTACACCTCTTTGTAAGGATAGATACGTTTCTGGTATACTAACAAACACAGGTGTACCCCCCCATGCTTCCACCATTTCCTTGCCGGCGCCATATATTCTAATTTGTTTACCCTTTATGTCGGAAAAGGTTTTAACGGGCGCTCGAGCATGGATATGCTGGGGGACCTGGACGAATGTTGCGAGTATTTTTATGTCCTTAAATTCATCTTTCAAGAACTTATTAAAAAACTCCCAAAAAGCTATAGAAGCATCTTCTCCGTATGGGATATTGGGAGCCAGATCCACAAGAGACGTCAGAGGAAATCTTCCCGGAGTATAGGCCGGTACGATCCCAATAAAGATATCACAGCGGCCTTTGGCTGTTGCTTCATAGGCTTCCTTCGCCTTGACGAGGGTCTCTGCATAATAATAAACAAAACGAACTTTTCCTCCTGTTTGTTTTTCAATTTCAGTAAATATTTTTCTCGATGTTACGTTCTGATGATCCATCTCGGGAAGAAAACTGGCAACCCGCAACTCTATAGGCTTAGGGCTTGAAGCAGCCTCTGTTCCATTTGAAAAACCTACCATTAGGATAAGCGCTAAGACACATACCAACATTTTCGTTATCTTGGTTATCATTGTGTTCCTCCTTTTTTAGGTTAATAATGACATCAGGCTACGTACATCCTTGGCATCCTCAAGTTTGTCAATAATTGAAACAATTTGGTTGCTGTTTTCCACTGATAGAGGTTTTCGTGCGTAATGCATGCAATCCTTGAAGTGTTCACGATGTTCTTCATTGGTCAACGGGTTCTTGGGCATGCCCGGGGCAGCCTTGACCATCTTCTCGTAAACGACCTTACTTTTGGTAAATATTTTGACATTAGATCCGAGGGTGCATTCTACTCCTGGTTCCTCCAGGCTGGAATCGGGAATAACTGCAACGCGTTCCACAAGTTCCACAATCTTCGGGTCCCTGATAGACGATTCCTCGAAATGCTCAAGCTGCGAACCTCTCCGGAGAATTGCATTGGCTACGCAATATTGGACATTGAACTGGGCATCTACCCTTGGATTGTCACCCATCTTGAAGTTATGGCCTACAAGCTTATGACAGTAAGGTGTTAGCCTCACTTCTATACGTGCCACGTCCTCCGGGGAAAAATCATGTTCCTTCACAAGCTCAAGTGCAGCATGCGTACTACTTAACGTACAACCGCAACTCGGATACTTTTTACACAAAGCGTTATGGAATAAGAACGTTTTGCCAAGATCCCTGGTCAGATCCTCAGGTGTGAATTTGTCCTTCCCATAGAGGTGAAGGTACCCGTAAATACCCTCCATGAAATTTTTGGGACCTGTAATGCCTCTCTGTGCCAACTGCGCACAGATAATCGCGTTCTGTGATGCAAAACCCTGTATTGCCGTCACTGCAAGTGAACCGTCAATGTTTGACTGAAAACTTCCTCCAGACCGATTAAAGGCAAGGGCTAAAGTATCGCGTGCCTGCGTCAAGCTTAACCCCATAATTCTCCCGGCGGCTGCTGCAGCCCCCATCACACTAACAATCCCAGTTGGATCGAAACCATCAAAAAACGAACACAAGGCAAGCTTTGCGGTTACCTCTGAACCAAGAGTAACAGCGGATATAAATTCTTTGCCACTGCAACCACCTGCAAGTTCTGCGGCTGCAAAGGATGTTGGGATTACCGATGCGCCGATATGGACTCCCGGGGGCATGCCGTCTTCGTAGTCCAGTGCACGGGCCATAATGCTGTTGACAAACGCTGCATTGTAAGCCGGCACCTTGCCGCCATACACGAAGACCGTCGCTTCCTCCTTCCCGCCCCACTCCTGAACCAGATTCACCACGATACTTGTATCCGGCTGGGTTGCCCCTGCGACAGCCGTCCCTACTATGCCCAAGATAAGATTTTTTGTGAAATTAACTGTCACAGGGGGCAGATCTTCGTATTGTGTCTGTGTCACAAATTCAGCGAGTCTTTTTTCAACTTCCATAATTACCTCCTATTTTCCAAGGGTATATCCCTCCTGGTCAAAGTATCCCCCTGGCTCACCCGGCTTCACACCCAGATACTTGTCAAGATTCTTTTTAGAGGTTGTGCTGTTACCGTGGTAGTACTCGAAATCCTGCAAACAATTAAGACCGTAACAATTTCTGAACATTGTTGCCGGATAAGGTGGCTCAAAATTGTGCTTCCAGCGCAGTTCGGCATATGCCTTCTGTACTTCTATAAAATATTCAATTGGAGGAGTTTTCTGATCTACGAAGACAGAACCTGCTTCCTGAGTCCACAGATTGTACCGTGGAAGCACGTCGTGACTCATCAGGAAATCCCAACCACCCGCTGTTGATTTGACTGCAGAGGCAATGTCCTTAAACCCGTTGGGCTCTGCCATCTCTACGCCGATCACAAAATTCGGGTTTATTCTGCCGCGTCCCCAAAAATCGACTGCCCTGATAGTCCGCTTTATCCACTCATCATAGCCGATATTTTTGTTCTTTCCGGGGCAGATCCACTCGAAAAGATCCCTGTCCCACACTTCAATATTCGGTTGGACACTTCCAATGCCCAGTGCATGGAGTCTTTTCCAGCCTTCATCGTCATAAGGAGCAATCTGGACAGTAGTTGGGATCATTACGTGCAGTTTTTCTCTTAGGGCATTTAAACGTTCCTCGTAAAATTCGAGTTCAGTCTTACCTTGATATGTCTTGAGGATTGTCCCGCTTGAAATATAAAGTATGCTGTAGTGAGGATCGACCTCAAGGGCTATTTTGACTGCATCTGCCATCTCTTCCGGGGGCAACTTGGCCACAACGTCTTCGCCGCCCATCTTTTGATCTTTCATTGTAGCATTTATGTTGCAGAAAAGGCACTGCTCTCCATTTTTCCATAATTCACAGTATTTGTTCATCGTCACAAACAACATGCGACCCTGGCCCTGGACAATTGCGCCCATTTGGTGTCCCGCTGAGGTTTTCATGTCGTAGAATCTGGGCTTGCGTTCAAACCACACGTTCTTTGCAAGCACTTCATTGCTTGTCTTCTCCCGAATGACAAACATGTTGCCTTCCATGTCGAGGAGGTAAGGCGAAGCGTTATGAGTCCGAATCATGAAGAAACAGCCATCTTCGAGGTGACCGTACCAGGGGATCTTGTCTCCATACACCTTCGTCTTATCCCAGTCGTACGAGAAGAGATGAAACCCTTTCCACAGGAGGTCATCCCTCCGGCTGAAATTATCGATAGCCGCCTTGCTTAAGTCTATACCCGTTCGCAAGATCTCGCTCTTCAACACAATGTTCGGATGGACATCGGAAAACTGTTTGTATAACTTTTCCATGCTCATAGCAAATCCCTCCTCCTTTTAATTTGCATGTCATATGCCTATTGTTTACTCCACTACCACTGCTCTCTCGCCTCCTTTTCTTTTATGTCTTGACTCAAGTCGTTAGTCGCACAGGGAAATACCTCAAAATCTGCTTTTCTATGTCATACTCTCCTCTAAAAAATCCTGTCCTTCCCGTTATTGATCCATGACGGAAACCATTGGTAGTATTCCTGCGGATGGGCCTTGTTGAGGCCTTCATAGGTTGCCTTTGCCAAAGCGATGCCTTTCTTGTCCCGATAGAGCCTGACAAGGCCTTTCTTCTCCAGCGAGATGAGAAGGTCGTCAAGCACGGCG
>DIKH01000306.1 GCA_002424495.1 Desulfobacteraceae bacterium UBA5623
CACCTATCTATTGCTCGCCATTTATTGCCGTGAGCATCATAACGAGAAAGTTTCCATCAAAAGAGTTCGCGAGCTCCGCATAAAAATTCAAAATGAAATGCTTGATGCTGAAAATCACTCTCTTGATTCTGAATTTGACAGCAACATAATTCCTTCAACAAATTCAACCTATGCAAATACTTAACCGGAAATTACTGATTTTCTTTACATTAGCTGTTTTATAAGTTAAAGAAAAGCAACCTCCCATCTCTCACACCACTGAAAAAGAATTTGCAGCTTATAATAATAAGGAGTTGCTTTTACGCATCTTTTCTTTTATTCAGTCTTTATACCCCGGTCTTCATGGTGTCTGAACAAAAACTATTCTTCTTACCGCCTATATGCTCGTTCAACTAAACATATCGGATTTTGCCATCATAAAAGACCTTGAGATCACCCTGAGGCCCGGCCTCAATATCTTATCAGGTGAGACCGGTGCGGGTAAATCCATCATTATCAATGCAGTCAATCTTATCCTTGGAGGCCGGGCCTCGGCGGATCTCATCCGCAGCGGATGCAAAGAGGCCAGGGTGGAGGCGCTGTTTTCATTTCCTGAAAATTCCCTTGTTGCCGCCTCATTGTCAGAGTTTTCCATCCCCTTTGATGGGGACCTGTTGATCAAGAGGACCGTTTCAGGCGAGGGCCGAAACAAGATATCCGTTAACGGCTCCATGGTTACCCTCCAGATGATCTCTAGGCTTAGCAGCCTTTTGATCAGCATCTCGGGCCAGCATGAAAACCAGGTCCTCCTAAGGCCCGATAATCACCTTTTTTTGCTTGACGATTTCGGCTCGCTGAATGAAGAGCGGGCAAGGCTGACCGAGCAATTCAACCTTTATCAGTCCTTGAAAGAAGAAATACGTCACCTGAAAAATCAGATCCGGGACATATCGGAAAAGCAGGAACTCACCCAATTCCAGATCGAAGAAATTGATGGTGCCGAGATAACCCCTGGTGAAGACGAAAGACTTATTGAAGAAAAAAGGCGGCTCCAGCACGCAGAGGAGATGCGGGAAATTGTCCATGAAGGATACCAGGGCCTTTATGAACAGAATGATTCCGTGCTCGCTGTGATTGCTCAACTGACCAGGAGGATTGAAAAAGGCGTTGAGATAGACAGCGGGCTGAGTTCTATCAGAGATGGACTTAAGGAGGCGGAGATCTCCCTGGAAGACATTGCCTATGCGCTAAGGGACTTTCAAAAAAAGATCCGGATAGACCCGGACAGGCTTAATGAGGTGGAAGACAGGCTTGAGTTTTTAAACAGGCTCAAGCGCAAATATGGTCCCAGTCTCGAAGACATCATCAAATTCCGGGAAAGGCTTGGGTCCATGATGTATGATATGACGGAAAAAGGGGCGCGTCTTAAGCAATTGGAGGAAGAGCAGAAGAGGCTTTCCGGTGATATTATTGCACAGGCTGCGGACCTTTCAGCACAGAGGAAAAAGGCGGCCAGGGAGCTTAAAAAGGCGATAGAAACGGAACTGAAGTCATTGCACATGCAAAGCACCCTTTTTGAGGTGATGTTTGACCAGGTACAGGAAGGGGATTCAGAGACTGACATAATCAAAAAAATGCGGCCCGAAGGTCTTGATCGCGTCGAGTTTATGATCGCTCCCAATGTGGGGGAGGATCTGCGGGCGCTATCAAGGATCGCCTCCGGCGGAGAGCTTTCCCGGATAATGCTGGCGATAAAGACTATCCTTGCCCGCACTGCATCAGTGGAGACAATCATATTTGACGAGGTTGACTCAGGGATAAGCGGCGCAACAGCAGAGGTGGTGGGAGAAAAGGTCCTTGCCCTTGCCCAATATCATCAGATCATCTGCATCACCCATCTGCCGCAGATAGCAAGCAAAGGCAGTGTCCATTTCGTTGTCAAAAAGGAGGTGGCCCATGGCAGGACCCAGACAGTCATCTCAGAGTTGGACGATGACGCAAGGCTCCAGGAAATAGGGCGCCTCCTGGGAGGCAAGACGATCACGCAAAGTGCGATCGCACACGCAAGAGAAATGCTTAGGGCCGACGTTTAGGGAAGCTTTTCTTCGGGGTTGAACACAATTTTCTGTCCGGGGTAAAAAGGCCCGCCTTCCACAGTCTCTGCCAGTGTATATTGCTCATTTACCGTGACAGCCCTGATAACGCCCAATTTTTCGCCCGAAAGAGTAAATGTCCTGCCCGATTGGCTGCTGATTGATTCCCCTTGCGAATATACGGAAAAGATCTGATCGGGAACTACTCCTTCATCACTTCCAGCATTGATCCTGATGACACCATCGTCAATTTCCACTATATTCCCTGTCCATGGTTCTTTGACCAGCCTGTCAATTACCGCGCCAGCCTGGCGTTTTAAGAGTCCGGGCAGCGCCTTTTCCAAGACCTTATCATAAATTTCCTGCTTGTTGAGGTCTTCTATCTCATCCGGCTGAAAAGCAACCTCCTCGGAGCCCAGGTCTGTCAGATAAAGACACCCGTTTTCGGGGTTTATCACATTTATAACCAAAGACATCTTGTAGATTTCGGTGGGGTGACGAAACGGCCATATGCCGGACCTGCCGCTTGTTTGCTCGATGGGGGGAAGATACGGAGCGATAAGGCCGTTTATATTCATCGCCCTTGCCCTTATAGTCATATCGGGACGATTATATACAACCCCATATTGGTCGATGTCGTTCTCTGAAGGCAATGAGAAATCTTCGGTAGGATTACAGAGCAAGAGGCGGGGCGATTGCTTTAAGGCCTCGGTCAGGTCTGTTGATATCCTGGCCGCCTTTTCCTGCGTAAGGCCGGAATGGTTGATGGGCGGAAAAACCATGATCTTTTTCTTGATAACTGGCTCTTCAGATTTTATGACGCCAACCATTGACCTTGTTATGCCGCAGCCGACACTTGTAACCAAAAGGATGAACAGGGCAACGTGAAAAAAACCCACAAACCGTATCTTGTACTTTGTATACATATGACGAGCCTTCCTGTTAAAAGGTTTGACTATTATTCTTACCAGAAAACTATTTCAAAGGAATCAAATTCCCCTGTCCATTTCTCCGGGGTTTCCTTCACACCGTCCACCCTTGCAGAGGGCGGACCATGGTGGCACCACAACACCAGCCTTTGCACCTGGTCTTCAGACCCCTCTGCCAGGACCTCTACCGCCCTGTCGGGCCGGTTCTTCACCCAGCCGGTAACCCCCAGGCCCACGGCTTCCCTGCGTGTTGATTCCCTGAACCACACCCCCTGAACCCTTCCGCTGATTACGAGACGAACCCTTATATTATCCATTGTCTTCTCCCACCAGTAACAAGAATTCATTCTCATCAATAATCTTTACACCCAGCTGCCTTGCCTTTTCAAGTTTGGAGCCGGGGGAATCGCCTACAACCAGAAAATCAGTCTTGCTGCTCAGGGATGATACAAACCTGCCGCCCTTTTTGACGATCAATTCCCTGGCCTGGGAGCGCTCCATGGAATTGAGGGCGCCGGTAATTATAAAGGACTTTCCTGAAATGGCCGATGAAACCTCGGGCCTTTCGACCTTCTCAAATTCAATCCCCGCCGCAAGCAGCCGTTCAATCAATGTCTTGTTGGATTCATCTTCAAAATAAGAGACAATGCTCCCGGCTATTTCCTTTCCAATACCTTTTATCCTGGATATATCCTCTTCAGTGGCGTTTTCAATAGATTTAATATCGCCAAGGCTGTTTGAAATAAGCTCTGCAACATGCTCACCCACGTGCCTTATGCCCAGGGCATAGATGAACCTGGCAAGGGTGGTTTTCTTGCTCTTTTCAATGGCTGACAAGAGATTTTCCGCGGACTTTTTTTCAATCTTGTCCAGTTTTAAAAGATCATCAAAGCCAAGACCGTATATGTCCCCCTCATCAGAGATCAGGCCCTTTTTTATTAATTGCGAGATGATCTTGTCACCGAGTCCTTCGATATTCATGGCCCCTTTTGAGACAAAGTGCTTAAGCGACTCCCTGGCCTGGGCAGGGCAATTGGGGTTAAGGCACCTGAGCACCACTTCCCCTCCCTTTTTTCCCACCCCGCCGCCGCAGACCGGACACTGCGCGGGCATGACAAAGACCTTTTCCTCTCCGGTCCTTTTTGACTTGATTGGCGTTACCACCTCCGGGATAACGTCTCCGGCCCTCTGAATGATCACGGTGTCGCCCACCCGGATGTCCTTTTTGTTGATCTCCTCCTGATTATGGAGTGTCGCCCTTTTTACAAACACCCCTCCTACCTCGACTGGTTCAAGATGGGCAACAGGGGTAAGGGCGCCGGTTCGGCCCACCTGGACATCAATTGCCGTTATCCTGGTGGTTTCCTGTGTGGGGCTGAACTTACATGCAAAGGCCCACCTGGGGCTCCTTGACTTCTGGCCGAGTCTCGCCTGAAGGGCCAATTGGTTGACCTTGACTACGGCCCCATCAATTTCAAACGGAAAC
>DIKH01000424.1 GCA_002424495.1 Desulfobacteraceae bacterium UBA5623
TTTGGCTAACCGGACAGAATTGATTAAATATAGTGAAGTGATCTGTAATTATAGTTATTACTTTTTTATTTTGGTCAATTCCAATAACATTAGCTGATGACCATTTATTATGTTTTTCGACATAGGTAACCACCCCAAGATTCTGGATGTCATCAATTTCATCATAAGGTATTTCTATCCGCAAGAATTTTTTGAAGCCTATCATTTGTGGGTCTGTCTCTAATATTATCCCTTCCCCGGCGGAAGCTAGGCATTCAGGCAACTCTGGTATGATGCTTTGCTGGGACATTTTCAAAACGACATTTCCTTCAAATGCACCTTCAGGAACAAAAATTTTATACCCAAAAAATGGGCTAGCACGATCATCAACCTCACGCGTTCCCCCTTCAGGTCCAATAACCCCAGATACCCTCTGAGAATTCGAACAACCATCCCCATCAACCGGTTCGCCTATTGGCGTACCAGGGCAAGCGTCCTTGCAGTCAGGCACCCCGTCACCATCAGAATCTATATCGGGAACCCCGCACCCACATGCGCCGGGATTTGTTTTATTAGGATCATTAGGACATGCATCAATACAGTCAGGAGTACCATCTCCGTCAGAGTCAATATCCGCCTTTCCGCATCCGCAAATGCCTGGCGCGGTCTTATTCGGGTCATTAGGGCAGCCATCGTGACAATCGGGAATTCCATCCCCATCTGAATCCGTGTCAGTTACCCCACAGCCGCACGTGCCCGGAGAAGTCTTATTCGCATCATTTGGACAGCCGTCAATGCAGTCCGGCACCCCGTCGCCATCTGAATCTGTGTCAGGATTTCCGCAGCCACATGCCCCAGGTTCGACCTTGTTTGGATCATTGGGGCAGTGGTCGGCGCTATCCGGCACGCCATCTCCATCCGAATCGGTTTCTTTCTGTTTTATTTCCGCCCAAACAGTTGTGGTATAGGTAAATTTTACCCTCTTTGAGTTTGCGAATGCCCATCTCTTTTTGGCAGTGATTTCACCCGGAGAAAGGCTGCCGGACACCGTTACATATGCAAAATAAGGCCTTCCGCCAGCGGTTACGCCGTCAGGATTAGCCACTGTAACACGGCTGTCGCTTATGCTTTCAATTACAACCTTGATAGGTGTAAGAAGTTCATCCTGTGAAATGTTTTTTAGATATACATTCAGGGAATTAGTGCTGCTTCTGCGGTCAAACTTCATCTTGGACGAGATCAGTTGTACTTTGCTGGTCACATTTGTCTCGGCATATGAAATAATCGGGATAGTAAGAACAAAAATAAGGGCCAAAGCCCCAATCAGCGACAGAACAACTCTTCGATTCTTCTCCATAATAGTCTCCACTTATTGCGAACTCTCATCTACAGCCCGGAAAAAGAAAAAGCCGGGACGTCAAAAGTTGTTACTCAACTTCCGGCAGCCCGGCTATTTTTAAAACTTATAAAAAATCCGTGGCTTTCCGTACTGCCTTACGGATGGATATTTTTATGCAGGCAGTTTGGCTTTATCAGAAGTAAAACCTACCCAATGTATTGATATTTCTTTTAAACGTTTTTAATAAATTTTTTCTTGCCGATTCCGAACACCCCTGCAAGCCCCGTAGCCATCAAGAAAATGATGGCCGGCTCCGGAACAGGGGCGGACGCGGTGGTTAAACCCATATTTGAGAAGCTACCATTTATGTTGTAGCAATATTTAAATTAGACAGTGTTGTAAAAGAAGCGCGCGTGGAGCGGTTTAAGGTGGATTAGAGAGAATTCCGGGTGTGTATGTGCATATTATGGGGGGGGACAATATAACATGCTACTACTAACAAGAAAATAATACTGAACTTTTTCATAAAATTTCCTCCTGAATATAGCTTAATCCTCTTTGACAGTAAGTTTTGGGTTGGTTCATACACCACTTCTTCCTATTTGTCACCTACCAGAATTGGCAGGAAAAGCGCCTCCCGTATTGTGATCAAAAATCAAGCAGTCCACTCTCCATGGCCCGACCCTAGTTGTGTTAAGCGAAGCAACCCAACTGATCAGATTGTTGGGTTTGGAAACCCAACCTACTCGACTTTTAAAATTAGCAAAATCCGAACAATGGAGGGAATGGAAGGCAGATTTCTGAAGACTTTTTGAACCCTTTTTTGAGAGATATGTAATCAATTCCATGGGCGCACACAGATGACGAACAGCAATAATTTACGAACATACTTGCAATCAAAAACAACAAGGAATCAATGTGGATCTCTAATTTGGAAAAACGTTATATCGTATTAGCAATATTCATGCCTGACATTAAAATGATTATAAAAAATATTTACCATGAATTACCACATGGTTAAGGTACAAATTTGACGGCAGGCCTCATGGTATATAAAAGATTACCACTATTTGTGGGCAATTGCCTTCCACATGTTGGCATATTATTTCATAGAGTCAATATGGTGAAACGAAATTTAACCTCGCGAAGGTCATTTTTTTGACTTCCGGTGAGTGACCGGAGGAGATAATTCCATTAGTATTGATATTTGCGGGAAGAAATGATAGGCCTATCAGGCATAACTATTGAGGGGGAGATCAAAACATTTGACAAGGGATCAGATAAAATCAGAGATCATAAGAATTTGCAAGGAGACATTTGAATTTGATAACCCCGGTCTGGATGACGACCTAAGGGAAATGCACGGCTTTGACAGCATTGATGCCATTGAACTGTTAAGAGAGATCGAGATCATGCTCGGCACAAAGCTGACCAGGGAGGAAAAAGAAGGGGCCATGACCATTCGGACCATTAACCAGGTCCTGGACTATATCCAGACCCTGGAATCGGCCAGGACATAGGCATGGAAAGAAGAGTCGTAGTCACCGAATGTTCCGCAATAACGCCGATCGGACATACAAAAAAGGAAATCATAAAAAGCCTGAAGGAGGGGATATCCGGGGTCGAGAAACTGCGGGATGACGGACTGCTCTCAGACTACATTCAGTCCGGTGTCTTTGGGACAGTCTCTTACCCGATAGAGTTTAATTTCAAACGCGAGCACCGCAAAACTATGGGGCCTGTTTCATTCTATGCCTGCCAGGTGGCCAAAGATGTCTTTGAAAAGGCGGGGCTCACCCAGGATTTTATAACTTCTGGCAGGCTGGGTGTGGCCTTTGGCTCGACCCACGGAAGTCCCTCTGTTCAGAGGAATATTTATAAATCCTTTTTCAGCAATTCCAGGTCAGAATTTTCTTCCATCGGGGCAGTGGATTACCTGAAATCAATGGTCCATACCACTGCCGTCAATATTACCAGGATGTTCG
>DIKH01000395.1:0-3108 GCA_002424495.1 Desulfobacteraceae bacterium UBA5623
GGAGAAAGCCTCAGGTTTTTCTTAACCCAGTAAAACTGCTCCGGTATCAGGGACTTTCCCACAGTGGCGATATGACGCAGACTGGAAAAGTCATACCTGGTCGGAAGATCTTCTCCTGTCTCCATCAGTTTCATTACAGTCAGGGGCGTTGTATACCAGATAGAAACCTTATGCCTTTCAAGGGTGCGATACCAGGTGGAGGATGAAAATGGATCAGCCTGAATGACGGAGGTCGCCCCGCAAAGAAGAGGGGCAAAAATGCCGTAGACAGTGCCGGTAACCCAGGCCGGGTCAGCGTCTGTCCACAGGATGCTGTCATCGTGAATATCCAGGACATTTTTTGCCGTAACCATATGTCCTGTCATGTCGCCATGTGCATGGATGACACCCTTGGGCGGGCCGGTTGAACCTGAAGAATATACCAGATAGAGCGCTGTGTCGGCCTTGACCCACACTGGTTCCAATGACTTTGGCATCTGCGATATCAGATCTTTTACAGCGACTTCACCTGTAAACAGTCCCGGCAAAGGTCCTTCGGCAAAGAATACATTTTCCACCGTGCCCATGGCTTCAACGGGCAGTTTTTCCGCAAAATCGGGATGTGTGATTACCCCGCGCGGCGCGGCGTCCCTTATCCGCTCTTCCAATTCCTCATAACCCAGTGTCTGGTAAAGCGGTGTGAAGATCACACCCAGTCTGCCACAGGCCAGTATGGCGAAGTAGATGTCGGGGCATGGAGGAAGATAGATGAAGAGCCTGTCTCCGGAGCTGAATCCGTAATATGTAAGCAAGGCCGCCCACTGGCATACCAACTCTTTGACCTCGGCGTATGTATATGAAGTGATGCGGTTTTCATAATCAAATACAAAGGCCTTTTTTTCTTTTTTTTCAGGGTCGTCCGCCCACCTGTCAATGGCCTCATATGTGATATTGATTTTACCTGTCTTGAACCAGGAAAATTGCTCTTGCGCCTCAGTCCAGGAAAATGCCTTGTAGGCATTTTCATAGCGTCCGAGATTCGCGTCGGGATTTTGTGCAGGTATTCTTGCTTTTATCATGGGTACCTCAAATTATGTGCCTGTTTAATGATCGCTAGACTTTAAGAAAATGATTTTGGCAAGGCCAGAGGGAGGAATCCGCGGAGGCGTACTACCAGTACGCCGCACAAGGAATTCCGACCGATAACGCAGTCCAAAATCAATTTATTAAAGTCTAGAGCCATACGCCATATTTTGCATGGATTTGTTTTGCCTTCTCCACAAGCCTTCCGCCATGATCTGATTCCACATCAGGCAAAACGGATTTGTCAGTGTATTGTGTCATGGCCTTCAGGACCTCTCCTACGGAATAGCTTAATCCCCTGAAATCATAGCCCCCTTCCAATACAAAAAGGAGGGGAGGGCGGTTGATACCGGCCCGGAGTCTTAAAAAAAGTGTGGTCAGCCAGCCGTATAACTTCTCTGTCATGTGTGATCTTCCGATTGGGTCTCTTTCATGGGCGTCGAAGCCCGCGCATACTATAATAAGTTCAGGATGGAAGAGATAAAACACCTTATGGCAGATTTCATGATACACATGGTAGAGATCTTCGTCATTAAATTGCCTGGGTATGGGGATGTTGATCGTGTAACCTTCTCCTTCGCCTGTTCCAGTTTCTTCAAAGTCACCGGTATATGGATATAAGAAATTGTCATGCGTGGACATATACATCACTTCATTACAGTCGTAGAACAGGTCATTGACACCGTTACCATGATGAACATCAAAGTCCAGTATCAGAACCCGCTTCAGCTTATAGGCCTTGATGGCATACCTGGCGGTAATAGCCGCATTATTGAATATGCAAAAGCCTCCTGCGCGATCAGCCAGGGCGTGATGCCCTGGCGGACGCACCAGACAAAAACATATGTCGCACATCTTAGAAAAAAGTGCATTTAACCCCTCTATGCACCCTCCTGCCGCAAGACATGCAGCAAGGCAAGACTTTGCGCTGGCCGGGGTGTCCGGCGCAAGACAGGAAAAATTGTGTTCCGCGGTCTTAAATACCTTTTTTATATAGGTCGGGGTGTGTACAAGCTCAAGCTGCTCAAGAGACGCAAGTTTGGGCTGGATAGAAATCAAATCGTTTTCAAAATCCTTATCCAGCATGCGGTAGATCACCCTGAGCCGGTGCGGATGCTCAGGGTGTGTGTGGCCCGGTTTGTGCTCAAAAAATCTATCGTCTCTTATAACGCCTATTCTTTGCATAGCGGTTTACCGCACCTTTGTCCGGGTTTGATCATGCCTTGGCCGGCACAGGGTCTGGCTTTTGTGCCGGGGCTTCAAGTTGAAGGGCAATCCTTTCTTTTATCAGATAGTTAATTACTTCCGGATCAGAGATGGTGGATGTATCTCCCAGATCGTCTGTCAGGCCTCCCGCAATTTTCTGGAGGATGCGTCTCATGATCTTGCCGCTCCTGGTCTTGGGAAGGGCATCGGCCCACTGGATTACATCAATATGTGCTATCGGCCCTATCTCACTTCTAACGATGCTGTTAAGTTCCTTTTTTATCATATCGGACTTGATTACACCAGTGTTAAGGGTGACGAAGGCATAAATGCCCTGTCCCTTAATCGGATGCGGGTATCCGACAACCGCTGCCTCAGCCACAAGGTTATGGGTCGCCAGTGCGGATTCTATTTCAGCTGTTCCCATGCGATGACCGGAAACATTAATCACGTCGTCAACACGTCCGATGATCCAGTAATAGCCGTCTTCATCTTTCTTGGCGCCGTCACCTGAAAAATACATGCCAGGAACCTGACTGAAGTATGTCTCTATATAACGTTCATGATCTCCGTAGACCGTTCTCGCCATGCCGGGCCAGGGCCGTTTAATGCAGAGCACGCCTTCCTGACCCGGAAACTTTATTTCTTCCCCAACGTCATCAATGATTACAGGCTCCACACCGAAAAAGGGAAATGAGCAAGAGCCGGGTTTAATGGGCACAGTGCCTGGAAGAGGTGTCAGCATGTGCCCGCCTGTCTCTGTCTGCCACCAGGTATCCATGATAGGGCACCAGTCCTTTCCTACATAATGATAATACCAGCGCCAGGCCTCAGGGTTCA
>DIKH01000395.1:3133-6044 GCA_002424495.1 Desulfobacteraceae bacterium UBA5623
TTTAGTGAAGAAAGATCATGCTTTTCAACATGTTTTGATCCTTCTTTTGCCAGGGAACGGATTACTGTCGGCGCAGTGTAGAACTTTGAGACTCCGTATTTTGAGATGATTTGCCAATAACGGTCAAAGTCTGGATAGGTGGGCACACCTTCAAAGATAACGCTTGTGATCCCGTTGATCAGAGGGCCGTAAATCCCGTAGCTGTGCCCGGTGATCCAGCCCATGTCCGCTGTGCACCACAGTACATCATCTTCTTTTATATCAAAAACCAGGTGGGTTGTCATGGCTGCGTATAGCAGATAACCGCCGTGGGTATGGACAACACCTTTCGGCGTGCCGGTGCTTCCGCTGGTGTAGAGGATAAACAGCGGATCTTCAGCGTCCATTGGCTCGGGTGCAATATAGGATGGCAGGTCCTGGTTGAAAAGCACCTCATGGCCCCAGATATCGAGGCCGGGATTCATTTCCGTTTTCATGCCGGCGTGGTCAAAGACGATGACCGATTTCACATCCGGATTATCTTTAACAGCGGCGTCAACGGTCTTTTTAAATGGAATTGTCTTTCCTGCCCTGAACGCCCCGTCCACTGTAATGACCATTTTCGCCCCGCAGTTTTTAATGCGGTTTGCAAGGGATTCGGCGCTGAATCCACCAAAGACGACACCGTGAATCGCCCCGATCCTCGCGCAAGCAAGGACTGAAACTACAAGCTCGACAACAACAGGCATATAAATTATTACCCGGTCTCCTTTTGTTATACCGGCGGACTTCAAGAAAGCGGCCATTTTGTTTACCTGTTGATAAAGCCCTCTGTATGTTATTACCCTGGTATCCTCTGGATTATCGCCTTCCCAGTAGTATGCGACCTTGTCTCCTGATTTTTCAATGTGACGATCAAGACAATTGTAAGAGGCATTGATGATCCCTCCGCCAAACCACTCTATAATCGCCTTGTTAAAATCATATTTAAGAACAAAGTCCCAATCCTTTTCCCATGACAGATACTTCTTTGCCTGTTCCGCCCAGAACCCCTCAGGGTCATTGATTGACCGGGAGTAGAGCTTTTCATATTCATCTCTTCCCTTTATGTGTGCAATCTCCTGATAGGTCTTAAGGTGTGCATCGTAGCATTTTTCTTTATTTTCCATTTTGTCGCCCTCCATTTTGTGTTGTTATAATCTTCTTAAAAAGCCTGTTCAGGCTTTTCAAACCTTGTTATCAGTGTAATCATCTCCCCGTCGTATTTTCTTGTGATTTTGTAAGGAAGTTTCTGAAAAAGGCGTAACATTGAGCGATTGCCGGCTGAGGTATAGGCAATAAGTCCTCCAATGCCGTGATCGCGGGCAAAGGCTGAAAGTTTTTCCTGGATAACTGTGGAGATGCCTTTTCCCT
The DNA here is from genome assembly GCA_002424495.1 of Desulfobacteraceae bacterium UBA5623. Lineage (GTDB taxonomy): Bacteria > Desulfobacterota > DSM-4660 > Desulfatiglandales > Desulfatiglandaceae > UBA5623. The sequence goes on from DIKH01000395.1 coordinate 4,526, forward strand.
GCCAGGCCTTGTCAACGCTGTATGCCACTTCGGCCAGGTTGGTTTCCTCATCAAGAAAATAGCAGCCAATGGCTATGATCTTTTCAAAGCCAGGGTCTCCGATAGCGGCAATGATTGTCATGTCATGATTGTAGTCCACCTGTAATACCTCGGCTACATCATCGCGAACAAATGAGCTTTTTTCGTGCAGAAAACGGCTGATTACATCTTTGTGGTCAAGGTTATAAAAATGTTCCTGTATTGCACGCTCGTCGGTCGGCAGGGCCGGCCTTAGAAACACCCTTTGACCCTCGATCAATATGGTGTTTTCTGTTTGCTGGGGGTATACGCTGGTTATTGTCCCTGCAGGATTTCTTTCCTTTCCCACCAGCCCCATGTCTCTGGCCATATAAAACAGTTCGGCGCGGAAATCCGGGTGTGCGATGGTGATCATGGCTATTGCCCTTTCCTGAAGGCTCTTTCCGAAGAGATTAACAATACCGTATTCAGAGACTACATATTGAACATCCCCCCTGGGAATAACAATGGGGGAGTCGTTTAAGACCGGCACAATACAACTGCTCTTTCCACCATTTGTCACGGAGGGAAGTATAAGGATATTTTTTCCGCCTGCAGCCATTGTGGCCCCCCTGATAAAATCCATAATTCCATTCAGACCATAGAGATGGTTATATGCCATGGCGTCTGCCGCTACCTGGCCGGTAAGATCCATCGCCATTGCAACATTCAGGGCTACCATTTTATTGTGTCTTGAGATAATCCTCGGGTCATTGACATAGTCAGACGGGTGAAACTCTATCGAGGGATTGTCGTGAAGAAACTCGTAGAGGTTTTTTGACCCGATTGCACCGCTTGCGACCATTTTTCCCTCGTTAAACCCCTTTTGTTTATTCGTAATAACACCCATGGAAACCAGACTCATAAAACGATCCGTGATTGTCTGAGTGTGTACGCCAAGGTCATTTTTTTCCGCCAGGGCAAGCAGGAGCGCCTGAGGTGTTGCCCCCATGCTGACCTGGAGCGTGGAGCCATCCTCGACAAGGCGTGCAACGTGCCTGGCGATCAGGTTGGCAGACTGATCTTCCTCAATCTTGCCGATTGTAAGCAGTTCTTCTTCATGCTCGACTAAGATGTCTATCCCGTTTACATGTATGAAGCTATTGCCCATCACGCGCGGCATATTGGGGTTGATCTGGGCAATAACAAGATCGGCTGACTGGGCCGCAGCCAGTGTAACGTCCACGCTTACCCCTAGACTCATCCAGCCAAAATCATCCGGTTCGGATACCTGAATGAGTGCAACGTGTATGGGAAGTTGCCTGCTCTTAAACAGATACGGCACTGCCGAGAGATTAACCGGGGTGATGAAGCGTTTATTCTCAGCAAGTGCCTTGCCCTTTGCTGAGCCCAGATAAAAGAACCTTACATTGAAACTCTGTGATGCAGTTTGATCGGCAATACGGGTGAATGTCTTGTTTTTAAGGCTTAAAAGCCTTACGATTTCGAGGTCGGTAAAATT
>DIKH01000395.1:6130-15009 GCA_002424495.1 Desulfobacteraceae bacterium UBA5623
CGCTTTGCCACATATTGATCCGGCCAGTAGCTGTTTTTGGATGTCTTTTTCAATGTTGTTTCCTGTGGAAATCTTTTGAGGTTGCTTTATCGTGTGCCTGACCCACATTAGAGCAAGGCATGTGCCATTAAAAGTGATCTGGCTTCAACTTGTTGAAATAGCATATATAATATGAAGCGCTAAATGAAACGAGTTAGGATGCGGATTCCAAGGAGTGTGCCAGTTATGGCACCCGGATATTGCGTATGGCACCTAACATGCTGAAATTAAAATTAAATGACAGGTATGCCAAGGCTGGCTCATTTCGTGCCTTATGTTGTGCGCCAGGACTTGGAGTTATTCTTAATCGGGGATTAAGTCAGTTTGTAATTTTTGAGTTTTCTGAAAAGTGTCCTGCGTGATATGCCCAGGGCGGAAGCAGTCCTGTCCTTGTGCCACTGGTTTTCATTGAGGGCCTTGATGATCAGGCTTTTTTCATGATCTTCTACAGTGCTGAACAGATCAATTCTTTTTATGGTGAGATCGGAAGCATCTTCCCTTTTGCCTTCAGGGGATGTGGGGGAGTCAAGATCAATAAAATCAAGCCTGCCTACGGTAAGGTATCGTCTGATCATGTTTTGAAGTTCCCTTACATTGCCGGGCCAGTCATAATTTGCAGATGCCTCCATCACCTTATCGGGAAGTGTGGATATTTCCTGCTCAGCGCCAAGGGATTGAAGAAAGTGCTCGACCAGTAAGGGGATATCCTCTTTCCGGTCCCGCAATGCAGGCAGATGGACGGGTATGACGTGGAGCCTGTAGAAGAAATCTCTTCTCATCCGGCCCTTTTGTATCATATCCTTGAGGTCCTTGTTTGTTGCGGCAACAATACGAAAGTCGGACCTTCTTATTTTGTTGCTCCCCACGGGCGTGTATCCGCCGTCTTCAATGGCGCGGAGCAATTTTACCTGCATATTCAGACTGAGATCGCCTATTTCGTCCATAAAAAGGATGCCGCCGTCTGACATATCCAGATAGCCCTGGGTGTCGGCAATAGCTCCTGTAAAGGCTCCCTTCTTATGGCCGAAAAACTCTCTTTCTATGAGGGATTCCGGTATTGCGCCGCTGTTAACCGGTACAAACTCTCCCCTGTTACGGCTGCTGAGCTTGTGGATCTCCCGTGCAACAAGTTCCTTGCCGGTCCCTGATTCACCATATATGATCACGTTGTTGTCAGTCTCTGCGGCCCTGATGATCAACTCGTATATGTCCTGCATGGCCTTGCTCTTTCCGATAATTCTGCCAAGGCCGTGTTGATCTTTAATGGAATATCTGAGCCTCTGGTTTTCCCTCCGCAGGTGTTCAGCCTCATCGAGAATGGCCAGTTCCTTTAGCTTCGCCTCGGTGATATCACGCATGGCAGTAAGGATCGCCGGTCTTTCGTCCCACATAATGGAGCTGTTGTGTGCCTCGATCCAGACATCATGTCCGTCGGCCTTGCGGCCCTGAAATTGAATAACCCCTTCAATTGACCTGCCCCTGTCGAACTTTTCTTTCATATTGTGGATGATTTGTTTGAAATCCGGTGAAACGATGTCGTCCAGACGTTTCCCCAACAGATCATCCGCATTGGGATAGCCCATTATGCCGGCTATGGCCTGATTTGAGAAAATGATCTTTCCATCCTGAATAAGTATTACGCCGTCGGCGATATTTTCGGTAAGTACACGATATCTCTCTTCACTCGAACGTAGCTCATTTTCCGCCTGAACCCTTCTCGTGATATCCTGAAGTGTCTCTATTGCGCCGGTTATCCGTCGGTTTTTGTCATATAGGGGTGCTGCCAGGAAAAATACATGACGGGGTTTGCCCCCGAGGTTTTGAAAATAGTCTGTCGCCTCCCATGCCTGAGGAATTATCTCTGATTTTGATGCCCTCTTGCCCTGGTAGAACTGCTTAAAATGTCTGAAATCCTGATCCAGGATAAGGTCTGCCAGGACGGGGCGTTTAGATGGATAAAAAGGCTCCCATTGACGGTCCGTCCCGATCATTTCTACGGCAAAACGGCCTGTCAGCAATTCACATGCACGGTTCCAGTGTGTCACCTTATGGTCCAGCCCTATGACAAACTGGGCAATGGGTGTGCATTCAAGGAGATCAATCATGGTTTTTCCGTTTGCTGTTGGGGGGGCTTATTTCAAGGGCATTGGGAATGATTACTCGCCCGGTATAGAAACTCAATCACCTTTAGGTCCGGTGGGGGAAATTGAAAATTTTTGAGTTCGACAGCGTCAACCCACCTGAATTCCTGACATTCAAGGGCCTTTGGTTCACCGGTCAGGAGAGTACATTCCATAACATGCAGTGAAATCCGTCTGGTCTCATACTCATGGAAAATTGTTAAGCACTTCTCCTCAGCCCTGACCTTAAGTCCAACCTCCTCCTGGAGTTCTCTTTCAAGGCAGGTTTGTAAGTCTTCGCCTCTTTCCTGCTTTCCTCCAGGGAATTCCCAGTATCCCTCAAGGTGGCTCCCCTTGGGCCTTTTTGTGATCAAGATCTTACCATCTTTCCGTATCAGTCCGGCTGTGACATGAATATGAGGTTTTTGGTCCTGTGTGGTCATGATTACGAACCACCACGGCCTACTGTCTTCAGTCTAAGCCTGAGATAGGCCTCTTCCGCCTCTTCATTGCCTGGTGATATGCTGATTATCCTTTTGTAGAGTTCCAGCGCCTTGGTGTATCTGCCTCTTTTCTCGTGTATCCTTGCCATGTTTTTCATCAGGCCGGTGTCATTCGGTTTGACCTTTAGCAATTCTTCCATCTGCCTTATGGCAAGATCTTCCTTCCCGGTTTTCAGGTAGGCGGACAGGAGGTATTTTCTAAGTTCTATCTGATTGGGGTTGGCTTTCAGGCCATTTTCCATGACGCGGATGATTTCATTGTAATTGCCCTGCCTGCTTAAGTAATCAAACATAAAATTATAGATGTCGGTCCTTTTACTTTTCAGATTGACCAGGGTCTGTGCCTCATTAAAGGCCATTTTGTCATCCTTAAGCCTTCTGCATATGTCAAAGACAAACTCGTGGGCCGCCACGTCATTTGGATTCAGATTCGTATATCTATTAAAATAGTCAAGGCTTGACTTATAATCCCCTGTCTCATAGTAAAGGGCTGCGATGTTGTATAGTATTGTCGAATTGTTCTGATCCTGTAAAAGGATCTTTTTGTAGATTTCCACCAGTTGTTTTTTATCGCCCTGCTTTTCCAGTAACTGGGCCTTCAAGAGCAGGGCCTTCATCAGCGATGGCTTTTCCTTGAGGACTTGAGCAAGGTGGGCCTCAGCCTTTTTCATGTCTCCCTTGTTGGCTGCATCCTGGGCCAGGGTCAGCCTGCTGTCTACGTCCTTTGTGTTCAGTGTTACAGCCTTTTCCAGATATGTGGTCGCATCGGCCTTTTGATTTGTCTTGTCATACAAGTAGGACAGATTGTAGTAAAGATTTGAATCATTCTTATCTAATTTTGTGGCCGTGAGATAGCAGTCTATGGCCTTTTTGTATTCCTTTGCATCAGAGTAAAGATAGCCAAGGCGCTTATTGAGGGAGAGCTTATCCTTATTATTATTCACCCTCTTGAGCAATGTCTCGTATTCTCTGATGGCAGACTTTTTTTGGCCGGCCCCTTCCAGCTTCTCCGCAAACTGTAGTCTCAAATCAAGATTTTCAGGGTCGAGTTTGAGGAGATCTCCCATGACAGAAAGGGCCTTTGTCTTGTTGGACGTGGCATTATAGACCTTTAGAAGCTTGGTCAATATCTCCTGACCGGGGTTTTCCTGGGCCGCTTTTTCAAGCATGGGCGCCGCCTTTTTCCAGAGCTTCTGGCTGATGTATTCGTCAATCAATTTTTTCTGAACACGGCTGTCATCAGGCAGCAACTTGAGGCTTTGTTCAAGCAGGGCGATTTTTTCCCCTGGATCAATGGTCTTATCCGCCTTGTCGAGCCAATCCTCTGCATATGGCTTGATGTCCCATATGGTGTTTCCCAATTCACGGTCTTCAAACATCACCTGAATCTTGAACTGATAGTGGTTAAACATGTCCTGGTTGGGCAGCAATGCAGAAATGACCAAGTCCTGTTCTTGAAGGGCTTTGACATCAAAGCCTTCCGACTCAAGGCGGATATTGCGGTTAAAAAGGATATTTGTTGATACTTCTAGCACCTTGACCTTGTCGGTCGGATGGATTGAGATGGTCTCCCCGGGCAGCATTTTCTGCGGCTCCTGATTCACGCTGATCAGCATGAAATTGAACCTTGGCTCATCAGGGTAAAGACCCCGCCAAAGCCACAGTCCTGAGATAATGGCGGCAAACAACAGCGCAGGCGCCAAAAACGCCGGGCTGGAATAACGCGGTTTCTTTTTCCTGGGCCTTCTGAATAATTCGTTATCCATAGAAATACGAATCAGGAGTTAAGGATTTATGATTGATGAATATAGAGGATTTTTCCATCATAACTGAAACCTTTGGACTCAGCAATCCGCAATCCGTAACGCGCAACCCATAAAAGTTTGCTACATATCAACCTTATGTCTTGCCCTTGCTGTTTTTTACTGGTGCATTTTCCCAGATTAAAATAACGGGGCTTGCCACATAGACGGTCGAATAGGTTCCGGTGATGACCCCCACCAACATTGCAAAGGCAAAGTCATTTATAACACTCCCTCCCAGAAAGTAAAGGGACACAAGAACAAGAAACACAGTGCCTGATGTGAGGATGGTACGACTCAGTGTCTCATTGACGCTGATGTTGATTATTTCCGGAAAAGACTTTTTTTTCACTCGTTTCAGGTTTTCCCTGATCCTGTCATAGATGACAATGGTGTCGTTCAGGGAAAAGCCGATAATGGTAAGGATAGCGGCAACAACTGAAAGTGAAAATTCCCTGTCTGTCAGGACAAAGGCCCCGACAGTGACCATGATGTCGTGGATCAGCGCAACAATTGCACCAAAGGCATATTTGAGTTTCAGCAGACAGCACAGTCCCAAGGTTACTATCGTGGCAATCACTATCAGCCATGTGATGCTGACCCCAAAACCGGATGCAATTACAACCACCAGGGCAAGGGCTCCGGCCATTACAACGCTCATCAGCCATTTGGCCTCGAACCGGCCGGAAATATATATGGCAAGTATCAGCAGTGTGTAGTAAATCGCAAAAAGCGCCTTTTGCCTCAGGTCTTTTCCTACCTTGGGGCCTACCATTTCAACCCGCCTTATTTCAACATTTTTTCCGAATTCAATGGCAAGTGCCTGTTCCAATTTTTCGTGCAATCCTTGCATATCAATATCTGTTTTGGTGGTATGGATAAGATACTCCAGTTGCCCCCCTTCGCTGAATTCCTGGATAATACTGTCTTCAAGCTGAACAGGTTGGAGCGCCTTTCTGATCTCATCAGGTGTTCGCTGCTGATCCAGTCTGACCTGTATCAGGAGTCCTCCTGTAAAGTCTACGCCAAAGTTTGGCCCCTTCCAGATCAGCAGGACGATGGTTATGGTAAGAATCAAACCGGAGAGCACATATGCAATGTAGCGTTTTCCGATAAAATCTATGTTGGTTCCAGGTCTTATGATTTCCATAGATCCCCTCAAGGTTAGTGTTGTGTTTGGCAGTTTAACTTTACCTTATGTTCAGAGCTGCTGCCTAAATGCTGATCTTTTTCATATTTCTGTGTAGATAGAGATAGTCAAAAATGATCCTGGTGCAAAAGACGGCGGAAAATAATGTACTTATAATCCCGATGCTGAGTGTGACCGCAAAGCCCCTGACCGGCCCTGTCCCGAACTGAAATAATATGAGACCTGCGATCAGCGTGGTGACATTTGAATCAAAGATCGCCATCCAGGCTTTTGCATAGCCCTCATCAATGGCGGATCTGGGGGTTTTGCCCAGCCGCAATTCCTCACGTATGCGTTCATAGATCAAGACATTGGCGTCAACAGCCATACCGATGGTGAGCACTATTCCCGCAATCCCCGGCAGTGTCAGGGTCGCGCCAAAAAAGGCGAGCCCTCCCATAATAAAAAGCACGTTTAAGATCAATGCCGTATTAGCGATGATGCCGGAAAAGCTGTAATAGATAATCATGAATATGATTACGGCTATTGCTGCAATCATCATGGATTTGCTCCCCTTTTCAATAGAGTCTTTTCCAAGCGACGGCCCCACGGTCCGTTCCTCCAGGATCTTCACAGGTGCTGGAAGCGCGCCGGCCCTGAGCACAATTGCCAGATCCCGCGCATCCTCCATGGTAAAGCGGCCGGTGATCTGAGCCCTGCCTCCTGAGATTTTGTCCTGTATGACCGGTGCGGAATTGACCTTGTCGTCGAGGACAATGGCCAGCCTCTTCTTGATATTGTCTCCGGTTACCCGCTCAAAAAGCTTTGCTCCCCTGTTATTAAACGTCAGGGAAACATAGGGTTCATTGTACCTGTTGTCTATCTCAACCCTCGCGTCAGTGATATACTGTCCGGTGATAACGCTGCGTTTTTTCAGCAGCAGGGGCTCTTTTTTCTGAAGACCTGTTTTTGGATCAACTGAATACTCGTAAAGGATTTCATTCCCTGGCGGGATGTTTCCTTTGAGGGCCTCTTCAATGCTGTGTTCGTCATCAACCAGCTTGAATTCCAACAGGGCGGTCTTACCGATCAGGGCTACAGCCCTTTTTGGATCACTGACCCCAGGCAATTGAACAAGTATCCTGTCATCTTCCTGTGGCCTGATCTCCGGTTCACTGACCCCAAACTGGTCAATCCTGTTTCTGATCGTCTCCAGGGCCTGGTCAACAGCAAATTTTCTTATGTGTGCGGCAGCCTCCTTGCGTAAGGTCAGGGTGATTAAGGGCTCTCCTTTATCTCCAAGGGAAGGACTGATTTCAAAATCTGCGAAACCTGCTTTTGTTGTATCCAAAAATTTGTCAGTATCTTCATTGCCGATCAATGTTGCGACAATCTTTTCGGTGCCATGCCGTTTGATCTCTGCATATCTGATCCTGTTTTTGCGCAGATCGTTTTTTAAATCGTCCAGTATGCTCTCCAGGTGGCTTTCCAGCGCCTTTGCGGATTCCACCTCAAGCACAAGATGAATGCCTCCCTGGAGGTCCAGTCCCAGACGGATCTTATCCTTCGGCATAATGTTGGACCACCACAAAGGGACCTGATCAGAAAAGGACGGGATGAGAAAGACAATCGCCCCCAAAATCGCAAATAAGGCAACACCCGCACGCCAGCCTAAGTTTTTTGACACCTGTCACCCCCTGATTTATGGTTGATGATTATTGCCCTTTTCCTATGATCGTGGATATGAAGCCCCTTGAGACCTTGACCCTGACCTTGGGGGCGATTTCAATGGTCGCCACATCATCTGAAATGCCCGTCACTTCTCCATGTATCCCCCCTGAAGTGATGATCCTGTCTCCTTTTTTTATGGCACTAAGCATTTCCTTGTGTTGTTTCGCCTTCTTTTGCTGTGGCCTGATCAGCAGAAAATAAAAGATAACGAACATGAGTATGATCGGAATAAATGCCCCAAAACCTGCTCCCTGTCCACCCTCGGCGCCTGCGCCTCCTCCGCCCATTGCATAAGCCAAACAATCCATTGTAAGACCTCCTTGTCATTCAGATAATATATTATCTGTAATTTGGAATCTATCCATTCCGTCCTCTTTAATCGCCTGTCTGATATCCGACATAAGCTGGGAATAATAGCACAGGTTGTGGATAGTATTCAAACGATAAGCCAACAGCTCCCTGGCCATATAAAGATGCCGCAGATATGCCCTGGAATAATTGGTGCAGGTATAGCATCGGCAGTCTTTATCAATCGGGTTTTCGTCTTCCGTGTATCTGGCGTTTTTGATGTTAAGTTTACCCTGTGAGGTAAAAAGCGTGCCGTTTCTGGCATTTCTGGTAGGCATAACACAATCGAACATGTCTACCCCCAGTCTCACCGCCTCGACAATGTCCTCAGGCGTCCCCACACCCATCATATAAACAGGTTTATCCTCGGGGAGAAACTCTCTCACATTAGACGCAACCCTCAGTCTGGTCTCTTGATCTTCACCAACAGAAAGCCCCCCCAGGGCGTATCCGTCAAAGTCCATGGAGACCAATGCCTCGGCGCTTATACGTCTCAGGTCATCGTACATCCCTCCCTGGACAATGCCAAAGAGCGCCTGACCACCGTCGCCTCTGTTTTCGATACACTTTTTGGCCCACAGGCTGGTCAGCCTGACGGAGTTGGAAACATAGCCATGGTCAGCCGGGTACGGCGCGCATTCATCAAAGGCCATGATAATATCCGCAGCCAGGGCATGTTGGATGTCCATGGCCTCTTTAGGACCGATAAAATGCCTTGAGCCGTCCAGATGTGACTGAAATGTCACTCCTTCTTCTGATATCTTTCTCAGTCCTGCAAGGCTGTAAACCTGGAATCCGCCGCTGTCGGTAAGTATTGCGCCCTTCCAGTTCATGAAGCGATGCAGGCCGCCAAGCCGCCTTATGGTTTCATGGCCCGGCCGAAGATAAAGGTGGTAGGTGTTCGCCAGGATGATCCCAACGTCTGCCTGGCCCAGGTCTTCGGGTGAAACCGCCTTTACGGACCCCTGGGTCCCTACGGGCATAAAGACCGGTGTCTCAAAGTCCCCATGCCCGGTCTCAATCCGGCCAGTCCTTGCACGGCTATTTTGGCGCTTATGGTCAACATGAAATCTTAACATGACTACAGCACCAACATGGCGTCGCCGTAACTGTAAAACCTGTATGCCTTTTCAATCGCCTGTCTGTATGCTTCTTTTATTAAGCCCGGACCGGCAAAGGCCGATACAAGAAAGAGCAATGAACTCTT
>DIKH01000449.1 GCA_002424495.1 Desulfobacteraceae bacterium UBA5623
ACCAGTTCACTGGTGGTATTCATTGCTCATGGGGCAGGATCCATAATAGCATCATGGTTCCTGAGTAGTTACAGCCCGTTTTTAACATATCCCTCTATAGCGCAGGAGGCAGTTTATGGCTGAGTTAGACAAGGTGCTCAAGGCGGCGGTCAACGCCAATGCCTCTGATGTCCATGTGGCCCCGGGCGAACCATATGTATTGAGGCAATTCGGCAGGCTTAGAAAGGTCCAAGGCCCCCCGCTCACCCGTGAAAAATGTTCACAGGTTATATTTGAGATCCTTGAAGATGATCAAAAGAAGACCCTGGTAAACAATCTACAGCTCGATTTTGCCTATGAGCTGCAGGATGTGGGCCGTTTCCGCGGCAGCGCCATGATGCACCAGGGGGGCCTGAGCGCATCCTTTCGCCTTATTCCGCCAAAAATCCCTGAGATTGAACGGCTTGGTCTGCCTGAGATTGTAAAAAAGATCATGGATAATCATCAGGGCCTGATCCTTGTGACAGGCGCCACAGGCCAGGGCAAGTCCACCACCCTTGCCGCATTGGTGGATTATGCAAATACAAATCGCGCCCATCATATTCTTACTGTTGAGGACCCGATTGAATTTGTTCATCCCCTCAAAAAGGGTGCGGTCAACCAGAGGCAACTTGGCAGGGACACCCTGTCTTACGCCAATGCGTTAAGGGGCGCCCTCAGGGAAGACCCGGATATTATCATGGTAGGTGAGCTAAGAGATCTGGAGACGATTTCTCTTGCAATCAGCGCCGCTGAGACCGGCCACCTTGTGCTGGGGACACTGGCTACATCCAGCGCCCCAAAGACAGTTGACCGCATTATAGATTCCTTTCCTGCGGCTGAACAGGGACAAATCCGGGCCATGCTGGCCGAATCCATTAAGGCGGTGATAACCCAGAGGCTTATACCCAACGCGGAACGTAAAGGCATGGCACTGGCAGTTGAAATCATGATCGGGACACTTCCCATGGCGAATCTCATCCGTGACGGCAAGGTGTTTCAAATCCCCTCCATGATGCAGATGGGAAAGTCCGTAGGCATGCAACTGATGGATGAATCCATAATGGCCTTATTAAAGGCTGGAACCATCAGCGCAAAGGAGGCCTTCTTAAACGCCAACAACAAAAACCTTTTTAAACCCCTGGTTGAAAAGGAATCCAACTGATAAGGAAACTCATAAGGAGCGGGATTATATGGCCAAGATTGATGAATATTTCAGAGAAATGAAGGATCGGGGGGCTAGCGATCTTCACATGGTCATCGGATTTCCTCCCCTTCTCCGGCTTCGAGGCGAATTAGCGCCCACTGAACATCCGGTTCTCACGCCCGAATCCAACAGGGAACTCCTCTTTGAGATGCTCTCTCTTGATCAGCAGGCCCATTTGGAACAGAACCGCGATTTTGATATGGCCTATGAACTGGAAGGCGTGGCCAGATTTAGATGCAATTTCCTCTATCAGCACAGGGGGGTTGGCGCTGTTTTCAGAATTATCCCAACCCAGATCCTGACGCTTGAACAGCTGAAGATGCCGGATACGCTAAAGACCATCGCCATGCTCAAACGCGGGCTGGTGCTTGTGACAGGCCCTACAGGGAGCGGAAAATCCACGACGCTCGCAGGTATAATTAACCACATAAACGAGACCCGCGACGGGCACATAATTACCATTGAAGACCCTCTGGAGTTTGTCCACCCCAACAAAAAATGCCTTTTTACCCAGAGAGAAATCGGCTCCCATGCCAGGAGCTTTTCAGACGCCCTCAAGGTGGCAAGCCGTGAAGACCCGGATATTATCCTGGTTGGCGAGATGCGCGACATCGAAACAATATCACTTGCCCTGACCTGTGCGGAGTTGGGGATATTGGTCTTCGGCACCCTTCACACCAACAGCGCCGCAAAGACAGTTGACCGCATCATAAACGCCTTTCCGGCGGACCAGCAGGAGCAGGCAAGGACCATGCTGGCCGAATCATTGACCGCCGTAGTGGCCCAGCAGCTCTTGAGGACAAAGGACGGCAAGGGCAGATGCGCTGCGATTGAGATACTGTTGGGCTCTCCCGCCTTATCCAGCACGATCAGGGAAGGAAAGATATCTCAGATAAATTCCCTTATCCAGACAGGCACGGCAAGTGGGATGCAGAGCATGGATCAGCATCTGATGCAACTTATAAAAGAAGACCGGATCACGGCTCATGCCGCCTATGAAAAGGCGATTGATAAAAAGATCTTCGAGACCATGATTTCCCGTGAAGATTCGACAAAGGAGGGAATATAACGTGCGACTTCAAAAAGACAAACGCAGCGCCACACTCTGCCGGAGCGATGGGATCAAAAAGGATGTAAATTTCTTTTTGAGCCGGTTTGCCGAGGACCACTCCGGAAAAGAACTTATCATTGATGTACTCAATTCAAATGTGACCTTCATTCCTTTGGAGGATATAAAAACAGGTGAAATCCTGTTCCTCAACAAGGCCGGGGTTATGTCAATGGAGCTCCATGAGCGCGATCTTGCGGATGAGACGATGCTCAACCCCAAGGTCATGGTCCGTGTAGAGCTGAATAATGGTGAAACACTGACCGGGGGCTTTTTTGTAGAGATGCCCCAGGAAAGATCGAGGGTGAGTGATTATCTCAATTTTTCACCAGCCTTTGTGTATTTATGCGGGGAGGTGAAAGACATTATTATTAATAAGTCGTTCGTGTTTTCTGTAAGGGATATTGAAAGTATCCCGGTAGAAGTTGTTGCAACAGAATAGGCCACTTACTCGGTGGATTCACGCTTTTCTGATGGACTCCTTCTTAGAATAATGCGAAAATTTAAAATTAAATTTTAAAATTTATCAATAGAGCCAGCTTCAAAACGTTCAATTTTGGTCAAGATCAAAGAAGGCGATCCCGCAATGCGGGATTGAGCCTGAAGCAGAATTTGGGCAAAATCAGGCGGTTTGTGACTGGCTCAAGAGGTTATTGTGCAACTAGACATGCATTATTATGGTGTATACGCAATAGCGCGTCTTGCGGGGCTCATTCCCAAGGCGGCAAAGACCATTGCCACGGCGTCCCAGTATGTGGATGACTCTTTAAAAAACAACAGCCTTGACCACAAAAAAAGCGGCGCGAAAATGATCCCGATCGCAACGGCCCACCACACCGCCAGCATCAGAAATGTTGATCGGAATGATCAGAGATACATCTGGGTGCCCTTTCATTTTCTTCCTGGAAACGTGGGAAAGACCTTTACCGAGCGTCTGGTCTGCCGCAAGGACAGCGACCTTGCCAAGGCCATGAAAAATCATCATATGGGGTTTGCTGATAAACCATTCGCTCTGGAACTGATGGGCATTACTGCCCATGTGTACGCTGATACCTTTGCGCATTTCGGTTTTTCAGGCGTCAGCTCACGGCGCAACAGGGTGAAGAGTGATGACATCGAGATGCTGGATGTTTCTGATAAGACCAAAGATTATTGGGAAAAGAAGCAGCCTGAGTTTTTTGAAGAATACGGGGAACAGGGCGGCCTGTGGAAAAATATAAAGCGGGCGCTGGCAAGCTCTGGCGCCGAAATGTTGTCGGGGGCTCTGGGACACGGCGCGGTGCTGACATATCCTGATCAGCCCTATCTTCACTGGCGCTTTAAATATGAAAACCTTGGGGGGGAATACAGCGACAGACCCGCAAACGAATATGATCGTCATAATATGGATGATTATCTGAGCGCCTGTCGCGTGTTGTATGGCATGTTCAGAGACTTTGCGGGGCTTAGAAGCGACTATTGTGACAATAACGGCCCAATTGACTTTAGCCTGGAATTGGAGCAGGATCTTAAGGAGATATTGGCACTGGAAGAAGGAAAATCCGGAAGATCTGCTGCCTGGCGTAATGCAGTTAAGGGAAATAAATTGTACCGGGGAGAAGACATTCCAACATATGATCAGGCAGAGTGGGATAACGACAGGGACAGATTTCCCAAAATTGATAATGCAGCCGAGGCGACAGAATCTTCAGTCTATCGCTTCTACCAGGCAGCGAGCCTCCACCAGCACTATGTCCTGAGGGAGCTGTTGCCTGCCCAGGGGTTGGTAGTTATTTAGTGCCCATCCAGAAAT
>DIKH01000177.1:0-302 GCA_002424495.1 Desulfobacteraceae bacterium UBA5623
ACGGCGCTTACAAGGACTTCAAATCCGAGCTTGAGGTAAAGTTAGAGGCTTAGATGATGCTTATCGTCAGCCTTTGTTCCTCCGCCGGAGAGGGGTGAGTTATATTCTCCGCATCATTGTTTCGCAAAAATAGTTGGTAATCTGAGCATTCTTGCAGGAGTGTTCAGGCGCGGTTTTGTGAAATGGTTCATTTTTAATTCTTGCAAGGCGCTATGCCTGCGGGGGGAAAATCTAAAACAAAAAGGAGGCTATTTATGGGACACTTAGTGGGGAAAAGCATTTATAAAAAGCTGGGAGAGAAG
>DIKH01000177.1:334-6716 GCA_002424495.1 Desulfobacteraceae bacterium UBA5623
AGGAACTCTACACGGAGGACGAAGCGGATTTGATCGTAAAGATGCCCTACGTTTTGTCAAGCTTTGATCGTATTCAAAAAATCACAAAAATTGAGCCCACCAAATTGCGAAAACTTCTGGATGACTTGTGCGCCAAGGGGTTGGCAATAGACATCTGGGCAAACGGCGCATATAACTACATGGTTTCGCCCATGGTTGTCGGGATATTTGAATTCACCATGATGAGGATGGGAGACAATCTCAATTTCAAGAAATGGGCTGAGCTCTTTCACCGGTACCTTCAGGGTGAAGGAATATCTTTCTACACGGAAAACTTTAAAGATGGGCAGCAGGTCTCTATTGCCAGGACACTCCCGCACGAAGGCGCGATTCCAGACGAAGATCACGTTGAAGTGCTGGATTATGAAAAGGCTACCTCCTTGATAAATGCCGCCGATAAATTTGCCATAAGCGTATGCTCGTGCCGCCACGAGAAGTATCATGTAGGGGAAAAGAAGTGCGATGTCCCATTGGAAACTTGCACCACTTTCGGCTTTGGCGCAGACTATATGATACGCCATAAAATGGGCAGAGAAATAACCAAATCAGAAATGCTTGATTGTTTCGCTCGCTCAAAAGAAAAAGGGCTGGTTTTCTGTGCGGATAACACCAAGACCAAAGGCATCTTTGTCTGCCACTGTTGTGGTTGCTGTTGTAACATTTTGCTGGGCATTACCAAATTCGGCTACCCCAATGCGGTGGTAACGTCCAATTATATTGCCCAGATTGATGAAAAACTGTGCAACGGCTGCGGAAAATGCGCTAAAGTCTGCCAAATCAACGCCATTAAAATGGCGGCCATCGAAAAGCCTGAAACAAAAAAGAAAGAGGATGCCAAAATCGATAAGGACTTCTGCATCGGCTGCGGCGTCTGCGCTCTCAGCTGCCCCACGAAAGCGCTGAAGCTCGTCAAACGTGACAAACGGGTCATTCACCCGGAGAGCACTTTCGAAAGAATCATTCTGCAATGCTTACAAAACGGGACTCTTCAAAATCAGATGTTCGACAACCCCCAGAACAAAACACAGGAATTCATGCGGGGCTTTGTAGGAGGGTTCCTGAAAATTCCTTCCGTAAAGAAGGCCCTTTTAAGCGACGCTCTGCGTTCCACTTTTCTGGCCTCAACGAAGGTGTGGGTGCGGGCACAGGGAAAAGGGTGGTTAACAGAACTATAATCAAATTGTTAAGCCCCGACTCCGCCTGCATGCTTTTGACATGCAACAAAGTTGGGGCTTTTTTTATTTGTGCCAGCAGACGTCCGGTTTGCGTGCGGCCAGGACCTCATCAAGGCGTTTAACCGGCGTTGTAAGAGGCGCCGCTTTAATCCGCTCAGGATATTCCTTTGCTTCCCCCGCAATGACAATCATAGTGTCACAGAAGGCATCCAGAGTATCCCTGCTCTCCGTTTCCGTTGGCTCGATCATCATCGCTTCAGGCACAATCAGAGGGAAGTAGATCGTGGGTGGGTGAATGCCGTAATCAATCAAACGCTTGGCAATATCCGAGGCATGAACGCCGCTTTCCTTAGCTTGGCGCTCCACGGAAAAGACGCACTCATGCATGCAGGCACGATCATATGGCAGACGGAAGTAAGGTTTCAGCCGCTCCTTTATATAATTGGCGTTTAAAACGGCCATTTCTGCCGTCCGCTTCAAGCCCTCCGGCCCCACGGAACGGATATACGTATAGGCCTTCACCATGACATTGAAGTTGCCATAAAAAGATTTTATCCGGCCGATGGTATCCGGATAATCTTGCGACCACTCGTAACGATCTCCATCTTTGACAATACGGGGGATCGGTAAAAAATCCACCAGATGAGCCTTCACTCCCAGGGGGCCGCTTCCCGGCCCACCGCAGCCGTGGGGGGCAGAAAATGTCTTGTGCAGATTGAGATGTATCACGTCAAAGCCCATGTCGCCTGGTCTGGCAACTCCCATCAAGGCATTCATATTGGCTCCATCGCAGTACAAAAGGCCGCCCCTGTCATGAACAATCGCGGCAATCTCTTCGATATCGCGCTCAAAAAGGCCCAGGGTGTTGGGATTCGTCAGCATCAATCCCGCCGTCTCCTCGCTCATCAACTCCTTCAGGTGACCGATATCAATATCGCCTTCAGTATTGGAGAGGACTTCCACTACCTGAAACCCGCAGAGAGCGCCCGAGGCGGGGTTTGTTCCATGAGCGGCATCGGGGATTAAAATTTTGGTGCGCTTTTCACCCTTTTTTTCAAAATACTTTTTAAAAATCATGATGCCGGTAAGCTCCCCATGGGCGCCGGCGGCAGGCTGTAGTGTAAAGTCGGCCATACCGCAAATTTCACTCAGGTATTGTCTCATCTCATACATAAGCTTGAGAGCCCCCTGAACAAAATCCGCAGGAGCATAAGGGTGAAGAGCCGTAAAACCAGAGAGGCTTGCCGTTTCCTCATGGACTTTTGGGCTGTATTTCATTGTGCATGATCCCAGCGGATAAAACCCTATGTCAACACCAAAGTTTCTCCGTGAAAGCTGCATATAGTGGCGCACCAGATCCACTTCGGCCACCTCCGGCAAATCCACATTTTCCCTCAACAGTTTCTGATCGATGACTTCTTCAACTTTACAATCCGGCACATCACAAGCAGGGATACCGCTCGCGGATCGCCCCGGACAGCTCTTTTCAAAAATCAGCTTCACTTGAAAACCTTCCTTTGACAGGCGAGGCGCCTGTCCTCCTGGTTATATAAAATCACCACCCATGGTAGGACAGCCGTCTAGTCTGTTCTACTGCAATTTTCATCATTCTTTGTGAGCCAATGGCCCATGAATGTTGCGTTTAATCTCCCCCGTATATTTGTTAGAAAATCTTTCCATCAGCCTGCTATAATAGAAACAACGTCATCTATATCCTCGCTTTTTATCATTTCTGTAGCGCAAAAGAGCAGACATCCCTCCAATTCCGGATAGGATTCTGATAGATCATAGCCGCCGACGATCCCTTTATCCTGAAGTTTCTTGTTGACGAGATGAGGATCAGGACAGCATATGGTGAATTCATTATATGTAGGTCCTGGAAAAACGGTTTCCCAGCCAGGTATTGCCGATAGTTTCTTCTTCAGATATTGAGCTTTTTGTATGTTCAGGATGGCCAGTTTTTTCAGGTTTTTCCCCATGCTGACCAGGTAAACAGCAGCAGCTAGCGCACAAAGAGCTTCGTTGGAACAAATATTAGATGTTGCTTTTTCCCGACGTATATGCTGCTCCCTGGTTTGAAGGGTCAGGACAAATCCTCTCCTTCCGTCTTTATCTACGGTGGCGCCAGCCAGCCGGCCCGGAATTTTGCGGAGGAATTTATCCATGCTGGCCAGAATTCCCAGATAGGGTCCACCAAAATTCAGGGGATTGCCGAAAGCCTGCCCCTCGCCGACAACAAAGTCCGCTCCCATCTCCCCGGCGGGCTTCAAAATCCCCAGGGACGTCGCTTCGGTAAAACCAGCCACCAGCAAAGCGCCGCTTCCGTGCACCACCTGCTCAATGGCTGCTATATCTTCGATGACGCCAAAAAAATTAGGGCTTTGAACAAGAACAGCCGCCGTATTATCATCAACAGCAGATTTAAGGTCTTCCTTGTCCAATTGTCCTGTCGCATTGTAGCCTGTCTCAATGACCTCATAGCCGTTGGCCCAGGCATAGGTTCTGACTACCTCCCGATACTCCGGATGAATGGACCTGATAACGACAATTCTTGTCCGGTTTAGTGTCTTAGCAGCCAAAACAGCCGCTTCCGCCATGGCCGAAGCGCCATCATACATGGAGGCGTTGGCCACCTGCATTCCCGTCAGCCGGGCAATCATCGTCTGGTACTCATAGATGGCCTGGAGAATACCTTGACTGATTTCCGCCTGGTAGGGGGTGTAAGCCGTATAGAACTCACAGCGGGAAATCACATGCCTAACAACAGCAGGCACATAATGGTAATATGCGCCAGCCCCCATCAGGCAAAAGTCAGCGATAATATTCTGAGAGCCTATATTGTTCATGATCTGAAAAGTTTCCTGTTCGGATAATGCGGGAGGAAGATCAAGGAGCCGCCTCAGCCAATATTTTCCCGGTATATCGATAAAAAGCTCCTCTATGGAGCCTATGCCGATTGTTTTCATCATCTGCTTTTGATCTTCTTCCGTATGGGGAACATAGTCCATTTGTGCCGTATATCCTCTCTTAAGCCAGCTTCTTAACGTTCAAAATCTCATTGCGTTTCTTCCTTGATGAACAGATCATAAGCGGCCGCATCCATCAGCTTGTTTAATTCCGCAGCATCAGCCATCTTGATTTTTGCGATCCAGCCTTCACCAAAGGCGTCCTTATTAATAATTTCCGGTTGATCGGCCAATGCCTGATTGATGGCAACAACTTCCCCACTGGCGGGCGTATAAACATCGGAAACCGACTTTACGGACTCCAGTACCGCCAACCGCTCGAACTGTCTTACCTTCTTTCCGATTTCCGGCAGTTCCACAAAAACGATATCCGTAAGAAGTTCCTGGGCGTAGTCGGTGATGCCTGCCGTGATGGTGCCGTCATGGTTATCCAAAGCCCATTCATGTTCGTTCGTGTATTTCCTATCTGTCGGATTTGGTTTGGACATGGTGTGTGCTCCTTCCCGCATGCAATGTATTCTTATCGGCTTCTCTTATAGAAAGGCAATTTGACAACTCTTGCCTTGACGTAGCGCTCGCGGATATGAATATGTATTTGAGTTCCCGGCTCTTTACATGATGCCGGCACAAAGGCAAGCCCAACCGCCCTGTCCAGCGTGGGCGCATACGTTCCGGAAGTTACCTTGCCGATCTCCTGCCCATCTTTAAAAACCTTGTAATCGGCCCTGGCGATGCCCCGTCCGAGCATCTCGAAACCAACCAGGCTTTTCGTCACGCCATGTTCCTTCTGCTTTCTTAAGAACTCGGCGCCAACAAAGTCTTTTTCCAGATTGGTTACCCAGCCATAGGGAACCTCCAGGGGGATGATTGTCTCATCGAGTTCATGGCCGTATAACATCATGCCGGCTTCAAGGCGCAAGGTGTCGCGGGCCCCCAGGCCGCAGGGCTTCAAGCCCCATGCCGCCCCCCTTTTTAAAATATCATCCCAAATTTTTCCTACTGCGCAGGCATCCGTATAGATTTCAAAACCATCTTCTCCGGTATATCCACTACGCGAAACAATGGCAGGCATCCCGCAAACAGAAGCTTCCACCGCATGATAATAGGGCAGCAGCGCCAATCCATCAGACACCATGGACTGCAAAATATTTTGCGCGACAGGCCCCTGTATATCAATTTTACCGATCCTGTCACTCATATCATTGATCTCGACATGCCGAAAGTTCCTTTCAACTTTTTGTTTCATGATCCAAGCAAGGTCTTTATCTTTGGTCGCGGCATTAGTCACCACCATGTAACGTTCCGTCGCCAGCCTGTAAGCCGTCAGATCATCAATGATCCCGCCATGTTCATTTGTCAGCACGCTCAGCATCATCTGGCCGACTTTCTGCTTTTCCAAATTCCGGCTTAAAACCCACTGAAGCAGATCAAACGCCTGAGGACCCTTTATTTCGATCTCCCCCATATGGCAGATATCAAAGAGTCCCGCTTTATTTCTGGTAGCGTGGTGCTCATCGATCACATTCGTATATTGCACGGGCATTGCCCAACCGCCAAAGTCAATAATTTTCGCACCCAAACTAAGATAACGGTCATACAAGGGGGTTTTTTTCATCATGAGCTTATTTTTTTGCAGTTCCGCAACCACTTTGATTTTGCTCTTCTTAATATATGAAATTTCTTCATCCTCGCTATTAAGGGCGATTTCAGATAACGTCAGGGATATACGAAGTTTTCTGTAGCGTAGCGAAGGAAAAATTTGGGTGAGCCCCGAGCCGAGGGGCGAACCTCATATCCGCTGTTATACGCCCCGACGACTGAAAGGAGGAGAGCGCAGCGCGGCGCGAGGCGATAGCCGAGTGAGTTCAAAAAATATTTTTCGTTCTCATTCATGGGATAGGCTTTCTGTATTAATTGTAAATTTGATTTTTTCGTTTTTAAAAATGGAAGAGGGGTTAGGGGTGAATTCCATTTTTAAAAACTCCTTATTGATGAACTCGTAAAAAGTCCCAATTGTCATGCTGAGCTTGTCGAAGGATGAATATAAGTTATTGATATTGCATCATGCTTCGGCAAGCTCAGCATGACAGCCTATATTAAATTCGCCTTTTTACGAGTGCATCTTTATTAAATATCAAAATAACTGTCAATTTCTTCTCTAACTTCTATTGATAGTATAACATCTTTTCTGTAAATATGAAA
>DIKH01000335.1 GCA_002424495.1 Desulfobacteraceae bacterium UBA5623
TCCTGGCCCCCAAGGGCCTGAAGGTATTTTATATGCCGAATATTGCCTTTAACATGGTCTGCGGAGGAGAGCATGTGCCGGGGACAAGGCAGGACATACAGGAGATGTTCTTTTTTGCAATGAAGGCTGGTTCCATAAAGGAGGTATTCAACACAGGGATAAAGTTCTTCAGGCAGTTTGAAAAAAACCTTGTAAGGGACGGCCTTCCTACCGGGACTGCAAAGGAAAGGGGTTTTGTCTTTCCTGTAAAGGACAATTTTGAGGGCTTAAGCCGCATCAGGGAATGCGCAGAGCAACTGGGGCTTGGCATCGCTGATTATGCGGTCGGGACCGACAATGCCTTTTCCGAGATACAAAAGACAGACGAGTTGAGAGACAGCGGCATGTATGATATGCGTTTTTCAGGTCTTGGCAGAAAAACATGCGAAGAACTGATTGAGTTTAACGCCCAAATCGTAAACAGCGCCGACAACTTCGTGACCATGGAAGATCCAGGCTCTGAATTCGATATTCCTGCCCATAAGTTGATGAACAAAAAATACGGTGATCGTGTTCAGATAGTCATTGACGATGCGGCAGTAACCCAGATGCGATTTATTGTCCCTTTCCTTGCCGCGCCGGATCGCAAAGACAGGGCCGGAAACTCCGTGTTGATCAAATTGAACCAGGCAGGGACCTTCACTGAGACCACCCTTGCCACGGAGATAGTCCTTGGACTTGCAGATGTTGAAAGGGTGGAAAAATTCCTTGTCGCCAGAAAGGATATGAAAAAGGTAATGGCTGATCTGAAGCAGATCGGGGTCGGCAGCCTGGAAGAGGCCCTTGACAATATCAGGCGAAATGGGTTTACAGCCTTTTTCTCACATCGCTCAACAGAGGGTAGCTCTGAATTTCTGCCCCTGATGCCTCTTATTTATGGAGCTGTAAGCAGGAAGATCTGGTTCAAGGCTGGCGCGCCTAACGGTGAGCGCAACCTTCAGAACTACAACCCCTTGATCCGCGCAGAAGATGAAATGCGGGATCAGGGGATCAAGACCGTCGTTGCCAGCTTCGGAGGCCTTCCTGATGGTGTGAATATCCCTGCCCTTAAATAAGGTCATTGGTTACGGCAAAAAAAAGACTTCCCCATTTTGTTGCCTGCATGGGGAAGTCAAATCTGCCGTGGCCTTATGGCCTTTATGGTCTGTTATTCGTTGACCGGGTTTAGCTGAACCCTTCTGTTAATGGCTCGGCCTTCTTCTGTCTCGTTAGTGGCAGCAGGTTTTGAAAGACCATAGCCGCTTGCGGAAAGCCTGTCTTTTGCAATACCTTTACTTACAAAGTAGTTCATAACCGCTATGGCCCTCTTCTCGGAAAGACACTGGTTGTACCGCTCTGTTCCGACATTGTCCGTATGACCCTGCACCTCCACTGACAGGGTCGGGTTCTGTTCGAGAACTGTTACAACCTGATCCAGATCCGAGAGGTATTGGGGTTTGATGTTGGATTTGTCAAGATCAAACTGGACATTCTTTATTACCCAGCAACCGTACTCATTTACCGTCGCGCCTTTCGGTGTGCCGGGACATTTGTCTTCATTGTCAAAAACGCCGTCTCCGTCACTATCCTTTGGCTGCTCGACAACTTTAACCGGCTTGGGCGCCTCAACAGGGGCTGCCTGCGGCTCTGCCTTGCTGCCGCCAAAGTAGAATGTCAGCCCGGCAGTATAATAAAGATTATTACTCGAATCATTATCTTCAAAAGCTATCATGTGCCGGACGTCGCCTCGCAGGGCAATGGATTCAGTAAGGAAATATTTCAGTCCTGCGCCATAATTGACAATAACATCATTCTCCGTGCCGTTTCTGTCCGGAGTAAGGCTGATGCCGCCGATACCGGCAGCCAGGAAGGGGACAAGGGTTTCCTTGGGCATGAAGTGATAGAGAAGATCAATGCGATACAAACTGCCGTCCACATCACCGGCATTGGTGCCAAGATAGCTTCCTCTGGTTCTTGCATCAGACTCAAGGTAATTAACAACAGCTTCAATCCCCAGATTTTCATCAAAATTATATCCAAGCCCCAATCCGAAATTCGGCGCATGGTTCAGATGCTGGTCATGATCAAACCTGTAACCGCCTACAAAGGGACTCAAGGTGATAGACCCTGCGTTGTTTTCCGCAGAAGAAACCTGAGGGATAAAATACAATAGACTCATCAAACCAATTAAAATAAATATCTTGCTCAATCTCATTTCAATACTCCTTTTTCCTTATGTTTATTATTCTTTTCTTTGTCACGTACTATTTCATAAAATGCATGATTTTAATTGCCCTTACTATCACCTCCTTTCATCTTTATTCAAAACACAGATCACATATAAACCCCCAACATCTGTCAAGATGTTTTAGCTATCACCTCCTTTCATCTTTATTCAAAACACAGATGCCATTCAACATTAATCCCAATAATACAAAAGTTATGCCATAGATTCAAGATATTGATATTTAAGATGCTATTCTTTACCTGGAAATAGTAAAGGAACAAAAACTTCCTGAAATCTTAAATAAAAGGCCGAAGCAAGAGCAGGGATCGGTGAGCGAAACTAAGATAACTCCCTGAATTAAAGAATGCAATACAAACAAGAAATAACTGTTCTTATTATATTGGAATCGGAACTGAAATTTCCCTACTGTTTTGGAAAATAACCCTTCGGCACCACGACAATACCCCTTGGTGTTACGGTAAATCGTTTTCGATCTTCTTCCGGGTGGTATCCTATCTCGGTATTGGGCGGTATGGTATTAAACTTATCAACAATGGCCTTTTTTATCTTGCAAAAGCGTCCGACAACAACCTCATCGAGGATAACCGATTCATCCACTGTGGACCAGCTCTGCACAATCACATTATAAGAAAGCACGGAATTGCGGACTATGCCGCTGACAATGCAGCCGGGGGCAACCAGTGAATCAAGGGCCTTGCCCACCCGGGAACCATCTGGACGTTCCGTTGAAAATACAAATTTTGCCGGCGGTGCAGGGACCTGATAGGTATGGATCGGCCACATATGTCCGTACAGGTTAAAGTGGGGGTTTACACCTGTAAGATCCATATTGGCATTCCAGTAGGAATCAAGCGTCCCCACATCGCGCCAATAGGAAGAATCACTGGTACAGGGCTCAAGCCGCATCCGCCTTTCACCGTCTTCCGTGGTCACGGTGACATAGTCGCTGATCCTGTTGCTCTTACTGAATGGATAGGCATAAATCTTGTAATGGTCCAGAAAATTGGGGATGATTTCACTGCCAAAATCACCCGCGGTGGTAAGGCTGAGGATATCGGTCAGGACCTCAGTCTTGAAAATGTATATACCCATGGAGGCAAGCACGTGTTCAGGGTCTCCTGGGATGGTCTTAACATCTTTTCTGGGTTTTTCCTGAAAGCCCAGAATCTTGTAATCCTCATCAACTTCCGCAACGCCAACCTCATGGGCCAGATCCGAGTCAACCTCCAGCAGTGATATGCTGATATCAGCATTTTTCTCCTTGTGGTAGTTAAAAAAGAGCCCATAGTCCATCTTGTAGATATGGTCTCCTGAGAGGATCATCACATGTCTGGGCTTGTATCGGTCAATCAGATAAAGATTCTGTCTGATGGAATCAGCAGTCCCCATATACCATTCAAGACTTGTCCTCTGCTGCGGGGGTGCAATCTTTAAAAATTGACCGAACTTGTGGCTGAAAAAACTCCAGCCGTTCTCCAGGTGGTCATTAAGAGATTGAGATTTGTACTGGGGGAGCACTATTATTTTATAGATCTGTGAATTGACGCAATTGCT
>DIKH01000350.1 GCA_002424495.1 Desulfobacteraceae bacterium UBA5623
CCACACAAATGTGCGATGCGGCTATCATATTTAATAATTGTGAGACTTCCCCTTTAGACTATGGAATATTGCCATTTTTTGAAGCAAACACTACATCTGTTACTTTCCCCTGGACGATCCCTGGAAATGTCACGAAAGAGTTACATCTTACCCCGGGTACCACATATTCATATTCCATATGGGCAGTGGATCAATGTGGCTCTTTTTCTGAGGCTCAATGGTCGAGCTTTTTCACCGCTCCTGACCCAGCTGACATTGACAATGACGGTGATGGATACACAGAAAACCAAGGCGATCTAGACGACGGTGACCCGAGCATTCACCCGGGCGCAGTGGAAACTCCTTATTAAAGAAAAATGGGGACAGGCTCCTCTTGCACTATTAAAGAAAAATGGGGACAGGCTCCTCTTGCACTATCCTTGGGTGGAGGCCTGGCCTTGACATCCCACAGGCCAATGGGAAAAATAGGGCTCTTTTTATTGACTTGATCTACAATTCAAAGAATTATGAGGCTGGGGCCATTGGTCAACCTTTAAAAGATCGCTCAAAGGTTATTGCCCAGGGGGTTATGGAAAAAGAGCGAAAAAAAGGCTTTGAAATCACGCGAACAGATCGTTTTTTATTGCGCACAAGGTATTTTACTGATTCCGAAAATAGGCAGCAGGGAGTTTGTTAACAACACATATTCACAACCTAAATCTCTCTTTCAGTCCAGACATGAAAAGAAGTCGAAACCGGTAAAAGGGCTAAACGGCATTTACTCGCTTAAGCGGTTTGCAGAGGTGTAAAGATCGGGAGGACTTTATTTGGCGAAAGGATTTGGATAGGGGAGCAGTTTCAATTCCTTGATAAATCGAAAATCCTTCTGATTCTTGGATATAAACTGCCAGCCCAAAGTGATTGCTGTGGCTGCGATGATGGCATCGGCGATTAACAAGCCATGGCTTGTCCGATAATGTCTTAATAGATCTATTGCCTTGATGGATATGGTTTCATCCATATAGATGATTTGGAACCGCTCCAGAAATTCATCTAAGTATTGAATTTCTTTCTTATTGCGGCAACCGACGATCAATTCCATTTGAGTGATAACGCTGAGGGATACCGGAAAAGAGGTCTTTTCTATTTGTTTTAAACAGGCGATGGCTGCTTCTACGCCGCGGCCGGCGTCAATTATGATATCGGTATCAACAATTATAAAATCAGGCATCCGGTTTGATCCATTCTGCTTTGCGCATTTTGCGAACCCATAAAGAACTATCCTTCATGTCCTCTCGTGCCTTCCAAATGCCGATGAATGGCTCATTCATAAGGCCAGTCTTTTTTTTAGACTGTCTATTGGCAACAGGTTTTTGATGCCTGGTCTTGATAAAAGCGATAAAATCGAAAATCTGTTTCTGGGCAGTAGGCGGCAGTTTTTTGATCTCATCATCTAGTCGATTTGGTTCCATCTTTATACCCTATATTTCCATGAACTGTTTAAAATCATTACATAAACCCTAAAACATAAACCTTTTACTGAACTTAGTTGAGCTTATTTTACACAATAAATTGGAAATACGAAACAAGAAAACTTTGAGACTTTTTTTGTGCTGTTTTTATGGTAACAGAAAAGAAATAGGGAACAGGTGGCAGCCTTTCGAATGGGACAATATAGGGACAGAGTACCAGCTATAAGTCAACTGGAAAATTCAATTATAAGGGGACGGGCAAATTATTTATTTGGCAAGGTCCGCTGAATCTGTTAATTTTAACAATTAGTTTTCAATTCTAAGACCGCTATAACAATATGGCTTTACAGAGGGAGATTTATTCCCATGGACAAGATTGTCGCACACTGGGTTGAAAGATCCAGGTATGATCTTGATACCGCAAAGGCTATGTTAAACGCCGCTCGTTATCTTTATGTTGCATATATGTGTCAGCAGACGATTGAAAAAATGATCAAGGCTATTATTGCGCAGCAGGGAAAAGAAAATTACCCTATTCATAATTTGAATCGTCTTGCTGAAATTGCCGAAATCAGCAATAAGCTTAGCCAAGAACAATTAGATTTTATTGCTGAATTAACCCCATATCATATTGAGGCCCGCTATGGGGATTACAAGGAAAGTTTAAGTGAAATAATAGACGAGCAGAGGGCAAGATCTGTCTATGAAAAGACACTTGGGTTATTCCAATGGCTTTACAAAAAAATCAATTAGATGAAATTATAGAAGGTTTTGTTGAAAGACTAAAACAAGAGATTCCCGTTCGTGAGATTGTCCTTTTCGGTTCTTATGCGTCTGGAAAACCAAAGGAGTATAGCGATATTGATTTAGCTGTTGTTTCAGAATGGTTCGAGGGTAAAACAAAAATAGAAAGCATGCAATATCTTTCACGCATTGCCGCCAGATACAACAGTCTTATCGAAGCCCTCCCGTTTACGGCGGAAGAGTATGAAAATTTGGACAACAGGTCTTTTTTGGCAAGCATTCTCAAGAAAGGGCGGAGTTTTTACAGACAAAGAAAGGACTCTGTTCCGGAGAGTTGATTTGAGTAATTGGGAGAACAGCCATGCCTAGAATAGCAAGAATGGTTGTCAAGGGTGAACCAACCGTTTACCATATCATTTCCCGAACTGCCCTTGATGGATACGTGATAGGTGATGTTGAAAAAGAATTCTTACTCAAACTAATCAAGCGGTTAAGCGCAATTTACTTTGCTGAAGTTATTGGCTTTTGCCTGATGGAAGAAAAATAGGGACAGGCTCCTTAAGCGCCTTGGAGCGAAAAGATATACGAGAAAAAGAGCTGAAACGATACATATTTTTTCCTGATTCCTAAAGCGCAGTTATTGGTATGGCATAATGTGATCTTGAAAGAGGCATAAAGATATCTACAAGGCATATCACACCCCCCGGGCCTACGGGCATTCCGAGTTTGTTCAGCACTTGAAAATGCCGGATTTCATTGTTTCCGGGCGAGGCGGTTTTTTTGAACTCAAGGGGATAAACAGTGCCGTCTTGCACAATGAGCAGATCTATTTCCTTTTTGTCTTTATCCCGGTAGTAGTAAAAAGGTGCTCGACGGCCATTATGCCAATAGCCCTTTAAAAGCTCGGCCAGAATCCAAGTCTCCAGGATTCCGCCAGACATGGCCCCCGCCTCAAGGGTTTCAGGGCTGGACCATTCGGTGAGATAAGCGCACAGACCGGTATCCTGGAAATACAACTTCGGCGTCTTTACTAGACGCTTGGTCACGTTTCCATAGTAAGGTTCAAGCAGATATATAATCCCAGAGGCTTGCAGGATGGAGAGCCAATTTTTAGCTGTATTGGTTGCGATATCTGAATCCCGGGCCAACTCCGTCATGTTCAGCAGTTGACCGGTTCGCGCCGCTGTCGCCCGCAGAAAACGAAAAAAGCTCATTTCATCACCGACCCTAGCCAGGTCCCGGATGTCGCGCTGCAAATAAGTCTGTACATAGGAGCTGAAGAAAAGATCCCGATCCACATCCTCGGCCAATGCAATGGCGGGGAAGCCGCCGCGCCAGATGAGACGATACAGATCCTTCAAATGTAGACGTTCCACTTTACTCGTCCGGCTCTCGATTTCATCTGGTGTGGGCAGAAAAGGCCGAGATTTTTGTCCGTATCCCGCCAATTCTCTCCTTGAAAGGCCAAGAAGTTGAAGCACACCCACTCGCCCTGCCAGGGATTCCGAGACCCCTTTCATGAGGTGGAAATGCTGGGATCCGGTGATCCAGAACTGGCCCGGATTTCGGTCTTTATCTACTTCCATTTTGATGAAGGGCAGCAGTCCCGGTGCGTACTGGATCTCGTCTATAAACACCGGAGATGGGAATCGCTGCATAAACAGGGCGGGATCTTTTCTGGCCAAGTTCAGGGCCAGGGGATCATCAAGGGTTACATAGGTCCTTTGAGCATGGGCCATGTGTTGCAAAAACGTCGTTTTTCCTACCTGCCGCGCCCCGGTAACCATCAGTATCGGAAACTGCTTTTCCGCTGTTTTTATAAAAGACTCAAGTGTTCTTGAGACATACATTCGACTTATCCTTATTTCGTCCAATATGCAATATAATTGCAATATAGCCGAAAACAAGAGAGGTCGTCAAGCAAAAAAACTTCGCCGAGAAAGCTACAAGTGGTCTGGGTTGTCGTAACATTCCTCAGGTTAAAAGGTTTTCGATGGAACAGTAGTATATAGGGGTTCCTGAATAACAAAAAACCACTTGATAAATTAATTGG
>DIKH01000304.1:0-22090 GCA_002424495.1 Desulfobacteraceae bacterium UBA5623
CACGGTAAGCCGCTTCAAATATGCGTCCATTGGGCCATCGCCCGCCAGGGTCATGTGAAAATCCAGACCGGCATCTTTCAGGATCTTGCAAGCATGGATCAGATAATCATAACCCTTCTTACCGACGAATCGGCCAAGGGCCAGCAGTTTATAGGGAGCTGCCATATGGACAGGGGCATCTTTTTGAGGGCCTAATGGGACGCCATTGTATGACATCTTGATTTTACTGATATCACAGTCGGCAAATTTCGTCAGGTGCCTGACATTATATCCGGTTTCGCAACGGATAAGAGAAGCATCTCGCATCTTTTCCATTATCAGTCCGTCAGGAGGATAGATGTCCCATGCCCTGGCTGTAAAGCTGAAAGGGATGCCAGTCAATTTCGATGCAATCCAAGCTGCTGTGGCCGGCCCGCTCGCCCATGGGGCATGGATATGCTCAATATCCATTTTAATAAAGTACCTTGCCAGCCTGAAAGCACAGACAAAGGCCCAGAGATTTTCTCCCATCTTTTCAAAGCCGCACCAAGGAGATCTCAGCAACTTTCTGGTCAGGTCAATCACCGTTACCGGGTCTTTCTTTAACCAGTAAAATATATCCCTATGCGCCTCTTTTATGTATTGTATCCCCAGCCTTACCACATCGTAAGCGACTGACTGCATTTCCGGAGATAGATCCCTGGCGGCGCTTTTTTTTAATCTACCATAGAGGGTAAAGACAATAAGCGGCAGCCCGATTTTTTGCAGATTGATCACTTCCCTGAAGACAAAGGTCTCAGATGGTTTTGGGAACCATAGTAAAATATAGGCTATTTTAAGGTGTCTCATCGTTTGTTTTCCGGGTAAGTAAATTCTGTTGATGATACAGGCCGTATATTTCGGACAGGGTCAGTGATTCAACCTTTATTTCAGTTATAAGCCAGGTGAGAAACCTTCTAAGCTTTTCCAAAAAGAGTTCAACATGACCGAAAGTAGGATGCTGAGGGCAGCCTCCGGGAATCAGTTCTGAGGAATGAAAAAAGACCGTAATGACTTCGCCCTTTCTGATACTGTGGAGTCTTACAGCCGTCTTTAACCTCCCAAGGCCTGTCAACATGGGCTGAGATGGTATTGACCCGAGGTACTGGGCAAACCATGATACCCACCGGCCTGGAAGCATATTAGATCCTGCAAGTCTCTCAAGCATGACACCCAATCCAGGAAAGACGGGCAATATTGTCACAGGGACCTCGAGTATGTGTGATGTCCCCTCGGATAAAAGGGCTTGCGGGTCTGGAAAATATGGGTCGGTCATGGCGGTAAGATGGTCCGGGCCTCCGTAGTATCGCCGCATCGGCGCTATGCTGCTGTCAACACGAATGCGGCTTTTTTCGAGGACTGAAAACATCTTTGGCCCCATGTTGAAACGTCCCATCCTGAATGAGACAGGATTTATCCCCATTATATTTAATGAATCAAGCAGGGTTAAAAATTTTGCCTTCAAGATTTCAGTGCTGATCAACTCTGATGGAACGGGCATTGCGTGGGGCGAGGGCTCAAAGGGAGGGGTGTTCCAGGTGTGGAGGTGCGCTCCGATCTCGGCCCCCCAATTTTCGCGCAATTGCGCCAAGAATTCATGATGCCCCTTATCCCGGGCCACCTGATAGGATACCAATAATGTGGGCCGTATCCCCAGATCCTTGAATATCGGGGCAAGGGCGCGCAGATTCGTCACATTTTTTACTGAAGAGCCCTGGAGGTTATAGTCGCCGCTGAACAGGCCTTCTTCTTCAACATCAATTGTTACGGCTAGTTTCATCAGTTCCTCCCCCTTGGCGCAAATCATATACCCTATTTTAATTCTTTTAACAATTGACTCTCAGTAAGTTTTAGGTTTTAAGTGTTAAGTTTTAGGTCGCCTTTGTTATGTGAGATTAGATAGTTAAAACCTAACACTTAAAACTTAAAACCGAGTAAAAAAAGACAGATCGTGGCCAGGATACTCTATGGACTCAGCGGCGGCGGACATGGGCATGCCATCAGGGCATTGACCATTGCCAGGCATTTTGCCGGACATGAATTTATCTTCCTTAGCCATGGGGCAGGGGCCACAGCAATAAAAGGTGAATTTGAGCTTATTGATATCCCCAATCCAGGCTCCCCTGTAAGTCGCCACAGGGTAGGTGTCGCTGATACACTGGCCCACAGCATCAGGGTATTGGGGAGGAAAGGCCTGCACCTAAAGGCCGTGACCAGAATGATTGAGGAAGTTAAACCGGATGTGGCCATTACTGACTATGAATACTTTGTGCCGATAGCTTGCCGAAAGATGGGTGTGCCATGCATCTCGATAGACCATCAGCACATAGTCACATGTTGCAGCTTCCCTGTCCCTTTAAGTCAAATGTTAAGTTTTTTGGGGGCGGTTTTCACTGCCAGGACTTTCTATAGCCAGGCCTCGGGTTTTCTGGTGGTCTCGTTTTTTCACCCTCCTATCAAAAAAAATTCCAGTTATGTGCTTGTCCATCCCATCTTACGAGAAGTAGTATTGATGCAACGGCCAGAAAGCGGCGATCACGTAGTCGCCTACCAGGGATATTCGACATTCAAGGACTTTCTGCCGTTTCTGAAAAATATCAGACGGCCGGTAATGGTCTATGGATTCGATCAGGATTACCGGGACGATAATCTCTATTTTCAAAGGTTTTCCGAGGACAAAATGTTGTCTGATCTGGCCTCATGCAGTTATGTCATATGCGGCGGGGGACATACCCTTATATCTGAGGCGCTTTATCTGGGGAAACCCGTCATGTCATTTCCTGTCATAGGCATGTTTGAGCAGTTTCTAAACGCTAGTTACGTGGAAAAACTGGGTTACGGTCATTGTCATACAGGCCTAAGGCCTCAACCAGACATAATAGAGTCTTTCGAGTCCAGGCTTGAACACTTTCAGGACAATATTGCCAAGGCTTCATTTTGCGGCAACACTGAAGTCTTTGAGATCCTTGAGAGGTTCATCAAGAGCGGGCATTTTGAAATTTTTTAGCTTTGCTCACAGGCGCTCAGAAAATGATTCAGTACCCCATAAGTCCGCAGCACCTCGAGCAGACCGGCATCAGGCCACCTCTGGACAGACTTTTTCTGAAATAACAGTATCGCCCGGAATTCCACAGCTCACTTATGGTATTGTCCTTGATGTTTCCAACAATATAATCGCGATAGTCCCTGCACGGCGAAATATCGCCATTGCTGTCTACCTCAACGGCCTGATAGATGGATATGCACTGGTTAAATCCAAACCTCGAAGCATGGTCAGTGTAATAGCGGCTTAGGTTTTTGACCCCGGTAATAGGAGGAATAATGGTTACAGGGGTGGCAGACACCGGACTTGAGCGTGCAAGCAGCTCTTCCAGTTGGATATTCAGGCCCTGATAGTCCTTGAGTTGCCATTTTCCAAGCCAGCCCCTGTGCATTTTTGGTATAAATCCAAAACGACGTTCAAAGTCACGGTCATGCAAGTCGGCCCTTTCAGGGGTAATCCACCACGATAGATAAAAGACAAAAAGGTCCACCTTGTCTTTAAATGCCTTGTATATATCCACCAGATGATTTGCATTGGCTTCGGATATGACTGTAAGGGATGCAATCAGGGGAAGTCCGCTTTTCCGTTGTCTGCGCGCCATGTTAACCGCATCAAGGCCATCATTGATGTCAGAAAAATTGTCTCCCTTGCCCACAGATGGCCTCAGGCTGTTGTGCGTTTCGGCGTTATGACCATCAATTGATATCTGCATAAGAAAAAGCCGGGCATCTACCAATCCATTGGCTGCTGAGGCAATACGGGTACCGTTTGTTGCAATGGATGCCGGAAGGCCAAGATTGGTGGCAGCCTTAATCAGCCGAAGCGTTCCTTTATAGAGCATGGGCTCCCCACCCCAGAAATATATAATAGGCCGATGTCCATGACTTGCAAGGTCGTTCATTATTTCGATATATCGTTCCGGGGTCACCTCATTTTGAACGAGTTGTTTTAACCCCATTTGGTGAAGGTAGCCTGTGTCTCCCCACTGTCCGCAGGTGTGGCAGCGCAGGTTACATCGGTCGGTCACACGAAAGCTCAACTGCCTTATCCGCCTCGCCTTTCCATTTCCTGTATCCGGGGTGAATCGTTTAAGAAGCAGTTTCTCCACCTGGAGCGTTGCCAGCTTTGTGAATATCCAGGGATGGGGGATGAATCTGCTGACATTTTTAATGATAGTTCCAAGCGATATGCTGCTGCGTCTGTCCGCCATGCTTTCTCCTTGACCTATAAAATGTTTATTTCTATATGATTATTTAGTTTTGTCAAGATGTTCCATGATCTGGATGCTGATGAGAATTGCTTGATATGTAAAAAAATGAAAGCCGGAACCAAAAGGTTCCGGCTTTCTGCTCTGACGATTAGTGGATTTCAATCTTCTTGACTGGAGACTCTTCCTCATGGGGCATCATTACGGTCAGTACGCCGTCCTTATATGTAGCCTCTATTTTGTCTTCCATAACTTTTCCGGGGAGCTTGAAGCTCCTGCTGAATGATCCGTACCTTGTTTCTTTCAGATAGTAATTTGATTCTTTTTCCTCGATCTTTTCTTCCTTCTTGCCGCTAACTGTAACATAACCATCTTCGATCTTAATCGCGATATCATCTCTGTTTATTCCGGGCAGTTCCGCGGTCAGAAAGTATTTACCGTCCTTCTCACTGAAATCCAGGCTTGGGGTCAGTTTTTCACCTGTTTCCCCGGTCCATTCAGGCCAGAGCCTATCAAAGAATACATCTCCCCACGGTTCACGTCCAAAGGTTGTCATCCACCATGGTCTACCATGCCTTCTTGATAATGCTAACGTCATAACAGACACCTCCTTTCCTATGCTATGCGATTGTCAATCGCTCTTTTCTTTGATCAAACAATAAGCATGGGATTTGGCATGTCAATAATATTTTTGAATAAATAATAATATTACTAAATTTTTAAATGTAAAACAGTAATGCATAATAAAAACTATTATTATTATATTGACGAGCCCTTAGACATGGTTATTTTGTTTAAAACGGATGGAGGCCCAAAACGATTGGCACGGTTTCTCGGACAGCCTCCTGATTTTAAGTCTTAAAAGTGAATAATTTTTCATATATCAATAAAAGGAGGTACTGATATGAACAAGATAATAGGAATTGACCTCGGAACCACCAATTCATGCGTTTCTGTCATGGAAGGCGGTGAGGCTATTGTTATTAATAATGCAGAAGGGGGACGCACCACACCTTCAATCGTTGCAGTCTCTGAAAATGGTGAAAGGCTGGTCGGCCAGATTGCCAAGAGGCAGTCGATTACGAACCCGGAAAATACCGTGTTCGGGGTAAAACGTCTGATAGGAAGAAAGTATGATTCCAGGGAGGTGCAGGATGACACCAAGGTTTTGCCCTATAAGATAGAAAAGGCCCAAAATGGCGATGCCATGATAAATATAAGGGGAAAACAATACAGCCCGGCAGAAATATCATCTTTTATTCTCGCCAACATAAAGAAATATGCAGAGGAATATCTTGGTGAAAAGGTTGCAGATGCAGTAATAACAGTGCCGGCATACTTTAACGACAGTCAGAGACAGGCGACAAAAGACGCAGGTAAAATTGCAGGGCTAAATGTCCTTAGGATCATAAACGAGCCTACTGCCGCTTCCCTTGCTTATGGGCTTGACAAAAAGGCTGAAGGAAGGATTGCAGTGTTTGACCTGGGGGGCGGAACTTTTGATGTATCCATAATGGAGATAGGAGATGGTGTGTTTGAGGTAAAATCTACAAACGGCGATACCCACCTTGGCGGAGAAGACTTTGACTTAAGGGTTGTCAATTATCTGGCGGACGAATTCAAGAAAGACCAGGGCATTGACCTGAGAAAAGACAAGATGGCGCTGCAGAGGCTGAAGGAGGCGGCAGAAAAGGCAAAAATGGAGCTTTCTTCATCCATGGAAACAGATGTCAATCTGCCATTTATCACAGCCGATGCAAGCGGTCCAAGACATCTTAATATAAAGATAAGCCGGTCAAAACTCGAGGCCCTGGTTGGAGATCTGCTTGACAAGCTGGAAAAGCCATGCAGGGTTGCGATGAACGATGCGGGGCTTGCTGCTTCAGATATAGCCGAGGTGATTTTGGTTGGAGGCATGACACGGATGCCGGCGGTTCAGGATAGGGTGAGAAAGATTTTCAGCAAGGAGCCCAACAAGGGGGTCAACCCGGATGAGGTGGTTGCTCTTGGCGCAGCCATTCAGGGGGCAGTCTTAAAGGGGCAGGTAACCGATGTGTTGCTCCTTGATGTTACTCCCCTTTCGCTTGGCATTGAGACCCTGGGAGGTGTTATGACAAAGCTGATAGAGAAAAATACCACTATCCCTGCAAGACAGAGCCAGGTGTTTTCCACGGCAGAGGACAATCAGCCGGCGGTTTCTATTCATGTGCTACAGGGTGAAAGGGAGATGGCGGCGGGCAACAAGACCCTTGGCAGATTTGAGCTCACAGGAATTGCACCTGCTCCCAGGGGGATGCCGCAAATAGAAGTGGCGTTTGATATTGATGCAAACGGTATTGTAGATGTTTCAGCAAAGGATATGGCGACAGGAAAGCAACAGTCTATACGTATTACCGCATCTTCCGGACTGACCAAGGAAGAGATCTCAAGGCTTGTCAAGGATGCAGAGCTTCATGCAGAAGAAGACAAGAATAAGAAGCAGCTCGTAGAGGTCAGAAATGCGGCGGACGGTCTGATCTACACAACAGAGAAAACCCTTGTAGAGTTAGGTGATAAAATTGATGGTAATGCAAGGGCTGAGGTTAACAATGCAATAAACAATCTTAAACGGGCCATGGAAGAGGAGGATGTCTCCAAGATAAAAAGGCTTACTGAGGTCTTAACACATGCCTCTCACAGCCTGGCTTCCACAATTTACCNNATTTACCAGCAGGCCTCTCAATCCGGTTGCGGGCAGGGTTCATGCGGCGGGGCAAGGGGCTCCGGGCAAAGGTCATCGCCCAGGTCTGATGATGAAGTGGTTGATGCGGAATACCAGGATGTCTCAAACGGATAATGGTCTTGCTTAGCGCGGGGCGGCGGTTCAGTTATGACCGCCGCCCTTTTTGTTTTGTAGGGTAGATTTATATAGCAAAATGCTATGTTTTGTGGCAGCTTAAGACCTCATGCCTGACTTGATCCGGCATTCGGGTCGTGGAATGTTTTGAAAAGGTAATGGATTTTGGCATTCGCCGGAATGAGCTATTTATTGAGATGAAGGTGAAAAATGAAAATTGTTTCTATTTCTGTGAGTAAAAAAAAGGGGACGAGAAAGGTTCCAGTTGAAGAGGTGGTTGTCCTTAAGGATCACGGCATCGAGGGAGATGCTCATGCTGGCCCATGGCACAGGCAGGTGAGCTTTCTTGCCGCAGAGAGCATTGAACGGGCCCGAGGACAGGGCCTGGAGGTGGATTTTGGTGATTTTGCAGAAAACATAGCCACATACGGCATAAATTGGCTGAACATTCCCATTGGCACAAAGGTGCAATTAGGGGAATCGGTGCGAATTGAAATCACCCAGATAGGAAAAGTGTGCCATCAAAAGTGTGCCATTTATTATCAGGCGGGAGACTGTATTATGCCCAAGGAGGGAATATTCGGTCGCGTCCTGGAGGGAGGAACCATCCGCTGTGGAGATGCCGTAACCATAGAAGGCGAGGGCAAGGTAACAAATCTCGGACAGTTTCCTAGAAAGTTCAGACGCCTCCGTCTTCTATCCTCCTGGCAATGGCTCTGGCTGCAAGTATCCCGCTTGCAGAGGCCTGGAGCAGACCCCGGCTAACTCCCGCGCCGTCACCGATTGTAAAGAGGTTCTTTATCTTGGTCTCCATCTCAGGCGATATCTCGATTCTGTTGGAATAGAACTTCACCTCGACCCCGTAGAGCAGCGTATTGCGCGAATAGACTCCTGGGGCAAGTTTTTCCAGCGCCTCAAGCATCTCAATGATACTTACCAGATGACGATAGGGGAATACAAAGCTCAAGTCCCCTGGCGTGGCATTGGTGTAAGTTGGTCTGGTAAGACACCTGCTGATCCTCTCCCTGGTGCTTCGCCTGCCTGCCAGCAGGTCTCCCAGCCTCTGGACAATTATTCCGCCGCCAAGAAGATTTGCCAGCCGTGCAATATAATGGCCATAGGCTATGGGGTCATCAAACGGCTCAGTGAAGGCGCTGCTGACCAGGATGGCGAAGTTTGTGTTGTCACTCTTTTTAGTTGCATAGCTGTGACCATTTACTGTGATGATCCCGGCGTTTTCCTCCGCCACTACCTCACCATAAGGGTTCATACAAAAAGTGCGGACCTTTTCGTCAAATGTCCTGGAATAGTGTATTAGTTTTGATTCATAACTCATATCGGTGATCCCGTTAAACACTACTGCCGGCAGTTCAACACGCACTCCGATATCAACAGGGCTGGCCGTTGTCTTTAGCCTGAGTGATTCAGCCTGATGTTTCATCCAGGCCGCCCCGGAACGGCCCGGTGCAACCACTACAAACCTGGAATGGATGATCTGGCCGTCGGCGAGGTTCACTCCCATGATCCTGCCATCTTCGGCCAGGAGTCCCTGGACCTTGAGGCCGGTTCGGATATCAACCCGCTCCTTAAGGGCCTGACGAAAACCGGACAAGACCGCCCGGCAATTTTCAGTACCGATATGGCGTATTCTGGTGGGTATCAATTCAAGCCCTGCCAGGCGGGCCCTGATTGCGAATTCTTCCAGTTGGTGAGAAGGCTCACCAAAAATCCGGTCCGGCGCACCATGCGCTGCGTAGATTTTGTCGGTTTCCTCAAGCAGTTGGTAAAGCGGACGTTCTTCAATAAATTCTTTTAAAATTCCGCCCACCTCGGTTGACAGAGTCAGCTTGCCATCACTGTATGCGCCTGCGCCGCCCCAACCACAGAGCATATCCTCAGGATCAGAACGTGTGCGATGGTCAAGGTCCTTTCCTTGTTCAATCAAAATGATACCCTTGATGCCCAGTTCCGCCAAGGTCATGGCCGTAAAGATACCAGAGGGTCCAGCGCCAACAATTACTATTTCATAATCCATTGAGGAATCTCCTTAAAGGTGCTTGAAATAAACAGGATATATGTGCAATTTTTATAACAGGTTAGCTGTTTTTCAGAATGGCGTTTAGGGACGTGGGGACTCTTTTTAATCTGACGCTTGCAGATAAAATCGGGCAACCGGATAAAGTTAACATAATATACATTATCAGACGTTATTTCAGATTTCTTTACCGTAACAGTACCGTAACAGTTTGGCTATGTTACCCTTTACATTCCTTTTTTTTGTCTTTGAACCTGTACAGGTGCTTGTCCGCCTCAGCCACAAAGGATTCAGGAGTCATACCCGGCGAATAGATTGCGTAACCCATACTTACGCCTTCGCCGCATTTATTCATAAAGGCGGTTGCGATACGTTTATTTATGCTCCTGCAAATTTCTTCGTCTGCGTCGTTTAGGATTATGGCAAACTCGTCTCCGCCGTATCTATAACCAGAATCAACACCTTGACGAATCTGGGCCAATATAATCTTTCCAAAATTCTGGAGATGTTCGTCCCCGGCCAGATGGCCGTGGGTGTCATTAAATTTCTTGAAATCATCCAGATCCAGGAGTATTAGCCCAAGTCTCTGTCCCTTTCTCTGTGACCGCAGAATCTCATCATTCAGTCTTGAATAAAAATGCCTTTGATTATACAACCCGGTAAGTGAGTCTGTAATTGTCAATCTCTTGAGTTCCTGCCTGATATTTCGCTCGATAATGGCGCGCCTGATCTTAGCCTCCAGCTCTTCAACGCGAAAAGGCTTATTGATAAAATCGGTGGCCCCTGCATTTATCACTGAAACATACTTGAAATCTTCGGAAAAACCTGTCATCACAATCACACAGACATCTGGGAATTCACCTTTTGTCCTCTTGGTTAACTCCAGCCCGTCCATTCCGGGCATTACAATATCGGTTACCAAAAATGTATATGAAAGTTCCCTTTTTAATTCGATTATGGCCTCTTCGCCACTTGATACATGGTGGGACTTAAAACCCAGACGCGTCAACAATCCCTCGAGAATTTTTCCGTATTCAGTCTCATCATCCACCACAAGTATGTTTTCATTGAGATAATTTATGGCTTCTTGTTCCATGAGATCCAGGCCTTTCATGTCGAAATTCCGGCAAGTTCAATTCAAACAACAAAGGCTGTCAAGCCCGAAGAGAATTCGCAGTACAATCATTAATTATAACATTAACTATATCGCCTATCTTACTATTATTGCATCTAAAATTAACAATTTTATTGCTACCTGTCCTACCAGTCAACTGGCCTCCCCTCTTGCTTCGCCCCTCGATAAGCACGGCCATTTGTTTGCCAACAAGGGCATTGTTTTTCTCCAGGGTAATTTGTTTTTGAAGCTGTTGAAGGAGTTCCAGGCGAAGGATCTTGTCTGATTCATCAATCTTGTTTTTCATTTTGTAGGCCAGTGTACCTTTTCTATCTGAATATTTAAAGGAAAAAAGGCCGTCAAAACTGACCTGGCGAATAAGATCAAGAGTCTGTTCAAAATCTCGCTCTGATTCTCCGGGAAAACCGACCATGACATCGCTTGTAATAGCAATATCCGGATCAGCCTCTCTCAATTTTTCAATGAGACTTATATAATGTTCCCTCAAGTAGCCTCTCTTCATGCTTTTCAGGATTGCATTTGACCCGGACTGGAACGGCAAGTGTATATGGGGGCACAGATTGTCAATATTGCCAAAGCACCGGATAATTTCTTCAGACAGGTCCTTTGGGTGAGATGTGGTAAATCTTACCCTCAAAAGGCCGTCTAATCCCGTCACTTTTTTCAGGAGGGAGAAAAAGTTCCAATCATTCCACTGATAAGATATCACATTTTGACCCAGCAGAGTTATCTCCTTTATGCCATCGGCCACAAGATCCTTGGCCTCTGCAAGAATCTCATAAGGAGAGCGTGACACCTCACGGCCTCGCACATAAGGGACGATACAGTAACTGCAAAAATTATTACATCCCTCAGTTATTGAAATAAAGGTGGAGACCTTCTCTTTAAAAAAGCCCTTACAATGTATTGGACTGGCAGGCAGGGGGGTTAGTTCAGTGGCAATAATCTTTTTTCTATTAGAGGAGATTCTCGCCAAGAATTCCGGGAATCTTTCCAGTTCTCTTGGGCCCATCACCAGATCAAGCACGGGGAACCTTTTTATGAGATTGGAGCCTTCCTTCTGGGCCATACATCCGACAATACCCAGGATCATATCCGGTTTCTTATACTTAAAATCGGCCATCCGGCCAAGGAAACTGACCGCCTTTTGTTCCGGCTTGGCCCTCACAGCGCATGTGTTGATAAGAATGATATCAGCTATCGCCGGATCATCAACCGGTATACATCCCTCTGTTATCAAGTTACGCGCCAGATAATCTGAATCATATTCATTCATCTGGCAGCCCATTGTCTTTATGTAAAAAGTGCGAGACATCACAATTCAGTTATAAACAGTCCCTCGTTGGTTTTTAGAGAATCCAGCAGCCCAAAAATCAGCTCTTCACAACCAGGGGCAATCGCCACCTCAATGCGAGCTTCATACGGATCAATAGTGCTTACCACGGCCATGCCGTCATAGGATTCAAGCGTTGTTCTCAGATAGGCGATTTCACTTCTATCCACACGATAGACCCGCCTGCTGGTGGTCTCTGATAATATCTCATTGGCAGGTCCCTTCATTTGCTATATGTTGCCCCGCCCCACATCAGTTTGTTCCTAAGAACTTTAAAATAGCTGTGGTCAGAAGGAGTGAGCAGTTTTATCTTTTCATAAGACTTGGAAATAATCAATTCATCGTCATAGTAAAAATCAAACCCAACCTGACCATCAAATGTCAGGATGGCCCTTTCCTTGGTGGGCTTGCCCATCCTGACTTTGATAATTGCGGTGTCCGGTATGATGATAGGCCGATTGGTCAGGGTAAAAGGACATATCGGCGTCAGAACGAATGTTTCCATGGTAGGGTATAGTATTGGTCCGCCCGCAGAGAGGTTATATGCGGTTGAACCGGTCGGTGTGGCTGTTATAAGGCCATCTGCCCTGAATGTTGTGAGGAACTCCTCGTTAATCGTGACATCAAGGTCTATTATCCTGGCAAGTGTCCTTTTATTGATTACCACGTCGTTTAAGACATGGAATCGGATGATCTCTTTTTCATCTCTCACCACCCTGTTTTCCAGCATCACCCTGGATTCAACTTCCAGCCGGTTTTCAATCATCATCTCTATTACCGGGTACAGACGCTCCAAGGGTATACCGGTAAGAAAACCCAGACCCCCAAGGTTAACGCCCAATATGGGCAACCCATATCGGCCAAGCATGCGTGCGGCCCCCAGCATAGTCCCATCGCCTCCAAGAACAACAACCCAGTTAACTGTATTTGGAACAACAGAGGCCTTATCCCTGGACATATTAAGGGATGCCTCTGCCTCCATTTCTTCGGAAAAGGGCTCAATGCCTCTGGCACTGAACCAGGCAGCAAGCTTTTCCGCCTCGGATCTTGCAGGTTCATAATCGTGTTTATAAATAATTCCAACCGACTGGCCGGGCATCTGGCTGGTCCTCCTATGCATTTCCTGCATACTTTTATTAAAGTCTAAATAAACAGTGGAACAATTTCAAACCGGTTCACATCAACCAATCCCATGTCAGTCAATTTTATTTCAGGAATGACCGGAAGTGCAAGAAAAGACAGAGACATAAAAGGCTTTCTTATCATACAGCCTATATCAATGGCAGCCTTTTCCACAGACCTCAACTGACCGGCGAGAATATTTACCGGCTGAACTGACATCAACCCCGCAACTTCCAGCGGCACCTTTGCGACAATTTCTTCTCCCGAAACCACTGCAAGCCCTCCGCCCATTACCCTTACAGCATCAATTGCTGCAAATACTTCATTGTCGCTTACGCCCGCTGCAATCACATTGTGTGAATCATGCGCCACAGATGATGCCAAAGCCCCCTTCTTTATTCCAAGGCCTCTGACCAGGCCGAGCCCGATACGACCGCTTGCCCCATGCCGTTCCACCACACACAGCTTAAGAGTGTCTGAAGCTGTGTCGGACGCAACAACACCATGATCAGATTTTACATTATCAACAACAAGCCGGGTAAAAATTTGTCCCGGGACTATTTCAATGATCCTCGCCTTTCCGCCTGTGTGGGGTATCAGGAGACTATTTTTGTCCAGGGGCATAATGTTAAGGGGCCGTGACTGAAATGAAAATATCTTCTTGTTCCGGTGAAAGTTGATTAAGCTTCCATCCTCTACAACCAAAACCCCGTCTTTGTATACGTCAACTACATTAAAATCATTGAGGGTATCCAAGACAACTATATCTGCGCGACAGCCCGGTGCAATAGCACCCCTGTCTTTTAGGCCAAAATATTCAGCCGTGTTTCTGGTGACCATTTGAACCGCTGTAAAAGGATCGAGGCCCAGCAAAAGGGCCTTTTTGACTGTGGCGTCAAGATGGCCCATACTCAGTATATCTTCAGCGGAGAGATCATCAGAGACAAAACAGCAGCGGCTGGAGGTCCGTTCGTTAACCACCGGAATCAACTCTTCAAGATTCCTTGCGCTTGAGCCCTCCCTGATCATAAGCATCATGCCGCTTTGAATCTTCTCTATTGCTTCCGATCTATCGGATGTTTCATGGTCAGAGCGAATTTGCGCGGTAATGTATGCCTGAAGGTCTTGGCCAATCAGAGATGGACAATGACCGTCAATGAGTCCGCCTTTAAAAAGATCCGTCTTTTCAAGGACATGTTCATCAGCCG
The DNA here is from genome assembly GCA_002424495.1 of Desulfobacteraceae bacterium UBA5623. Taxonomy (GTDB): domain Bacteria; phylum Desulfobacterota; class DSM-4660; order Desulfatiglandales; family Desulfatiglandaceae; genus UBA5623. The sequence goes on from DIKH01000304.1 coordinate 13,938, forward strand.
AAAGAACACCGGGGAAATTCATTAACTCAGCGAGTCCCAGTATTCTTGGATCATTACTGATCTCTGAAAGATCCGCCGCAGTCAGTTTGGCCCCAGATGTCTCAAGGCTGGTTGCAGGCACACAGGAAGGCGCCATAAAGAAAAAATCAAATGGGAGATCGGCACTCTGTTCAAGCATCATCCGGACGCCCGCAATGCCCATTACATTGGCTATTTCGTGAGGGTCGGCCACAATGGCGGTTGTCCCATGAATCAAGAGGGCCGCGGCAAGGTTGGATGGCATGAGCATGCTGCTTTCTATGTGCAGATGTCCATCAATCATCCCTGGAATAATGCACTTACCCCCAAGGTCTATCTCTGTTTTCCCGTGATAATCAGGGCCGACGCCGACAATTAAACCTTCACAGACAGCGACATCACTTTTTTGAAAAAGGCCTGTAAACACATTGACCACTGTGCCGTTTTTTAGGACAAGGTCTGAAATAATTTCCTTTCTTGCTGCGAGAATTCTATTTTTTTGCAGTTCCAGGGCAGGCTTCATGGCTGACACACTATCTTATTGTCTTAGATATAACAGCCCATTTTTCAGCACTGGCGGAGGAGGTATCCACCAGCAGGTGAACCATGTTGAGGCTAGGATAGAGGCTCTTAAGGTCGTTAAGGTCCACTTTCTCAAAACTTTTTACATTGTTCATATAGGCCTGTTCAGTAAGGGCGTTGGACGTATAATTCTCCCTGCTCCTCTTGGCAATTCGTTCAAGGCAGATCTTTTTTGGACATTGTGTCTGTTGGATTACCAGGGTCATTCCATTCTTTGCCGCAATTGCAGCAGCACGGCGTCTCAAATCCTGCGTAATAAATGTTGCATCCAGGATAATCCCTTCCCCTTTTTCCGCAAGCTGCCCTGCCCTTCTAAACATTTCATCATAGACAAGCATCCTTTTGTCCATGCTTGAGGCGAGCTTTTCATCAAATGTATCTTCATCCTTAAATACCTCACGTCTGATAATATCAGAGCTAAATATCTTAAAGCCCTTGATGTCAGCGATAATCCCGGCTGCTCCAGTCTTACCGGAGGCAGGAAGTCCACAGGCAATCAACACCGTTTTTCGGTCCAATTCCCTTTTTATGAATTCTGCAAACGGTTCTCTCATCACAATATCCACAGCAAAATATCCAGGGAAAAATCAGATAATATATGAATATGCAAGGCCAAAATACTTGCCGGCAGTTTGAATGATTTCTTTCTTTTTCTGTGGGTCCATTGTCTGATCATCCACCTGGAAGCTGTTTACCTTGCCTCGCACAAATGCCCTGTAAACCTTATAAAAAGTCATCAGAGATTCTATGTCACTTTCTCCAGCAAATCTTTTATAGCTCTCCCAGAGGAATTCAGAGAACCTGCCTCCGCCGTGATATTCCAGGTCCATAAGAAGAAATGAGATATCAGCCACTGTGTCACTGTAGCGAAATCTTTCATTGAATTCAATGCAGTCAATGATTGAAAGATCCTCTGTAAGGCATATGTGCTCCATGTGGAGATCACCGTGACAATCCCTGATCCTCCCATCGGCTATCCTTTTTGCAAACAGTGACTGATTTTCCTTGTAAAAATCTGCGGTCCATTTGCTGATAGCATCAAACTCAATTTTCTTGATTGTTATCCCAATGTATTTCTTAACCTGGTCAAAGTTCTCATCCGTATTCACCCTGAAGCTGTCAGCCTCGCCGAATCTGTCAATCTCAGGGCTTGTTTCAGCTTTTTTATGAAATCCAGCCAGCACCTTGGCTATGTTTTCAATATGCCCGTTTGTCAACTGACCATTTTTGAAAACAGATTTCATTAGCCTTTCGTCCGGAATGCGCCTCATCTTTACTGCATAATCAACTACCTGACCTTTTCCGGACCTGAGCGTGTGTGTGTGTCCGTCAAACAGGACAGGCAAGACGCCAAGGTAGATTCCCTTGGAAAGTCTCTTATTCAATTCCACTTCCCGGTTGCAGTAAAATTGCCTCTTTTCCAGTGTGGAAAAATCCAGGAAACCAAAGTTGACCGGTTTTTTGACCTTATAGACAAATTCATCCGCGATAATGACAAAGGAACTATGCGTCTGGACTACTGATGTCATAGTTGTCACATCAGGGAGGGATGCCGGATTTTGCAAGTCATCAATAATAGAGTTCATCAATAAAATATCTCAGAGGCTAAACGAATAGCATAATGTAAAGCATGAATAATTTTCAATAACTATCAGATATTAAATTTAAATTGATCAACGATATAAAGCGGCACGTCAACTGTTCCAATAACAACCGGTTGCTGATGACAATCTGAGCCTCCAGTGACTATCAGGCCATTATTCCTGGCAAATCGCTCATATGCTGAAGCTGTTTCTGCGTCATGGGTCGGATGCCAGCACTCGATGCCATCTAAATACGGCAGCATTTTATCCATGATTATTTGTTGTTGTTCACTGACAGATCTTGAAAAAGCAACAAGGGATGTGCCCTTATTATTATTGGGGTGGGCAAAGACCAATTTGCCGCCAGCCGCCCTGATCAGTTCAGAGGCTTCTTCAAGCGAAACAGGCATCTTTGGGACATTACATTTAATCAGGTATCTGTCAAATGCTGTCTGTCTATCAGGGACTATCCCCTTTGTCACCATATAGTTTGCTATGTGGGGTCGGCCAAAAGATCCATCCACCGTCTCCTCAATGGCAGCCAGATCATGATGGGTGAACGGCGCTATCTGGTTTTTTATTAATTCGTGGCTGATCTTTTCAAGAATCTGCTCCGCCCTCTTTTTCCTGAAATCCCTCAGCTCCTGAAGTTTTCTGGTTAATGCCAGGTTATGTATGTCATATTGATATCCAAGCATATCAAGGGATATTGGCCTTGAATCGAGATATTGCGGGTGTGAAAAGGAGATGTTCAATTCCACGCCTGTCAGATAACTAATCCCGTACTGCCCGGCCAGGGCCTCTGCTGATTCCTGACAGTCAATTGAATCATGATCCGTGATAGAGATCAAAGAGATCCTCCTCCGGCTGGCCTCTTTAAAGATATCGGTCAGGGACATCTTACCGTCAGAGCAATCGCTTGAATGTACGTGTAGATCAATTTTCATTAAGATGAAGTTCTTTACTAAATTAAAAATTCACAATTGCACCTGAACGAAAATATCGTTCGGGTGCCGCTATTCCCACTCAATGGTGCTGGGCGGCTTGGAAGATATGTCGTAGACAACACGGTTTACGCCCTTAACGTTATTGATGATCCTGTTTGAGATTCTCCCCAAGACCTCATAGGGGAGTCTCGACCAGTCTGCTGTCATGGCGTCAAGGCTGTCAACGACCCGAACAGCAATTACATTTTCGTAAGTCCTTTCATCACCCATTACGCCGACCGTTCGCACCGGAAGAAGGACAGCAAAAGACTGCCACACCTTTTCGTACAATCCGGCCTTTGTTATCTCATCAAGGACAATGACATCGGAGTTCCTTAATATCTCAAGCCGTTCAGGGGTGACCTCACCCAAAATCCTCACCGCAAGACCAGGGCCAGGAAAAGGCTGCCTCATCACCAGTTCTCTTGGCAGCCCGAGTTGTCTACCCACCTCCCGAACCTCGTCCTTAAAAAGCTCCCTAAGAGGTTCGATAAGATCCAGCTTCATCACCTCAGGGAGCCCTCCGACATTATGGTGGCTTTTTATGGTTGCAGAAGGACCTTTAAATGAGATACTTTCAATAACATCGGGATACAATGTCCCCTGCGCCAGGTATCTTGCCTGACCCAATTCCTTTGCCTTGCCTTCAAAGACCGAGATAAATTCCCTCCCAATTATTTTTCGTTTATCCTCAGGGTCTGTGACACCTTTTAAGCACATCAGGAAATGATTGGAGGCATCAACAAGATGTAAATCCATACCATAATGGTTCTTAAAGATGTCCATAACCTCCTGCGCCTCGTCCATCCTCAACAGACCATTGTCAACAAGGATGCAGGAAAGCTTGTTTTTAATGGCCCTGTGTAATAAGACCGCAGTCACTGAGGAATCCACTCCCCCTGATAGTCCGCAGATTACCCTCTCATTGCCGATCTTTTCCATCATGGAACCGATCGTTCGTTCAATAAAGGACGACATGGTCCATGTTGGTTCGCAACCGCATATCCTGAAGAGGAAATTTCTCAGTATTGTTGTGCCTTCCGGGGTGTGGGCCACCTCAGGGTGAAATTGGACACCAAAACATCTCTTTGAGGCATCAACCATGGCTGCGACAGGACTGTTCTTACTGCTGGCAAGGGCGACAAATCCATCAGGCATGCGTTCAATTCTGTCACCGTGGCTCATCCATACTGTTTGTTTTTTATCCCTATCAAGTCCATGAAAAAGTCCCTCTTCCTTTTTTATGCGGATCTTTATGTGCCCGTACTCACGTTCTGCCGCCTTTGCAACCATACCTCCAAGCGCATGGGTAATAAATTGCATGCCATAACATATCCCCAATATTGGCACGTCAAGGTTGAATATGCCTTTGTCCGCCATTGGTGCGTTTTTGTCGTATATGCTGGCAGGTCCGCCAGACAGTATGACACCCTTGGGTTTAAAGTCATTTATTTTGTTGATATCCAGGTTGCAGGGATGGATCTCACAATAGACCCTTGCCTCGCGGACCCTCCTGGCAATCAATTGTGTATATTGCGAGCCAAAATCCAGAATGAGTATTTTCTGCTTGTAAAGATTGGTTTCCATAGAACGATCTCGTAAGTATGCAGGAAGGGTTTGAAAGACAAGATCCGTTTAAAAATTGTTGACTACTCCAAACGATAGTTGGGAGCTTCTTTTATAATGATGACATCATGAACATGGCTCTCCCTTAAACCGGCAGGTGAGAGCTTGATAAACCTGGGTTTGGTCTTGAGGGTTTGGATATCCACGCATCCCAGATAACCCATGCCCGACTTCAATCCTCCAACGAGCTGATAAATGGTATCGGTCAATTGACCTCGGTATGGCACCCTGCCCACAATTCCCTCTGGTACAAGTTTTTCGTTTCTGTTGGTGTCTTCCTGAAAATACCTGTCCTTGCTTCCCTCGGCCATGGCCTCCATCGAGCCCATACCCCTGTATACCTTATATGTCCTCCCTTGAAAAAGGATAGTCTCTCCTGGGCTCTCTTCTGTCCCTGCAAACAATCCTCCGATCATCACAGAATCCGCCCCTCCTGCTATCGCCTTGGTGACATCGCCGGAATATTTAATGCCACCGTCAGCAATAATTGGAATATTTGCCTTTTTTGCCTCTCTGGCGCAGTCCATGATCGCCGTCATCTGAGGGACACCAACACCTGCCACAATGCGAGTGGTGCAGATTGATCCAGGTCCGACTCCAACCTTTACCGCATCCACTCCTGCATTGATAAGCGCCCTTGTCCCTTCCTGAGTGGCTACATTTCCTGCGATCAGCTCAAGGCCGGGAAACTTCTTTCGCATGTCTTTTACTGCCTGCATGACCTTTTCTGAATGGCCATGGGCCGTGTCTACAACAACAACATCCACTGCTGCAGATGTCAGGCTTGAAATCCTCTCCTCCATATCAGGGCCTATTCCAACCGCAGCACCGACCCTCAGACGGCCAAGGCTATCCTTACATGAATCCGGATATTTTTTTATCTTTTCAATGTCCTTTATTGTGATAAGCCCCTGCAATTTACCCTGCTTGTCAACAACCAGCAGCTTCTCAATACGTCTTTTGTGGAGAATTGCCTTTGATTCCTCCAAGGTTATGCCAACCTGTGCCGTGACAAGGTCATCTTTTGTCATTACATCAGAGACCTTCTGATCCAGATTGGTTTCAAACCTGAGATCACGGTTTGTGATAATTCCCAGAAGATTTCCTTCCTTGACTACCGGTACGCCGGAGATACTGTATTTTTCCATGATCTCCAGGACCTTGTATATCTTCTGTTCCGGCTCGATGGTAATTGGGTCTACAATCATTCCACTCTCGGATTTTTTGACCTTCTCAACCTGAAGGGCTTGTTGCTCTATGCTCATATTCTTATGGATAAATCCCAGCCCTCCCTGCCGGGCTAGGGTTATGGCAGTTGCTGATTCGGTCACGGTATCCATAGCGGCGCTGACAATTGGAATGTTCAGGTTGATATTCCTTGACAATCTGGTTTTCACATCAACCTGGCTGGGCAATACAGAAGTCTCTGCCGGCACCAATATCAGATCGTCAAAGGTGTAGGCCATAAGAATGTTATCATTTTCCATTGCGTCCTCCATCAAAATAACCAATCAAGATACCTTCCAACAGGTCTGACAAGCTGACCGTAAATTGCAAGGCATTGAAAAAATCAAGGATGTTTATCACTATAACGGCGCCGGCAAGTATTATCCCTGCCCTGCTCTCATCCAGTCCAGGCAGTTTCAGCCTTTCTTTGACGCTCATGCCCTTCATCTTATCAAACAAGACTTCAATCTGCCGACCATCGAGCTGCAAACCATTAATAAGTTCGGCACTGATTTCTTTTTCAGAAATCCCATGGATCATCATGGCAAGGGTTGTAACCGTGCCGCCTGTGCCTATGACAGAAATGCGATCATCAGTTTTATAATTTTTATAAGAATGGTCATAGTCCGGTATGCCGTCATGGAGTATATGCGAAATATAACCAGTCAAAGAGTCAACCTCTGACTTCTCAGGGGGGTCTGACTCGAGGTGCCTGTTGGTCATAACCGCAGCGCCCAAAGGTAAAGATTTGACTGCCTGTGTTTCATTGCCGCCGAAAAAAAACTCCGTGCTTCCCCCGCCGAGGTCAAATATCATAAAGGGACCGGATTGAATCCCGAGAGAATATAAAACCCCTTTCGCCGTGAGCCGCGCCTCTTCATCCCCTGAAACAGGCCTGAGTGGAATGCCGGTCTTTTCGTAGATGCGGCCAAGGAATTCATCTCTGTTTGTCGCCTCTCTTATCACGCCTGTAGCTATTGCATGTGTTGACTGGACATCGTAGGTTCTTATTAGGGTCAAAAAACCTTCAAGGGCTCTTACAGTACGATTGATCGCTCCAGGCCCAATTATGTTTTCGTCATTGTTATCAATAGGTTCAGCAAGTCGAATGTATTCTCTTCGTCTTGCCAGGGCCTTAAGAGGTCCTGCGGGGCCAGGATCAGAGGCAATCAGAAGTCTTGCCGTGTGCGTACCTATGTCTATTGCTGCCCTGAGTCTTGTCATGGTAAAATTTATCTGTCTACCAGACTCATTGAAGATTTTCAAGAAACAAAAGGAGCTCAAGTGCTGCGATTGGATTTAAGTAAGTTGGTGGTTTTGGTGTAGTGACGTAAAAAGAATTTGCTTCCGACGGGGTATGAGGACCTCAATGGAGGGCTATTTGAGCTGTGAAATCTGGATAAAAAATTTATCCATTTTTCTCCTGAGCAAGCATTTCCTTGCACTTACCCAGGTATTCAAGCGCCTCATGATACTGACCAAGATCCGGATAGTTTTCCAACACATAGCGATACCTGGCCATGGCCGCCTCGTATTTCTGATTCTTGAAATAGAAATGGCCCACATATAATTCACTTTCTGCCAGGATCATATAACACTCCCTCATCTTCCATTGCGCACGGTCAGTATATTCTGATTGTGGAAAATTCTTGATGAGGCGCTCAAATTCTTCCCTGGCAAGGAGGGTGTGTGACTGATCCCTGTCGGTAGTGCTGACCTGTTTGAAATGACACATTCCCTTTCGAAAGATAACGTAAGGGATATTGCTGTTCTTGGGATGAAGCCTCTGAAACTCGTTATAGGCATTAAAAGCCTCATCATATTTTTCCTTAAGATAAAGGGCATCGGCCAGTTTCAGTTCGGCATCAATGCAGTGTTTGCTATATGGGTATCTGTCTATGATCTTCTGAAATGAGTCTATGGCGCCCTGATAATACCCCTTGTCAAAGTAAGTGACACCCTCTTCCATAAGTTCATCAGCAGTCTTTTCATCGAGCTTTGTGGTCGCGCACCCAGCGCAGAACAAAAATGCCAGATAAAGCACAAAAAGGGACCTAAACAGACAGATAAACTTTCGTATTGTCATTCACTCACCTACACGACAGAATAATGGTCAGACTTTTTCAACTTA
>DIKH01000304.1:22123-28898 GCA_002424495.1 Desulfobacteraceae bacterium UBA5623
CCCTCTCCTACGGCAGTAACCACCTGTCTGAGCAGCTTTGATCTTATGTCGCCGGCAGCAAATACCCCTGGAATAGAAGTCTCCATATCGTCGTTGGTCAAAACAAAGCCCTGTTCATCCAATTCAAGTTGACCATTAAAAAGCTCATTATTGGGGCTGTAGCCGATAAAGACAAACACACCCTCAACAGGGAGGTGAGATTCGCCACCTGTCTTTACATTCTTTAGATCAATCCCCTCTACGACAGTATTGCCTTTGATCCGCGTTGGAATGGTATCCCAGATAAGATTTATCTTTTCCGATTTGATGGCCCGTTCCCTTAACAGTTTTGTCGCCCTCAGTTCATCCCTACGGTGAATAAGATGAACCTTGCTGGCAAACTTGGTCAAAAAAAGGGCCTCCTCAACTGCTGTATCACCACCGCCAAAGACAGCAACTTCCTGATCCCTGAAAAACGGGCCATCGCAGGTAGCACAGTAAGAAACGCCTTTTCCGGTCAGGCTCTCCTCGCCTTCAATCCCGATCTTGCGGGGGGTAGCGCCGCACGCAAGGATCACGGCCTTGGCCTCGTATTGGCTGCTGTCAGTGATTACCACCTTTTTTTCCCGGGATAATATGAGCTGCCTTACATCTTGTATCAGGATTTCAAGGCCAAACCTCTCTGCCTGACGTCTCATCCTGTCAGCCAGCTCAAACCCGGAAATTCCATCTGGAAAGCCAGGGTAATTTTCAACCATATCGGTTGTTATGATCTGACCGCCAGGGGAGAGCCTTTCCAGCAATACGGTCTTGAGTCGCGCCCTCGCAGCATAAAGCCCAGCAGTAAGCCCTGCAGGAGCAGCGCCTATTATTATCAAATCTTCCATCGGCCACGCACCCAGCCTGTCCCCACGAAGGGGAAAGAGGTTGAGCTGATAGCTAACAGCTAATAGCTAACAGGTTGTCTTAGGTTACAGTTACAACAGTTTTTTCAGTTCCGCATCAAGGGAGCTCTTGGTCTGTGCGCCAACGATCATCTTGACGACATCCCCTCCTTTAAAAAGGATGAGTGTTGGGATGTTCCTGATCCCGAATTTTACCGGGGTCTCGCGGTTTTTATCCACATCCATCTTGGCGATCTTTATCTTGCCCTTGTATTCCAGGGCCAGTTCTTCAACAACCGGGCCGACCATCTTGCATGGGCCGCACCACTCAGCCCAAAAGTCAACCATGGCCGGGATATCGGATTTCATGATCTCATCGTCAAAGTTGCCGTCCGTCACATGCAGCAGATCACCCATGTCATATCTCTCCTTTAATGAGGCATTTTTGAATTATGCCATTAGCATGGCCAAATAGCTTTGTCAACAGAGAGGGTTTTGGATTAACAGGTTATATTTTGCAGATGGCATCATGTCAGGCGGATATATATATTTGGGGTCCATCTCATAGGTCCATGGCAGTCCCCACCACTGCCATCCATAGTGACGTCTGTGGTTAAAGCCATGGATCTTGTTTCTCATGGAAAGTTGCCGGTAATACTTATTCATATTACTGTTCTCAAAATGTGGGAATTCAGGCCCTTCAAAGCCGTCCTCAATGTTATAGACATTCTTAAAGCCGGCACCGACCAGATCCTTTGCTGCAGGCGCGCTCCTTTCTCCGTCGCGGCAGATAATCAGCAGATTATTTGTCTTCTGAAATACCTTGCTGATTTCTTTAATGAAATTAACATTCTTATTGCCGAACTGATAACCATATTTTTCATCTTTCTTTTGAAATTTATTGGACAGGTACAAATAAGGGAAGAGATAGGCGCCGGTGGGATGGCCCACAAACTGGTACTCGCCTCTGGTCCTGACATCTATAAGAAAGGTGTCAGGGACTGTATTGAGCATGTCATAGGCCTCTATGCTCAGTATTTTCTTTGGCTCTTGGGCCAAGCCTTGCCCTGCCGGGATAAAAAAGGTGCAGAGGGCAAAAAGGATACAAACCGAAGAAAGAAATATTCTTTTCATGGCGTCATCTTTCCTGAAAAAAGGGCGTAAGGTTATGCCGCAATGACGAAGGTTGAAGCGCACTACAAACGGGACAGACGGACATTCAGGAGGCGCTGGTGATCATATTTCGCGGAAAGGTATCCAACGTCATCTTGTTTGTCAATGGAAAACCTGCGCACTTAAATATGAGATCACAGGCCATGGCAATGGGAGGCAATAACTTGCTTGACAGATTTTTTTAGACATCTTAATCTGTTATCATCTTTTCATCGGCACATCTTATACGTACAAGGAAACGATATTATGGCTTTGGTCAAGGTGTTCTTCACAGATCTTAGGGCCTCTCACAGGCAGAATCTTATGGATAAGCTGACAATGCTTATGGACCATACAGGGATCAAGGACATTATTACTCCGAGAGCTCTTGTTGCACTCAAACTCCATTTTGGTGAAAAAGGCAATGTCGCTTTCATCCGCCCAGTTTTTATCAGACATATCGCTGACAGGGTCAAAGAGCTGGGGGGAATGCCCTTTCTTACAGATGCAAACACCCTTTATGCCGGTTCAAGAAGCGACAGTGTCACCCACATTAATACGGCCATCGCAAATGGGTTCGCTTATTCTGCTGTCAATGCGCCTATTGTCATTGCCGACGGTATGCGTGGCGCCTCCATATCTTCTGTCACCATCAACCAGGAAATAATAAAGGTGGCCCATCTGGGAAAAGAAATCGTTGAATCCGACATCCTGATCAGTATAGCCCATTTTAAAGGACACGAACTGTCAGGGTTTGGTGGAACGATCAAGAATCTGGGCATGGGCTGTGCCTCCAGACGCGGTAAACTGGATCAGCACTCTGGGCTGTCTCCAAAAATAAAGCGAAAAAAATGTGTCGGCTGCGGCGATTGCATCAGGCAATGCTCACAACATGCGATATCTCTTATGGACGACAATAAGGCGATGATAGATCCCAAAAAGTGTATAGGCTGCGGTGAATGCATCTTAATATGTCCCAATGGTCTTATTGAAGTTGACTGGGGAGCGGATATGGAAGTATTCCAAAAAAAGATGGCGGAATACTGCCTGGCAGTACTGAAAAACAAACAGGATAAGGCGCTGTTCATTAATTTTTTGACCAACATAAGCCCTGCCTGTGACTGTTATGGTCATAATGATGCCCCTATTGTCCATGATATCGGGATCCTTGCCTCAAAAGACCCTGTGGCCATTGATCAGGCGTCTGTGGATCTTGTCAATAATATGAACGCTGCGGAGAGCAGTTGCATCAAAAAGGCCGTCAATCCCGGCGACGACAAATTCCGGGATATCTATCCCAAGATAGACTGGAACGTTCAACTGAGACATGCAGAAAAAATCGGACTTGGCGCTAGGGACTATGAGATCATAGCCGTTCCCTCCATATAAATAGGAGATTAGGACGTGAAAGGAAAAAAGATTGTTGTCGGCATCACTGGCGGCATTGCCGCTTATAAGGCAGCTGAACTGGTCCGCCTGCTCACAAAGGCGGATGCACAGACACAGGTGGCGATGACATTAAATGCCACCAGGTTTGTAACCCCTTTGACATTTGAGGCATTGACAGGAAACAGGGTTATTTATGATATGATGAGCCAGGAAAGCCCTGACATGGAGCATATCACATGGGCGCAGGAGGCTGACCTGGTTATCATTGCCCCTGCCACAGCCAACTTTATCGCAAAGATGGCACTGGGTTTTGGGGATGATTTTCTGTCCACAATGATCCTTGCTGCCACAGCCAGGATACTTGTCTGTCCCTCCATGAATACCAGGATGTTTATAAATCCTGCTGTCCAAAATAACATAAGACTTCTCAAAGACAGAGGCATTACTGTGATGGAGCCGGGGGAAGGGGAACTGGCCTGCCGCACAACAGGCCCTGGCAGGCTGCCGGAGCCATTGGAGATAATGGAGATGGCCGAACGTATGCTGACTATCGCTGACCTTTCGGGCCTGAATATCCTTGTCACAGCAGGACCAACTATTGAGCCCATTGACCCGGTCAGGTTTATCACAAACAGGTCCAGCGGCAAGATGGGATATGCCATTGCCAGGGCTGCAAGACGAAGGGGCGCCTCCGTAACCCTTGTAAGCGGCCCCACAGCCCTTACGCCGCCTTCCGGGGTGAAGTTCCATCCTGTTAAGACGGCAGAAGAAATGAAAAAAATCGTTTTTGACAGGTTCACTGCCTGTGATATGATCATCAAGGCTGCTGCTGTGGCCGACTACAGACCTCGCCAGATCGCCCTGCAAAAAATAAAAAAAGGCTCTGACACACTATCCCTTGAGCTTTTAAGGAATCCTGACATCCTCAACGAGTTGGGGGCGCTCAAAAAAAACTCTCCATGCATCCTGGTGGGGTTTGCAGCAGAGACCGAGGACATGCTTTCAAACGCACAGAAGAAACTGGAGGCAAAGAACCTTGATATGATAGTAGCCAATGATGTTTCACGCAGTGACTCCGGATTTGAAACAGACACCAATATCGTCAAAATGATCTTCAGGGACGGCAAGATCGAGCAATCGCAACTGATGTCAAAAGACGAGGTGGCAAACTTAATTCTGGACAGGGCACAGGCCCTTTACAAAAAAACGCAGGTTTGAACATGCATCAAGAAATCAAAGAGGTGTTTGGCTGCCTAAAGAACCTCATGGAGGCCCATCGTGATATGGGCTTTGATCCGCCCAATATCAGGCCTGATGATTTTGTCTTTTTGGCCAATGAAGGGGCAGAAAACCACGACCATTCCCCCAGCCCCGATAATATTGACTCCCTGGATGCGCTGACCGCCTGTGTTTCAAATTGCAGGGGCTGTAAACTACATACGCAAAGGCGCAATGCGGTCTTTGGAGAGGGCAATCATAATGCCAGACTGGTATTTGTTGGTGAAGCGCCTGGAAAGGATGAAGATATTGCGGGAAGGCCCTTTGTAGGAGAGGCGGGCAAGCTTCTGACCAAGATTATTGAAAATGGCATGGGTCTTTCCAGGAATGATGTTTATATCTTAAATGTTATAAAATGCCACCCACCAAAAAACCGTGATCCGGAGCAGGATGAGATTGAAACCTGTATCCATTTCTTAAAAAAACAGATCAGCTTAATCAAACCCAAGGTGATATGCGGCCTGGGTCGGATAGCCGGTCAGGCCATGCTGGGGGGAGATTTTAAGATTTCACGGGACAGGGGCAAGTGGTTTTCCTACATGGATACCCCCCTGCTTGCCACATATCATCCTGCCTATGTCCTGAGATACCCGGCAGCAAAACGACAGGTGTGGGATGATGTCAAGGAAATCATGAGACATTTGGGGCTGGAGGTCAAAAAAAATGACTAGGTTACGGGCTGTTATCTTTATCAGTTTATTGCTCACCGGCCTGATCTATGGTTATATACCGAATAGTATGAGTTACTTATCCGCCTCAACCGGCGGAGAGGCGCTGATCATCGAGCTGGAAGGGGCAATCAGCCCTGCAACAGCAACGTATGTAACCAGGGGGCTAGCTGAGGCCAAGGCGACAGGCGCGGCCCTGGCAGTAATCCGTCTTGACACACCAGGTGGACTGGGCTCTTCTATGCGCACCATTGTCAAGGATATCCTGAATTCATCCGTTCCTGTCATTGTGTACGTGGCCCCAAGGGGCGCCGGGGCCGCCTCTGCCGGTGTTATGATCACTGTTGCCGGACACGTTGCGGCCATGGCTCCTGGGACAAACATCGGGGCGGCACACCCGGTATCAGCAGGAGGAAAGGACATTGGGGGAACCATGTCGGAAAAGGTGGTAAACGACATGGCATCCTATGGTCGCGGCATTGCAGAAGATAAGGGGAAAAATGGTCAGTGGGTTGAAAGGGCCATAAGAGAGAGTGTCTCAATAACAGCAGAGGAAGCTCTCAAGATTAATGTGATTGACATCATCGCCAAAGACTTAGACGAACTACTTCGCCTGGTTGACGGCAGAGAAGTGACCCTATCGAACGGCAAGGTCACACTTAAGACTGCGGAGCTTACGACCACATATTTCAAATCCGGTTTCCGCGACCGGATCTTAAAGACCATCAGCGACCCCAATATAGCATATATTCTCATGATGATCGGCCTTGCAGGACTCTATTTTGAACTGGCACACCCAGGCGCAATCCTTCCAGGAGTGATAGGAGGAATATCACTTATCCTTGCGTTCTACTCACTCCAGACACTGCCGGTCAACTATGCGGGGCTTCTGCTCATAGTGCTCGCTATTATTTTCTTTATTGCCGAAATAAAGGTGGCAAGCTACGGTATGCTGTCAATTGGCGGATTGATTTCACTGGTCATAGGATCTATTATGCTCTTTGAGGACGTGGGAGTCCCACTGCAAATCATAATACCCACGGTTATTTTGGTGGGCGGTTTTTTTATTATTGTGGCAGGACTTGCCTTTAAGGCCCAGAGGGCAAGGCCAAAGAGCGGGGTGGAAGGCCTTTTGGGGGAGGTGGGCATTGTGATGGAGTCAATTGACCCTGAAGGTCTTGTCTTTGTCCATGGTGAGTACTGGCGCGCAAAGGCAATAGAAAAGCTAGTACCTGGCGAAAATGTTGTTGTTGAAGGCGTCCACGGACTGCTATTGAACGTCCGCAGGGCAAATAAACACGAACTCTAGCGGGAGGTGAACAATGTTTTCAAATTTCTGGATCCTGGCAGTAGTTTTTATTATCCTTTTTCTCACATCAGCTATTAAAATCCTGAAAGAATACGAACGTGGGGTAATCTTCAGGC
>DIKH01000365.1 GCA_002424495.1 Desulfobacteraceae bacterium UBA5623
TTATTGATTTTCATCTATGATCTTTTCCTCCGGTCCTTCCTCCTGGAGATTGAGACGCGGCGCCTCAATCCAGAGGCCTTCGAGATCATAATATTCCCTGTACGGCTTGTAAAACAGGTGGACGATGACATCTCCGTAGTCCATCAGCACCCATTGACCTTCCTGATCCCCCTCTATGCCATAAGAACTACAGCCCTCTTCCCTCATCCTTCTGTCCAGATGACGGGAAATGGCTTGCACCTGCCTGGTTGAGCTTCCGCTGGCGATCAGAAAGTAGTCGGCTATTGTAGTAAGACTTCCGATTTCAAGCATCACCGGATCAATAGCCTTCCTCTCCATGATAATTTTAAAACATAGTCTTGACTTATCGATTGACTGCATGGTTGAGGTACAGACCTTTTTGTATAATGTATTGCCTGACTTGGGAAGGGACAAGAAAACGAATTGAACCGCCCTTTGCCACGGTCCGCCTTATGCGTGTAGACGATATCTCCATTAGTGTAGACGACATAACTATAATGTTTTTATTAGACCCTGTGATATAAACATCAGGCAGGCCTGTCTTATTGATATCATCCCGTACAGACATCAAAAAAGCCTCAAGCATCTTTATGTCATAACCCGCGCGTTTTATGACCACAAAGTGCGCATAGTCAAAAAGACTATTATATTCCCTCCATGTCTCAATTTCAAGGAACGCGTCAGTGCCGAGAATAAAGTATAAGTCGTTTTCAGGTCCGAACAGGTTGCGAAGCTCTTTGAGCGTCTCAATAGAATAGGAAAAGCCGGGCCGCTTTCCTTCGAGATCCAGGGCCTCAAGCAGGGGGGATTCATCGGCGGCCATCCTGGTCATGTCAAGCCGTTTAGAAAATGGCGTAACAGGTTCTCCTGCCTTATGGGGGGGGGAAGCAGACGGGATCAAATAGACCTTCTCAAGATCAAGCGCCTCCCCTACTTCTTCTGCCGTGCGCAGGTGACCCAGATGGATCGGATCAAAGGTGCCGCCCAGAATGCCTATCTTCAATAGAGGCTCCTTTTAAGACCGTAGTTGACCC
The DNA here is from genome assembly GCA_002424495.1 of Desulfobacteraceae bacterium UBA5623. Lineage (GTDB taxonomy): Bacteria > Desulfobacterota > DSM-4660 > Desulfatiglandales > Desulfatiglandaceae > UBA5623. The sequence goes on from DIKH01000365.1 coordinate 1,056, forward strand.
TGTCCATGGACAATAAATTTTGTTGTGGTCAACTCATTCAGGCCCATAGGCCCAAAGGCATGGAGTTTGGAGGTGTTTATCCCTATCTCAGCGCCAAGCCCCAGCTGATTGCCATCGTTGAATCTGGTTGAGGCATTGACAAGGACAACAGAAGAATCCACCTCAGCCAGGAAACGTTGCGCACGATCATAGTCCCTGGTGATTATGGCCTCTGTGTGATTTGAACCGTATCTTTCAATATGATCAAGTGCCTCGTTTATATCTGATACAACCTTGACCGCAAGTATGAGGTCAAGAAATTCCTCTGGCCAATCCGCCTCCAATGCAGGTATTATGCCGCTTGCAAGGGCCATGGTCTTCGGGCAACCCCTGATCTCAACCCCGGCGTCCTGAAAAGCCTTGATCATTTCAGGCAAAAAACTATCAGCAACCGCCTGATGGACCAGCATGGTCTCCATGGCATTACACACCCCTGGTCTTTGAACCTTTGCATTAAAGCAGACCTGTCTGGCTATCTCAAGATCAGCAAACTTATCCACATATACATGACAGACGCCTTTATAGTGTTTTAAAACTGGAATTTTTGAGCGTTCCGTCACAAAGCGGATCAGCCCCTCACCTCCCCTGGGTATGATCACATCAAGATATTCATCCAGACCGATTAAGATGTTTACCGTGTCTCTGTCAGTGCTGGGTATGACCTGAACAGCCTTTGGCGGAAGACCTGCCTCTTGGAGCGCCTCTGCCAGTAAGGCTGCAAGGACCAGATTGGAATTAATGGCCTCTGATCCACCCTTAAGTATTACAGCGTTACCTGATTTCAGGCAGAGGCTTGCAGCATCAACTGTCACATTCGGACGGGATTCATATATAAAACCTATAACGCCCAGGGGTATGCGGACCCTGCCCACCTGTAATCCATTGGGTCTTTTCCACATACCAGTGACTTCCCCCACAGGGTCGGGCAGGGCCGCCACTTCTTTAAGACCTTCCGCCATGGAAATTATAGTCTTTTCGTCAAGCGTCAGACGATCAATCAAGGCGTTTGAAAGGCCTGCGGCCCTGGCAATTACCAAGTCCTTTTGATTCTCTTTTATGATATCAGGCTTACTGCTCAAGAGCTTTTTTGCCATCAAATCGAGAGCCGCATCTTTTTGATATCTGTCAATACTTCTCAATCGCCTGGCAGCTGCCTTGGCGTCTTTGGCCATCTGTTCAATCATTTCGGAAAGCGACATAAATCATCTCCTATGAGCCAGTTTCAAAACGTTCAATTTTGCCCAAAGTCAAGGAAGACGAAAATTTTAACCGCAGGGATATATAGCATATCTCGAGGATTAAAATTCGAGGCTGACGCAGGGATTGGGCAAAAGCGGGTGTTTTGAAATCGGACACTATATCTGCTCAGCCAATACGAGATTATCCCTGTGGATCACCTCGTCATCATATTTAAAGCCCAGTATGGATTCTACCTCAGAAGTCTTTCTGCCTGCAATCCTTTTTACATCGCTTGAATCATAGTTGGCCATACCGACTGCAAGTTGTCTGCCCGATTCACTGATCAACCGGACCGCATCGCCGATCCGGAATCTTCCTCTTACCTCGCTGATGCCGGACGGCAGGAGACTCTTTCCGTTTTTGACTATGGCCGTCTCTGCTCCGTTGTCAAGGACAATATCGCCTTTTGGCGACTTGGTGAACATTATCCAGTGCTTTCGCCTGCAAAGAGTATTTTCCAGGGGCAGAAAGATGGTGCCCACTTGCTCACCTGAAAAAATGCTTTTCAGAATGCCAGGCCTTAACCCGTTTGCAATAATAGTGGGAACGCCCGCAAGGGCCATTTTCCTGGCGGCCTTGATCTTGCTGGCCATGCCGCCGGTGCCCAGGGAGCCGGGGATCGCACTCGCATACTTTACAATCTTCCTGTTCACCTGTTCAACAACCCTGATCAGTTGAGCATCCTTGTGGGTTCGCGGATCATTATCAAAAAGCCCGTCAATGTTTGTAAGATTGACCAGGAGGTGGGATTCGGTAAGATTGGTCACCATCGCGCTCAGGTTGTCATTATCGCCAAACTTTATCTCATCAACGACAACTGTGTCGTTTTCATTGATTATGGGGATAACATCCCAGCAGAGCAAGGTGAAGATGGTATTACGGGCATTAAGATAACGACTTCTATTGTTGAGATCATCGCGGGTCAAAAGTATTTGAGCTACCTTTTTCCCGCAACGTCCGAATGCCTCTTCATAGGCCATCATCAAGCGGCACTGCCCGGCAGCGGCCAAGGCCTGCTTTTCGGCTACGGAACGGGATCTTTTTGAAAGGCCTATCTTTTTCAGGCCGGAGGCAATGGCGCCGGAAGACACCAGAATGACCTCAATCTTCATTTTTCTGATATCGCATATCGCTGCCGCCAGCTCATCAATGACGGTCATATTGAGCCCTTCATCAGCGGTCAGGACACCGCTTCCAACCTTTATGACGACCCTCTTTATTGACTTGAGCAGGTCTTTGCGGGAAGATGTCTTCAATCTATGGGTTCTCCTGACATATTAGTCGTGGGCGGAATCTTCAGCCGGACCAGATCAAAAATAGCCCTTCTTAGTTTATCAAGACCTTCACCGGTAATTGCTGATATGGTTAAGCATGTTACGCCTATTTTTTCAAATTCACTTTCAAGTTCGTTGACGTCCCTGAGTCCGGGAGCATAAAGATCCATCTTGTTTATCAAAACCAGTTCCGGTTTATTCATCAATGCAGGATTGTATTCCTCCATTTCGTTTCTAAGAATCTTGTAATCTTCAAGCAGGTCACGCTCTGGCCTGTATGTGATATCCAAAAGGTGAAGAAGAAGTCCGGTACGCTCAATATGCCTTAAAAACCGATGACCCAGCCCCCTGCCATGGCCTGCGCCCCTGATTAGGCCTGGAATGTCGGCAATGACCACAGACCTTTCATCTTCAAGCGTCATCACACCGAGGTTGGGTATAAGTGTTGTAAAGGGGTAACTGCCCACCTTGGGACGCGCCATGCTGAGGCGGGAAAGTAGAGTTGATTTGCCTGTATTGGGAAGGCCGATAAGACCGATGTCTGCCAGGAACTTAAGAGATAGTTTTAGCCTGATCTCCTGTCCGGGACTGCCAGGCTGGGCGAATCTTGGCACCCTGTTGGTGGAGGTAGCAAAGTGTTGATTGCCCTTTCCACCCTTTCCACCTGAGACTAGGGCTATCTGTTCGTCATCGTGGATCAGGTCAGCAAGTACTCTTCCTGTGGCCAGTTCCTGGATTAACGTGCCCAATGGAAGATCCAGGATAAGATCAGAGCCATTTTTGCCGGACTGGTTTTTCCCCCTTCCGGGAGAGCCATTTTGGGCCTTCAGTAATTTTTTGGAGCTGTAATTAATCAGACTGTGGAGTCTCTTTGTGCCCCTTACAATAATGGAACCGCCGTTTCCGCCATCTCCGCCGTCAGGCCCGCCCTTGGGTATGTATTTCTCCCTTCGGAAACTGACGCAGCCATTGCCACCTGCACCAGATATAACCGTAATTACGGTCTCATCCAAAAAACCCATTGTCTACCCAAGACAGACGGAATTACCATAGATGTCTATGAGGCGTACACACTAACCCTTTTTCTGTTTTTGCCGAAACGCTCAAAGGCGACTGTCCCGTCAATCTTGGAGAAAATCGTATAATCTTTTCCGAGACCGACATTGGCGCCTGGATGTAGTTTGGTACCCTTCTGTCGGACTATGATGTTTCCCGCCCTGGCGATCTGCCCTCCGAATAATTTTACGCCATATCTCTGTCCGGCGCTGTCTCTCCCGTTTCGAGAACTGCCACCAGCTTTTTTGTGTGCCATTGTATAATCCTCATATCATATATTAGGGCGCTAGATACTAATGCCTTCTATTTTGATCTGTGTGAAGGGCTGTCTGTGCCCCACTTTTTTTCTGTAGCCCTTCCTGCGTTTGTATTTAAAAACTATGACCTTTTTGCTCTTTCCCTGGCGAGTAATCCGTCCAGTGACCTTGACGTCGTCCAAAAAGGGATTGCCCACCTTAACGTTTTCGCCGTCAGCGGCAAGAAGGATATGGCCAAAATCAATGGCATCCCCTACCTCTCCGGGCAACTTCTCGATCTTGACTTCCTCGCCGGGATTCACCCTGTATTGTTTTCCCCCAGTCTTTATGACCGCGTACATTTTTTAGCTCCTTCATAAGAAAATGAAAACATTAATTATAATTAAGCATGACTCTCAAAGTCAAGGCAAAAAAACTTTTTCAAGATTGACCGGAAAACAATTTCAATAGCCTTGCGCCGGATAGATCCCTGAGCACATGGTCAGCACCGGTCTTAAGCAATTCGTCATAACTGAAAGGCCCTGGTCGCCGATATCCTTCCAACCCTGCCGGGGTCAATCAGTGTGCCGTCTATGTCAAACAATACGAGCTTTGGCGCCATAATAATATAAAAAAGGAATATACTCGCAGTTACTCAAAATCAATGAGCTCAACGTCAAATATCAGTGTTGCCTTTGGCGGGATTACAGGTGGATGACCCCCTTCACCATAGCCAAGGGTGTACGGGATAATGAGAATCCTTTTCTCACCCTTCTTCATATCAAGAAAAGCCTGGTCCCAACCGGCAATGACTCTGCCCATGCCAACAGGGAACTTAAAGGGCGCACCCCTGTCGCGAGAACTGTCGAATTTACTGCCGTCAAGTAAAGTCCCGGTGTAGTGTGCCGTCACAGTCTGTCCTTTTTTTGGCTTTGCACCATCACCATTGTTTGTGACGACAAACATCATCCCGGAATCTGTCTGCATTGCGCCAGGCCATTTTTGTTTAATAATTAATGCCTGTTTTTCTGCATCTTCTTTATGTTTTTTTAAAGCCGTTTCACGGGAAAGCTCTTTTACTCGATCAAATGTCTTCTGATCGGCCTTGAACCTTTCAGCCTCTTCACCTACCCTGAGTATCCTTACAGTGTTCAGGGCGTCATCTTTTTCAATCTTGTCTACCACATCCTGTCCCGTGACCACCTTGCCGAAGACACTGTGCTTGCCATCAAGCCAAGGGGTCTCCTTATGTGTGATAAAAAACTGGCTGCCATTGGTGTCAGGACCGGCATTTGCCATTGACAATATGCCCGGGCCGTCATGCCTGAGCCCTGGGTCAAATTCGTCGGGGAATCTGTACCCAGGTCCTCCCCTTCCTGTCCCTTCCGGATCTCCTCCCTGGATCATGAAGTCTTTTATTACCCGGTGGAACTTTAATCCGTCATAAAAAAATGTACCTTTTGGTTGGTTTGAGTCTTTAACACCCTCTGCCAGGCCGACAAAATTTGTCACGGTCAGTGGCGTCGTTTTGTAGAAAAGCTCAATCACTATTTCACCTTTGGATGTGTTAAATACGGCATAAAGGCCATCTTTCATCTTTTTTTTGTCTCCTTCCGCGTTTAAACCGCCTGATAAAATGAACAAGCCGAAAATGCAAATCAAGATCAGCAGCAATAG
>DIKH01000132.1 GCA_002424495.1 Desulfobacteraceae bacterium UBA5623
ATAAAAAAAGCCGCTGTAGTACTAAGGCGTTTGGGTCTATCGGAAATGGACGTGTTTGACGACATCGTCGAGAGGGTCTTGCCTAAATACTCGAAGGAGGATGTGTCCTCGATCAACCAATTTCGCCATCATCTTGACATTAATAAAATTCTGCGCGCTTTGACCTCTGACTCAGAGGCAGGGAAGAAAAAGGTGATCCAGAAAGCAAAACAGACACCTTTTCTCAAAGCCGTCGACGCGGTTGGGTGCTTGGCATCTAAAAAGCCCTGCGATGTCTATCAAGATAGACCGAATCTCCGACTATATTTTTCGGGTTCTACAGATGTTTGGTTTCTACACGAAAAACAGCTGGCTTCAGACGACTCAAGCGTTTTGAGCGAACTTGGCATTGAGAGCAAACCGCGTTTTAAAAAATTGCATGTTGATCTATCTTGGGATGATAAAAGCAGATTAATTGGAAATCAAGGGCACACAAGAGACATTGAAAGTATCGATTACGATCTTGATGGACTGGATAACTTCTTATTACAATTTCCAGGTGATTATCATGGAGCCACATCTTATTCATTGGTACTCTGGGAGTTTCTCCTGATGCATCTCAAGGAGAGCTCTCCTTTTTCCTTTTATGAGGGCAAATATAGTTGGTTCCGTTACCAAAATAAATCGGCTTCTTTTCCCGCTACTTGGAAGAAGAGACTGTTGGATTATCCCTGGCTACCTAAAGCTGGCACAAATACACTCCATAGACCCGAAGAGATAAGCTCCGAGGAACTGCCTGATCAATTTGAACATAATGAGAGATTGGCAAATTTACTCGGTTTTAAAAAAAATAATGTTCAAAAACTGGCTAAAGAAGCTGGGGTCAAGGCGGAAACAATAGAACTTGCGCGGGCGCTGGAAAAGCATCCGGATTTACTCAAGTCAGTTCTGGACCAAATCCAAGAAAAGAAGGGTATTGATTTCTCAGTGCAGAAGGCTGCAAATCCAGATCGCCGTAAAGAAAAGGTAAGGGAAGACTTAAAAGAGAGTCCAGGGAAGAGATACGAACCACGTACTAGGTCAGTTCGTGTAAGTGAGTCCTCCGATTCTGTCCGAAGCTGGCTAAAAAACCAGTATACGAATAAAGACGGAAAGATAGTATGCCAAATATGCAAGCAAGAAATGCCATTCAAGAAACGTGATGGCGAATATTATTTTGAGGCAGTGGAGGCCCTTTCCAAAGATCATTTCCTAAAAGAGCATGAAGCCCAGTTTCTAGCCCTATGCCCACTTTGCGCGGCAATGTACAAAGAGCTTGTGAAGAAGGATCAATCGGCCATGACCGACCTGAGAAAAGCTCTATTGAATGTGGACTCATACGAGGCCCCATTGCGACTTGGCGATTTGGAAACCACCATCCAATTCGTTGAGACACATCTAATCGATATCAAAACAGTTCTCGAAGAAACGGGAAAGAGTGAAGGAGATCTCTAAAGAGGGAATCATGGGTGAGAAAGCATAACCAAGCATCAGTACGGCTGGCATGGCATGCGGGAAGGGACCAGATAGACGCCCCTTTTCAAACGGATAATCAGACCGGAGGTTGTCATCCGATTGAGGAGTTTCCATTCCTGTTCAGCATTAATATCCAGGGCGGAGGCAATTTCACCCGAGAAGATGAATTCTTTTTTCCTGAGTTGGGCGTAGGCGAGGAGCTGCATTTCAAATTTGCCCAGCTTGGTTTTCTCTCTCTTCACTATATTATGTGTACCTTCCTTTACAGAGGAGTTACAATGAAAATAGTAAAATGATGAATTTTTGTCAATGGATAATTCTATTGAATGTGTGAAGCAGCACAAATCCTTCGTAAGTTTTTAATTCTATAAATTTAAATTATCCCATAGAGATTTTTGATGCTGTGCCTGCCTTAAATACATTTTTGAAATCAATATGTTATAAAAACATTTAATAAAAAAAGTGATAGCTTCAATTGTCATTTTCTGCAAAGCCCGTTTATCCTCTCCCATATCTCATCCCGGCCCTCCATGGTTTTTGCAGAAAAGACAATTGGCTCTGTGGGGCAAATCTCTTTTAAAATGCCTTTGATCAGAGCGGCCCGTCTTGCGGCCTGCTGTCTGGAAAGTTTGTCCGCCTTTGTCAGCACTGGTATGACTGGGATGTCGTAATGCTTCAGCCACATCAGGAGGTCAATGTCTCCTGTGGCAGGCTCTCGTCTAATATCCATTATCACCACAACCGCATTGAGGTTGGGCCTATTGCTCAGGTAGGTCTCAACCATCAGCTGCCATGACTGTTTGACCTGGATGGGTACGCGGGCAAACCCATAGCCGGGAAGATCCACGAGGTAAAGGGATTCTCCAACACGGAAATAGTTTATGGACTGAGTTCTGCCGGGCGTGGAGCTTGTCCTTGCAAGGCTTTTTCGATTGACAATAACATTGAGGAGAGAAGACTTTCCCACATTGGACCTGCCGGCAAAGGCGACTTCCGGCCTGTCAGGCGGCGGGTACTGGGCCTCGCCAAAGGCGCTTATCAGGAATTGGACATCCATTGCAGATTCTCTGACGTTCAAGGTTAAAAGTTAAAAGTTCAGAAAGAACCCGCTACTCTGCGCCATTTTGATAGGACTCTTAAATAACCTTGTTCAACGGGTATTCTATGATGCCCTCTGCGCCGGCCGAGATCAGTTGGGGGATCAGGTCCCGTACGACCCTTGAATCAACGACGGTCTCCACCGAGACCCATTCAGACTTATAAAGGCTTGAAACTGTTGGAGCATTTAGGCTTGGCAGTATCTGTATAACCCCTTCTATTTTGTCTTTGGGTACGTTCATCTTAAGACCCACCATGTTTTCAGCCCTCAGGGCGCCTTTTAAGAGCAGAATAACCTGTTCTATCTTGGTCTTTTTCCACTGGTCGTCGTATGATGCCCTGTTGGCGATCAACTGGGTGTTGGTCTGCATCATTTCATGAATGATCTTTAACCCGTGGGCCTTGATCGTGCTGCCGGTTTCCGTCACTTCCACTATTGCATCCGCCAACCCTGAAACCACCTTTGCCTCGGTTGCGCCCCAAGAAAACTCCACGTCTACGCTGATGTTTCTTTCTTTAAAAAAACGCCTGGTGAAGTTGACAAGTTCCGTGGCGATCTTTTTCCCCTGAAGGTCTTCCAGCCGGCCAATATCAGATCCTGCCGGCACTGCCAGGACCCAGCGGGCAGGGGCCTGGCTGACCTTGGAATAGACCAGGTTATCCACCACCACCACATCCGATTGATTTTCCTCTATCCAGTCCTTGCCGGTCAGGCCAGCATCAAGGGTGCCGTTTTCCACATATCGCGACATCTCCTGCGCCCTGCAAATGGCGCATTGGATTTCACTGTCGTTAATATCCGGAAAATAACTGCGGTCATTGACGTTTATTTTCCACCCTGATTTTTCAAACAGATTAATGGTGGCCTTTTGCAGGCTCCCCTTTGGGATTCCGAATTTAAGAGTCTTCATTTTCCGTACACCTTTTCCGGATCAAATATCTTCTCTCCCACAATGGTCTCATTGCCATCGCGGTCCACCTTTTTATGAAAGCAGGTCTCATAGCCTGTGTGGCATGCAGCCCCTCCCACCTGCTCCACCCTGAAGAGCACGGTATCACTGTCACAGTCTGCAAAAATCTCTTTCACCTTCTGGACATGGCCGCTTGTACCGCCCTTATGCCATATCTCTTTTCGGGAGCGGCTGAAATAGTGCGCCTCGCCCGTCTTAAGGGTCTCTTCCCACGAGGCCCTGTTTATATAAGCCAGCATCAGGACCTTTCCCGATTGACAGTCCTGCACAATGGCAGGCAGGAGTCCTCCGCCTTTACCGAAATCCAATTCAATCACCGTAGGCCAACCTTTCTATAGAGTTATTGATTCCTATTCTATCCGGTATTTGTCTGTTCCCTCAATGTAGAGGTCATTTCCAACAGTGTCGTTTACCACAATCGCAGGAAGGTTTTCTACCTCCAGTTCCCTGATCGCTTCCGGTCCAAGGTCTTCATAGGCAATGACTCGCGCGCTCTTGATGGCCTTGGACATTAGGGCGCCAGCGCCCCCTATGGCCGCCATGTAAACGGCCTTGTGTCTTTTTATCGCCTCCTTGACCTCGTCTGAACGTTTTCCCTTGCCGATCATCCCCTTTAGTCCCAATTCCATGAGCTTGGGGGCATAAGGGTCCATCCTGTAGCTGGTGGTAGGGCCGGCAGCCCCGATCACCTTTCCCGGAGGCGCAGGCGAGGGCCCTACATAGTATATGACCTGTCCGTCCACCTTGAAGGGGAGATCCTTTCCCGCCTCGATCAGATCAACCAGTCTCCGATG
>DIKH01000028.1:0-1505 GCA_002424495.1 Desulfobacteraceae bacterium UBA5623
TGACATCGGACAAGCCCATGGACAGACTGATATGCGGGGATGTGGGCTTTGGCAAGACCGAGATCGCTGTCAGGGCTGCATTTAAGGCGGTGATGGACGGAAAGCAGGTGGCCTTTCTGGTGCCGACCACAGTGCTGGCCGAACAACATTATGAGACATTCCGTAAGAGGTTCAAGGATTATCCGGTCCGCGTGGGAATCCTCAGCAGATTCAAGACCAGGACCGATCAGACACGGATACTGGGGGAATTGAGAACCGGCAGGATTAATATCCTGATCGGCACCCACAGGATTATCCAAAAGGACGTCAAATTCGGGGATCTGGGCCTATTGATAATTGATGAGGAGCAGCGCTTCGGCGTCAAACAAAAAGAGGCCTTAAAAAAATTCAGGGCGCTGGTGGATGTTCTGGCCATAACCGCCACCCCTGTGCCAAGGACACTCCAGATGTCCATGATGGGAGTACGGGATCTGAGCATAATAGAAACACCCCCGGAAGACAGGCTTGCCATACAGACCCACCTGTCCCACTATGATGAATCGCTTATTACCCGTGCGGTCAATTTTGAGATTGAAAGGGGCGGCCAGGTGTTTTTTGTGCATAACAGGGTGCAGACCATTGACTATACGGCGGATCAATTAAAAAGGCTCATCCCTCATGCCCGAACCGAGATCGCCCACGGCCAGATGAAGGCGAGGGACCTAGAAGACACCATGATGCGTTTTCTCAACAGGGAAATTGATGTCCTGGTCTGTACGACCATCATAGAGTCAGGCCTTGATATCCCCTCTGCCAATACAATTATCATAAACGAGGTGGACAGGCTGGGGCTTGCTCAGATATATCAACTGAGGGGAAGGGTGGGAAGGGCAAGGGAAAAGGCATACGCCTACCTGCTGCTGTCCGAAGGGGCAGTCCTTACCAAGGATGCGGAAAAAAGGCTCAAGGCCCTGATGGACTTTTCCCACCTTGGCGCTGGACTGCACCTTGCCATGCATGATCTCAAGATCAGGGGGGGCGGAAATATACTGGGCTTTGCCCAGTCCGGGCACATATCGGCTGTTGGTTATGAACTTTATGTCAAATTGATTGAACGAGCCATAGCAGAACTCAAAGGCGAGGAGTGGCATGAAGAAATCAACCCTGAAATTGTTGTGGATGTACCTGCCTTTTTACCTGGAGATTACGTCTTCGACACCGATGTCAGACTGAATTTGTACCGGAGGCTATCGGGTCTTATTGAAAAATCCGAACTCGATGACATGAAGGAAGAGATCAAAGACCGCTTTGGTGAGCCGCCCTGGGAAGCGCGTAATCTGCTGGATCTGATGTCTGTGAGAATCCTTTTGAAAAACAATGGCATAACCAGGCTTGATGTGGGGGCTAAGAGCCTTACCCTGACATTTTCAGATCAAAGCAGTGTTGATCCGGAAAGGCTCGTCCGTCTGGCAGGCAAAAGACCAGCCAGATTTCAGTTCATGGCCAGGAACAAATTGAATATCCGC
>DIKH01000028.1:1597-5020 GCA_002424495.1 Desulfobacteraceae bacterium UBA5623
CTGATAGGCTAACCGCAAAAAATTCACCAGTCCGATCGGAGTTATCCCAGATGAGAGGGTTCAAGATATTTTTTATCGCTGTTTTTGTTACGACATTCTGGCAGGTTTCGGCTATGCCGGTCCCGGCCGAGATCTGCAACAGGGTCGTCGCCATAGTAAATAATGAGGTGATCACCCTTCATGAACTCAATGGCAAGATAAGACAACTTTCCGGTGTTGAACCTTCTCTTCTGGAGGCCCAAAATAAAGAGGGCTATCTTGATGCGAGACGAAAGGTTCTCGATCTATTGATTGATGAAACCATAGCACATGACAAGATCAATGAAATTGGTATCGAGGTCACCCAAAAGGAACTGGAGGCGGCTGTTGAAAGGATAAAAGAGCGAAACCAGTTGACCCATGAAGACCTTATTTCCGGTCTTGCCGGTCAGGGGCTTACCTATGAGCAATACCTTGAAAACTTCAAGAAAGAAATGGAACAGATGCGGCTGATAGATTTTGAGGTAAAATCAAAGATTATCATCAGGGAGGAGTCAATAAAACAATATTATGACGACCACGGTTATGAATTCAGGAGCCATGAGAAGGTGCGGCTTGCTATCATCATTCTTAAAAACGAAAATCCGGAAGGCCCCATAGCGCCATCACTTTCAATGAAGGCGGAAGAAATCGTCACAAGAATCAAGGCAGGCGAAGATTTTGGTGATCTGGCAAGGAGATATTCTCAGGGGCCGGGCGCTGCTGAAGGGGGAGATCTCGGTTTTTTCAATCCTGCCCAACTCGATACAGATCTGAGGGAGACGATCGAAACCATGGCCGTGGGAGAAGTCAGTGGACCAATCGTCAGTCCTGCTGGCATACAGATTATCAAGGTATTGGAAAAGCAGGAGACGGGCGTGAAAACACTCGAAGAGGTTAGAGATGCCATTTATGATGCCCTCTACAAGGAAGAGATCAATAAGAGATTTTCATCCTGGATTAAGGGGTTGAGAGAACAGGCCTATATAAAGATCATTTTTTAAGAGGCAATTTAAGACGTACCCCTTTTGCCCATTCTCTGCGCCAGCCCGCCTGTTGTTTCGGCGCAGGCAGGTCAGGATCAATCCTTTCTACGGCGGGATAGCATTCCTTGATCTTGGACAAAATAGAACTCTTTCAAGCTGCCTCTTTTGCAGAACACATTATGAAAATGGAAAAACAACAGACTCAAGGCTATGGCTCTTCCGACCCTGATTCTAATTCGCAGGACGGGAAAAAGGACCAGCCCTTTATCTCAATTGGCCCCCTTTTGAAGGAAGAAAGGCAGAAAAGAGGCCTTAGTCATACCAAGATTTCCGAGATTACGCGGCTTAGACCCCATATTATTGAGGCATTGGAAAATGAGGCATGGGATAGGCTTCCATCACCTGTCTTTGTCAGCGGATTTGTCCGATCATATGGACGGGCGCTTGGATTAAAAGAGGAAAGGCTTATGACCGTTTTCCAAAGTTCTTGCCATGTCAAGGCCGCTTCTCCCAGACCTTTGACCGAGCCGGACAGGAGCAAAAAGCCCTTGCTCATTTTCCTGATAATCCTTTTACTTATTGCGGCCCTAAGTTTTTTTCTGTGGAAGGGTTATATAACCCTTGTAAAAATCAAGACGACGCCGGAGTCTGTCAGTCAGACGGAGGAAAATCAGACAGAAGACATTGACCGGAGCGGGGAAAATCCGTCAGATCCGGAAAAAGGCCAAGTGGCCCCTCAGGAGGCTGAAGCTGAGGTCGCAAATAATACCCCCGCAGGAGGTCCTGTGCCTGAGACCGCCACTGCAGCACCGGAGACTGTGAGCCAGCCGCAAACCATACAGGAAGAGGCCGCGGTTCACGCCAATGTTACGGTCCCTGCCGGGTCTCCCGGCGTTATTACAGAACAGCCTCTGACACTCAAGGCCAATATCAGGGAAAAAACATGGCTGAGGATCTTCGTGGATGACCAGGAACCCAGGGAATACATGTTTATGCCAAATGAATATTTCGTCTGGAAAGGAAAAAAAGGATTTGAGCTGTTGATCGGGAATGCGGCAGGCATTGATCTTGAGCTAAATGGCCAACAGATCAAAACCACCGGCACTGCAGGCCAGGTTATAAGACTAAGTCTGCCTTCTGATTACAAGAGGAAACAATCGCAGGATTAAAGTGGAAAATGTTATTGATATACTTGATGAAAGAGGCTTTATTGAACAGGTTACCGACAGGGATCTGTTGAGAGAAGAGCTGAAAAAGCCGGTTACATGCTATATAGGTTTTGACCCAACTGCCAAGAGTCTCCATGCAGGCAGTCTTCTTCCCATAATGAGCCTTGTCCATATGCAGCTGGCGGGCCACAGACCGATCGTTGTAATAGGCGGAGGCACGGCCCTTATTGGCGATCCCAGCGGAAAGACCGAGATGCGGCCCATAATTGGCCGTGAAGAGATAAATGAAAATGCTGAGGGTATTAAGAAACAACTTGCCCGCTTCATTGATTTTAGCGATGGAAAGGCTATAATGGTAAACAATGCCGATTGGCTTACAGATCTTGGCTATATTGATTTTCTAAGAGATATTGGCCGCCATTTCAGCGTCAACCGGATGCTGGCCGCGGAGAGCTACAAGGCAAGGCTTGAAACAGGGCTGAATTTTATAGAATTTAATTACATGTTACTCCAGTCATACGATTTCTGGCACCTGTTCAAGCAGTATGACTGTCGTCTGCAAATTGGTGGCAATGACCAATGGGGCAATATCCTGGCAGGGGCCGACCTGACAAGGAGGCTCGATCAAGAGATTGTCCACGGACTGACCCTCCCGCTTCTGACTACCTCTTCCGGCATCAAGATGGGAAAGACGCAAAAGGGTGCGGTCTGGCTTGATCCGGCACTTACCTCCCCTTATCATTATTACCAGTATTGGATCAACCAGGACGACCTTGACGTGGAGCGCTTTCTGGCCCTGTTTACCCTCCTTCCAATGGAGGAGGTCCGACGTCTGGGTTCTCTGGAGGGCGCGGATATCAGAGAGGCAAAGGCAGTGCTGGCCTATGAGGCCACCAGATTGTGTCATGGCCGGGAGGCGGCAGACCATGCACGTCAAGAATCCATGAAATTTTTCTCGGCGGACGTTGCCCTGAAGGCCCCTGACATGGGATCTGACGATCATGGCCCCAGTTACAGCATTGCCAGGGCAGAGCTTGATCAGGGGATCCCAGCCTACATGCTCTTTGAAATGGCCGGACTTTGCGGCACAAGAAGCGATGCGCGGAGGCTGATCTCTCAAGGAGGCGGATATCTGAACGGCGATAGGATTCGGCTTTTTGATCAAATAGTAAACGCTGACCACCTGGAAGGTAATGCCCTGCTGTTGAGGGCAGGCAAAAAAAGGTACACGAAAATCTTAGTCATTTAGG
>DIKH01000271.1 GCA_002424495.1 Desulfobacteraceae bacterium UBA5623
GGCTTTGCCGGAGGTCTGTGACTCTGGTGGATGAATTTTTCAAGGAATCAGGTTTATTTGATAATCCAACCCTTTTCATGTCAAGGGGAAAACCCAGACCCCGGTCAGACAAGTACGCTCCTTTAGGTATCCCAAGCGATCCGGTATATGCATTGTACGCAGATAAAAAAGGCGGCGGCATTTTAAAAAATCTGAGGCCTAATCTCACTGTTACATACGGAAAAGCCATTGATAATGATCAGTTAAAGAAAAAAGAAAAAGCCGTGGGTAAAACCCTTTGTTGCCCTCATTGCGGTGACAAGCTTTTAAAAGGATTGTTGCATGCCGATACCAGTGCCATCTGCCAGGGCCTTGAAAGAGGGAATTATTGAGTAAAGGGAGGATGATATGCGAGAAGACATTAAGGACCTGGTCAACGAAAAGGACGTGTGTGTCATGGCAACAGTTTCAGGGGGTAAGCCCCACTGTTCGCTAATGTCTTATGTGGTGGACGATGAATGTCATGAAATTTATATGGTCACCCAGAAAAATACTAAAAAATACACAAATATGCTTGAGAATCCTTTTGTCAGCCTCTTGATTGATAATAGAGAGCAACACGCGGGGGCCAACCGCCAGAATGCAAAGGCATTGACCATCTCAGGTACATTTCAGGAAATTGATGACAGTTTCAAAAAAAATGTGGCAAGGAACAGACTGCTTGAAAGGCGCCCCCATTTGAAGGTTTTTCTTGATGATCCTGGCACGGAAATATTTTGTGTAAAAATAAACTCATTCTTGCTCCTGAACGGGCTAACAAACGCATATTTTGAGTCTCTCACCACCAGGATATCACCTGATCGTGCTCAAAAATAAGATCTATCAGCTTCTCATAGTCTGTTGAATCATCAAGCGTTAACAACGTCGCCTCTTTGTTGCCCTCAAAGGCGGTTATAAGGGACATGGTAGTGTCGTCAGGCTGGGTTTTCAAAATATGCAGTGTATTATTCATTATAGCTTCCCTAAAAAGGAATGATCAGGTCCATGTCTTTTAATTTTTCAGCTATCTCCTCGACGCCTATGTATTTAAAGCCGTATTTTTCAGCATTTTGCCGGTTGTTGGAGTAATAGTGTGCTTCCATGTCATTGAGCCAGTCCAGGTTGTCTTTGTATTTTTCTGTCATCTCCACCTCGACATCCAATACAAACATATGCACAAAAAAATTTTCAACCGCCAGACCCAGACTGCTGCGGGAGCCTTCAAACAGGTCTTCTTTTCTGCGTATCAGGAATGCGACGTGCTTGACTTTCATGCTTCAACTTAATCCTAGGGGGGCTGTCCGAGCCGTATAGCCTCTCCTAAAAAACCAGGTAACGGTCGCAGTCATCAATCAATTCGGCGTGCATGGCCTGTGTAGTGAAATCCCCTTGTCCAATGCCTGGGACAGGAGGCCTCAGGCCGTGACTCTCAAAACCTACCCGGCAGACAGACATCTTCAGTCCTTCAAGCTCAACAAACCTGGGGTCCTGAGTCAGCAAGGTCCCAAGATGGGAGAAAAACAGTGTGACCTCAACGCCTCTATTCTTTGCCGCCCTGCAAAGGCGGATGATCTTGTCAAGGTATTTGTCTGATGTAACAAATATTCCTAATGTCTTGCCCATAAGATTACTGACCATTTCCGCTTTTACGGATTGATCTCAATGGATGGGTATAATCCTTCCCGGGGACCTTTGGGGTAAGGTTGAATGAGATTAAACGAAATGTTCTGGCCTTTTTGGGCATGACCGCTGTTACGTTCACCGTCAAAATAGGCCCCGTTGGCCTCAAGTATATGCTCAATACGACGAGTGAACGCCTGAACAAAGGCAGAACCATCCCCTTTAAAATGCATGTTACCCATCTTACACTCGTCTTTGATCTTTGAAAAATCATCCAGCGCCATGCTGTGATTTTCAAAATCGGTTTTATTGCGGATATGTCCCCAGACAAGACAACCCGGAGGTATATCCAGTGGGGCATTAAGGTGTATGATGGTATGGGGCATGATTATGCACCCTTCTCCAATTGTTAGTGGTACATTCTCTTTACCCTGTAAAAAAGAATTAAAGCCGACAAAGACCCTTGGCTTCAAATGGGCGTGTATAATGGTGGCGCCGTGGGCTGTCACGTTGTAGCCGTCCAGATGGGAATGGCTGATGTGACAATTTTCCTGTGCATTCGCCCCCTTGCCCAGCCAGGAGGATTCGATAAACGCCCGCTGGGCCACGAGAACGTTTTCTTCTATATGGCTTTCTCCCTGGAAAACCGCATACCTGTTCAGAGAGGCCCCGGACGGAACTATTGTCGGTTTTTCCATGTGGACCACATCGTAAAGGCGCTGAAAATCCGTCTTCAGATCTTCCGCAAAGTCCATGAAGCGGCCTGCCACACCCTTTCCCGGCGCAAAGCCGATATAATTTTTCAAGGCGTCCTGGCTGTACCTGTATTGGAAATCAAATACACCGCCGTTTTTAATCCATATGTGGCCGGGCTCCACATTGGTATGGGCCAATGAACCGGTTTGAATATAGGAAAAAGCGCCTACAATCACATCATGCCCTGTGGTCAGATCAATAGTGCTGAAAGGGCCAAGAAAGCATCCATCCAGAGGTGAGCCGTGGATATTGGCGTAAGGGCATGCGATTGTGTTCTTAATCAGGAAGAGGTCTATTTTTTCAGGGTCGTGCGAAAAGTTATGAACCAGTGTCTTTAAAAGAAGGCTGTTCCTGATAGATATCATTTCATCATCATCCAGAACAAGGTCGAAGTCCTTGAAATTTAGCGCTTCTCCTTTCTGTTTCAGTTCGTCCCCGCGGATATCGCACTTGTAAAGGATCGAATTGGCCACGCGGCATTTGCCCAGAAGATAGCTCCCGGACAGGCTGGAATTGATAAAACTGAAAAAAATCGGATGATGGGAAGTGATCCCATAATAGGCGTAAAACTTGGTCAGTTGATCAAGAGGAAGAAGCCCTTTCATATGGCCATCAATGTCAAAGCTGAATTCTCTGAGGTTGATTTTGGCATGACTGATTATTCTGTCCAGAAGTTGTTCCAAATGTTTCATAGGTGCCACTCGCCTTTTATGAGGTTGAAAAAAATATCAGGTTATGTTTAGCGCTTCCAAGTTGATGGATTTTGGCATGTTAATATCTTAAAGAACAGGCACACTCAAGATTTTTTTACCTGTTTAATAAATCCTGGGGTATGGGCAAGTGGTCTCGGGTTCGATTTGATAGAGTATTCGATACGTTTTAATGCAGGCAAAAATTATGCTTTCCATCTGAATTGGAAAGCATTTTCGAAAGATTTTCTGCTACTTATAGATCTCTGAATAACGTTGGTTTCGAGAAAGAGAAGTTGCTGAAATGGTAATCTGCTGCAAATAGACTCATCCTCTGGAAAAGGTACGCCGGATTCCGGCCATGCCTTGGGTGCTATGATGAAGCCTTCTTTGTAAGACAGGATTTTCCCAGAATATATTTCGATATTTTCAAATGATTCAATGGTACACTGGACCATCTACGAGCGCGCACCCAATTTTCGCGGCGTTCAGTTTCAGATCTTCTTTCATGAGACTGACGTTTATCTAATAATCATGGGTAAACCCCCAGCTTTGCCGGGGGACTCACAAAGTTTGACATATGCGGGAATATAAGAAAACCTC
>DIKH01000285.1:0-2089 GCA_002424495.1 Desulfobacteraceae bacterium UBA5623
CATGGGTGGAATGGGAAGGAACCCGCGGCAAATACGGCATCCTTACTCCCAAAAAGGAATACAGAAGAGGGACCTTCGGCGTCTATCAGCAGCCAAGGGATATTCTGAACAAGATTCCGGGGCTGGATCTGGTTGAAATGCCCAGGATGAAAGAAAACGCCTTCTGCTGCGGCGCAGGCGGCGGCGTCATGGACGCCTATCCGGACTTTGCCATGTGGGCGGCCACGGAAAGGCTTACGGAAGTGCAGTCGGTTGCGGCAGAGGCGGTGATTTCCGCCTGCCCATACTGCAAGAAGGTATTTAACGAGGCGTCTAAGGCAAACAACATGAACATCAAGGCTTATGATATCACAGAAATCATTCTGGCCTGCATGTAGCAGATTTTTAAAGGAGGTTGTCAATGGGCATACCACAGGAAGCATATAAGGCAATGGAGGATATTGTTGGTTCACAATATATCACCGACGATCAGGTAATCGCTCAGGCCTATGTGGGGCGTCTCGGGCACGGAAAGGACACTGGCATTGATCTCGATATGAATGTGCCGCCCGCCGTCATAGTGCTGCCAAGAACCACCAAGGAAGTTCAGGGCATTCTAAAGATTGCTCACAGATATAAGATCAATTATGTTCCGGCCAGCTCTTTCTGGATCTCTCACTGCGCACCCAAAAGACCGGACAGCTTGCTGCTCGATCTCAAGCGCATGAATGATCTGGAAATTGACGAAGAAAACATGTGTGCGATTTGCGGGCCGGGGGTAATTTTCTCCCAGTTACAGGAAGAGGCCATTAAAAGGGGGATGTATACAACAACACCGGGCGGCGGATCTCAGGTCTCTGTAGTGGCAAACCACATCAACTGGGGCCTTTCCCCACTGAATTACAGAAATGGTGTCCCCGGCCGCAGGGTCCTTGGCGGAGAATGGGTTTTGCCGGACGGAGAGCTTTTGAGAATCGGCTCCATGAGCACCACCGATGACCCATTCTGGGGTGAAGGACCTGGGCCTGACCTGAGGGGTCTTTTAAGGGGCTGGATCGGATGGTTCGGCGCAATGGGGGTTGTGACAAAACTTGCAGTAAAACTGCTTCCCTTCCACGATGAGGGGCTGAAACCGGTTGGCATATCACCCCATACCACACTCCAGTTCCCGGAGAAAAAGCGGATCAGGTGGTACAATTTCGTGATGCCCACCCGTGAGTCCCTTGTGGAGTGCATGTATGATATCGGCAAGGCAGAGATCGCTGCGGCCCTTACAAAGGTCCCCCAGCAGTGGCGCTATATCGCCAAGGCGGGCTGCCGTGAAGACTTCTGGGAGGGCTGGAACACCGATGAGGCCAGAAACAGCATCAACAACATCCATATCTGCCGCGTCATGCTGGTGGGCTACGCATCGGAAGAGCAGCTGGAATATGAAGAACGGGTCCTGATGGACATCATGGACAGCTACGGCGCAAAGCTTGGCCGCACCAGACAGTCTGATAACTCGTGGATCAAGAATGCGGACTCCGCCACCATGTGGATGATGACAGGCGCATATACATCCGTTCAGGTTACGGTGGACACAGTGGACTGCGGTGTAAAGGGCGGCGAGGGCCTTGCAAGGGAAAAACCGGCATTTACCCCGCCCCTGATGGATGACTATGGCGAACCGGGATGGTTCCAGGTAAGCGAGATCGGCCATATGGGCTACATCGAGTTTCTCCAGTACTGGGACCCGAACCCGGATCAGGAAAACCTCTACAAGAAGGATGAGTGGAACTACATCAAGGTGCCGACACTGGATGCGGAGTGGGGCATGTTTAACGCCTTTAATATTTACGCAAGCCCCATGAATCTCACTGGTAAGGCCTATGGCCCCGAGTGCCGCAAGTGGTTTGAGAAGGTGAAGGCGGAGTTTGACCCGGATAAGCTATCCAATGACCCGATCCCATGGGATGTGGATGAGTATGTTGATAAGGTGGATTGGGTAAACAAGGAAGACTATATTAACAGGGACTGGTCTAAGGGCTAAGGCCTGATGATGCAAAACAGACGACGGACGACCGCCCAAACAGGGTGGTCATCCGTCAAAGGCCATGGATCAAGAATA
>DIKH01000285.1:2151-13871 GCA_002424495.1 Desulfobacteraceae bacterium UBA5623
TGGGGAGATGGTTTGTTTACCAATGACATTTAAAATAATTCTAATGATAGGGAGCACAAAGAATGGATCTGAAAAATGAGTTACAAAAAATAGTTGGAGCAGGCAATGTCTTGGATTCCCCGGAGATCCTGGAAGAGTATTCCACTGACAATGGGATCTATCCGCCGGGGATGCCTACAGTTGTTGTAAAGGCCGGCAAATCAGAAGATGTCGCAAAGGTAATTAATCTGGCAAATAAAAATTCCACCCCTGTAATACCTGTCAGTTCCGGGGTACATTTTCAGGGCTGCACCATCCCGTATCAGGGTGGAATAGTCCTGGATCTGTCCAACCTCAATAAGATCCTTGAAATTGACCCGCCAAACCGTAGGGTCAGGATTGAGCCTGGGGTGACCTGGGGACAGATTACGGATGAGCTTGCCAAGGAAAATATCCGTGTAATCTCACCCCTTCTGCCCCATGCGGACAGATCGGTTATAACAGACTATCTTGAAAGGGAGGCGCCAGTGGTGCCCAAGTATGAATTTGCAGAGCCCCTGATGACCTATGAGATCGTGTGGCCAAATGGTGAGGTGTTCCGCACAGGTTCCGCCAGTGTCCCAGGGTATCCCGATTCCCCTGCAAAAGGGACAAACCCCGCCGGTCCCGGTCTTGATTTTTACAGGCTCCCCCAAGGGGCGCAGGGGACCATGGGCGTTATCAACTGGGCCAACCTGAAACTCGAATATCTGCCCAAGATCAACAAGATCTTTTTCATGCCCTTTGAGGATATCAATGCTGCAATTGAGCCTATCTATAAAATCCCAAGGGTACATATCGGGCAGGAATTTTTTCTTCTCAATCACGTTGACCTGGCGTTGATCCTGGCCAAACAGTGGCCCGATGACTACGACAGGCTGTCGGACATCCTGCCGTCATGGACCTTGATCCTTACAATCAGCGGCCCTCCCAGAAGACCGGAGGAAAGGATTGAATATGAGAAGGAGGCACTGTTTGACCTCAAAAAACAGTACTTCCAGGACATGCCCATACTGGAGGCCCTGCCGGGAGTGCCAGGAGGCGGAAGGGAACTGATTCACATGCTCAGAAAGCCCTGGCCAAAGGAAGAAGTATATTGGAAGAACCGATTGAGCGGCGCATGCCAGAGCCTTTTCTTTATTGCCAGGCCTGAAGACGCCCCATCTTTTTATGAAAAGGTTGTAGATGAGGCGCCCAAATACGGATATCCTCTGGAAGACCTGGGCGTGTACCTCCAGCCAATAGAACAATCACGAGTCTGTCATCTGGAATTCAACATGTTCTATGACCCTGATGACCCGATTGAAAGGGAAAAGATCAGGATCATGAACCGTGAACTTGCCCAGGATCTGCTGGATATGGGGGCGATATTTACACGGCCTTATGGAGACCTTGCAGACATGGTCTATGAAAAGGCGACATCATATACTACTGCATTAAAGAGGGTCAAAAAGATGTTTGATCCCAATAATATTATGAATCCCGGGAGACTATGTTTCTAACTTGCGCCGAACGAACACGGATCATTTCCCCTTCGTTCAGGCAATAACTCTATTACAAGGAGCAGAAGAACATGCCTGAAGAATATGTAAAATTTGACCTTACTGATATGAAGAATTTTGAATATGACATGAAACGCTGTGTCCGGTGCAAGGGATGCAAATGGGTGGATCACATCTACATGCCTGGCGCAACTTACAGCACCAGGTGCCCCAGTGAAAAGAGGTATCTGTTTGATTCTTTTTCCGCCTGGGGCAGGCTCCGCTTGGCCTTAAGCCTATTAAACGGCAGGATCGAGTTCAACGACCGGTTTGTAGAGGCCATATACAAGTGCCAGCTCTGCGGCGCATGTGACGCAGGCTGCAAAAGAAACCTGGATCTTGAGATCGGCTCAGCCCTGGAATCTCTTCGCATCAAGTGCGTTGCCGACGGATTCGGCCCAATGCCGGAACATAAGGCTATCGCGGAAAAGATCGAAAAAGAACATAACGTGTTCGGCGGTCCCGCCGATAACCGAGATAAATGGGCGAAGGGCATCCAAACCGATGACAAGGCGGAGTTTGTTTATTTTGTCGGCTGTTACGGATCATACAAGATGCAGGGGATTCCAAAGGCGACCGCAAATATCTTAAAGGCCACAGGGCAGTCTTTCAAGATCATGGGATCAGATGAGTATTGCTGCGGCTATCCGCTCTATTCCACCGGTCAGATTGAAAAGGCCAAAAAAGTGGCACAGCACAATATTGACACCATAGCAAAATCCGGCGCAAAGACTGTGATCACCGCCTGTGCTGAGTGTTACAAGACCCTGAAGGTGGATTACCCCAAGATGTTCAACAAGTCCACCAGCGATATGGGATACCAAGTGATTCACCTGGTTGAATTTGTAGCGGACCAGATGGAAAAGGGTACAATCAAATTCAAGAACAACATTGACATGCGTGTGACCTATCACGATGCCTGTAACCTCGCACGCATGAGCGAGCCCTGGGTGTACTGGGAAGGAAAGAGGAAACTCTACGGTATTACGGAGCCGACAGCCCCCAGGCGGAAAGGGACCCATGGCGTATATCATCAGCCAAGAAATATCCTGAAGGCCATCCCCGGGATTGACTACGTGGATATGATCCGTATCAGGGAAAACGCCTGGTGCTGCGGGGCCGGAGGCGGTGTAGCAGAGGCTTTCCCCGAATTTGCACAGTGGTCTGCCGAAGAACGGCTGGAAGAAGTGGATGAGGTGGGCGCCGCGGCCCTGATTACTGCATGTCCGAGATGCAAAGACAACTTCTCAAAGGCGATCAATGCCTCTGGTGACAATATCAAGGTGATGGACATTGCTGAAATGATAAATGAAGCTATTAAATAGGAGGTTAAAATGACTATTCCTCAAGCTGCATATAAAGTACTTGAAGCCATTGTGGGTCCTGACTATATCTCGCAGGACCCGATTGATTGCGAGGCACATACGCCAGGCCCTAACGGCTTTGAAACCGATCTTGGAGTCGCAACCATTCTCAAATCCCCAGGCTGCGTAATATTTCCCTCGACAACCGAAGAGGTCCAGAAAATCGTAAAGACATGCAACCGCTACAAGGTTCCCTTTATCCCCATCAGCACACAGTGGTGGTCCGGCCGCGGCGCCGCCAAGGTCGAAGATGCGCTGATGATTGATTTAAAGAGAATGGATCAGTGCGATATAGACGACAAGCATATGTTTGCGGTTGTCGGCTCTGGCCTTATCTATTCCCAGTTGCAGGAAGAGGCGATGAAACGCGGCCTTTATACCACTATCCCGGGCGGCGGCTCACAGGTGGGTGTTGTAGCAAATCATATCCTTTATGGAAGTTCTCCATTGAACTACCGCACATGCATTGCAAACAGGCGTATCCTTGGTGTTGAATGGGTCCTGCCCGACGGTGAGATATTGAGACTGGGCTCCTGCGCCCTGGATAAGGACGACTATCTCTGGGGAGAAGGCATAGGCCCGGATTTGAGGGGCATGATCCGCGGGTTTTCACCAGGATGGATGGGTTCCATGGGTATTGTGACAAAGATGTCGGTGAAGCTGGTCCCGTTTCAGCCGGATAAACCCATGCCGGTTGGAATTTCACCTGACACCGCGGTCGAACTGCCTCTAAAGAGGATCAACTGGTATAATTTTATCCTGCCCAGCAAAGACGCCCTGGTAAAGGCCATGTATGAGATAGCCAATGCTGAGATCGGGGCAGGGCTTACCAAGGTGCCCCTTTTCTGGCGCGCCATTGCCAAGGCCAACAACAAAGAGGAGTTCTGGGAGCTGTGGGATCAGGAATCAGAGGAAACCGTGGCCGCCATGAACGTGCTCAGGGTGCTCCTGATCGGCTTTACTTCTGAAAAACAGCTGGAATATGAGGAAAGGGTCCTCCAGGATATTATCGTCAAGGATCTTGGCGGAAAGCAGACCAGGACAAAACCCACGGATGAGTCCTGGGTAAAGAATGCGGATTCCGCCAGCATGTGGATGATGTGTGGTGGTTACACATCCCTGGAATTTGACTTTGAGGCCATAAGCCATGCAGTGGCAAAGGGCGTGGACTGCTCCAAGCTTAAAAAAGGCTACACCCCGCCGCTGATGAAGGCATACGGCGACCAGGGCTGGTTCCAGGTGGGCGATTACGGACACCTGGCCCTGTTCGAGTTCCTGACCTATCAGGATCCGGATGACGAGCAGAAGCACAAGGTGGATGAGTGGTCAGTGGCCCTTTCCAAGATGAACATAGAAAACCGGTACTACACGGCCCAGCTTGCATCACACAAGCCCCTGTTCCTCACTGGCCCGGCATACGGACCTGATTATCACAAGTGGATGATCAAGTTTAAGGAAGAGTTTGACCCGGATGCCCTGTCCAATCCGCCAGGACCGGCTGATACGGATTTATTTATCCAGGAAGCGGAGTGGATGCAGAAGGTAAAGGACTGGCCAGCACCAAAGATAGATGCCAATAAAAATCCGAAGTTTGAATAATCTTTGACATAACAGAACAAAACAAAAGCCCCACCGTTTTTGGTGGGGCTTTTTTGTCAGGGTTAAAATAATTATGGGTGGGCTCGATTGGTAAAACGATATTTATGGGCTTACCTTGGGAAGCAGGTCCTATGTAAGGCTGTTAAGGGATTCAAGCAAATGCTCAGCACGAATATTTCCCTTAACTCCCATATCAGACAAAAGGTCAATAGCTTCAGAAAGTGTAAGGCCTAATAAATCAGACGCCTCTCGTAAGCTTATTCTGCCTTCCCGGTATGTTTTTGCAACGTAGAATTCGAATCCGATTCTTGCCAGTTTCCTGAACGACTGAGTTTTATCTATTTTCTCTAAATTGGACACAAACTCAACCGCGTCATCAATTTCTTGCGGAATTCGAATGGATTTTACCTTCATTTTTCTTTCTCCGCCAGCAGTATTACAGTACTGTATTCGTCTTTACTGATAAAAGGCGCCAACTTGTCCATAGCCTTTGAAAATGCAGCCCGATCAATGTTGTTGTCGGCAAAGAGTTTGAAAATTATAAGCGCCGGTAGAATAAAGGGAATATCATTTGCTATCAGCCTGCGGGTCAACTTTGCATCATCAGTGGCCGCCACATCATAATCAGAATTTCTGAACTGGCCCAGTAATGCGTCATCTCCGTTATTAAATTTTGATGGAGATTCTGATACCTTAATGACATTAGATTCGATGTTCTCCTCCACAATAAAGGCATCTTCGCACCCTTTGGATTTGCCAGACAACACCACTTCCTTTTGTACTATGTCGGGTATGACTATTTGATATCGTCTTCCAATGAGATCTTTCAAGCCAGCCTTGGTAATCTTGATCAGGCAGTCTGAGTCCATTAATATCTTCATGTAGTTCATCGTAAACAAAAAATTACAATCTGTCAATCAATTTCATATGGTTGCCCTGAAAATGATAGTTAAAAGACTTCCACCTGCATCTTCAGGCCGTTCCACAAGCCAGCACAGGCAGAGCTTATATCAAGTGCTGGACTGAATTGGGAAAGAATGGGACAAAAAGGGCCTGTCCCCAAGTTCCAGTCTCAAAATCTTTTGTGGCGGTTTCAGCATGCCGGATGGAAGTTGGGAAAATAGGGAAAATAGAAAGGTGGACTGCGTTATCGGTCGGAATTCCTTGTGCGGCGTACTGGTAGCACTCCTCCGGGGGATTCCTCTATCCAGTCCTTGCCAAAATTATTTTTTAAAGTCTATGGCATCGCGGTTGGCGGTGCATGCTATGTGTCCCGTTCGGCTTGACAACGGCAGAATAAATACGTACAATTGTACCCATGAAGATAATTGCTGACACTAATACATTCATAGCTGTTGCTTTAAATGAGCCTGAAAAAAATATAATTATTAGACTTACTGAAGGCCATAATTTAGTTGCACCTGAAGTTTTGCCCTTTGAGATTGGAAACGCATTAACAGCAATGATGAAAAAAAACACTTTGAAGAAAGAGGAAGTGGCCTCAGCGTGGGAGATGGTGCAGCAGATACCGGTTGATTTGAGGCGTACCGACATAAAATCGGCATTAAAAATCGCGACAAAATTTAACATATACGCATATGATGCCTATTTTTTAGAATGCGCTGATAGCCTCCGAAGCCCGTTACTTACCCTCGACCCTGGCATGAAGAGGGTTGCACGGGAGATAGGAATTGCGATTTTGGAGTAGTGGAGTAGAATATCATGAAAGTATATACTTATTCTGAAGCGAGACAACGTCTTGCCGATGTTCTTAATATCGCCCGAACTGAAGAGGTGGTTATTAAAAGGAGAGGCGGAGAAACTTTTTCAATCATTTTTAGGAAAGGTACAAAATCACCATTTGATGTCCCAGGTATTAAAACCAAAGCCACCACGAAAGACATTCTTGATGCAGTTAGAGAATCCAGAGAACGATTTGCCGAACACTTATAAGCCGATGCATGGATTCTTCATATGCCTTGCGACTTTTCGGCATGCCTTCCACGGAGGTATATTGTAACCAACTCACTGATAAACCGGTAGACATTTTTTTCATCCATTGGAATTAAACATTGGGAGGGTGAGCATGCAAGATTTAGGTCGTTTTATGGGTGGTCTGGCACTGGCGGCTGGTTTGGTAACGTCTGCATGGATAGGGGCTGATGCCTTGGTGCGCATAAAGAGCCAGGACCAGAACATTACCGTCACTGGCTCCACGAAGCAGCGTATTGTATCAGACTGGATTGTTTGGCGTTCGGAAGTTACCGTGCGCGCCCCGGTAATGGCGGACGCATACAACCAGCTTGCTAAAAACGTGCCGCAGGTAGTGGAATACCTCAAAAACAAAGGAGTAAAAGCCGAGCAGATGGTGGTCTCGTCCGTCAGTACTGTCGCATTTCATCCCCGCGACAGGAAAGGATACAGCATTGAGGACTCTATCACCGGCTATCAGATGTCACAGGAAATCACAGTAAGGTCGGCTGAGGTTGACAGGGTGACTGAAATATCACGGGGAGCCACAGAGCTGATCAATCAAGGTATCTTGCTTGAATCACGCGAGCCGGAATACCATTACACAAAATTGGGCGACCTGAAGATCCTAATGCTTGCCGAGGCTGCCAAGGACGCAAAGCTGCGAGCAGAGCAGATTGCTGCTAGTACAGGTAGTATTGTCGGGCCGTTGCGCTCAGCACGCATGGGAGTCATGCAAATCAATCCTGCCGGATCATCTGATACGTCCGGTGAGGGGAACAATGACATCACGTCACTTGAAAAAGATGTGATCGCCGTTGTGACCAGCAGTTTTGCCCTTAACTGATGTAGGCATTCGGAAGGAATATGTCACATGTGATTAAAAACTTGAGAGTTCAGCCAAATGTCCTTATGGCGTTTAATACCATTGAACATGATCCCCATAATCCGGATATAGTAACGGATGAGCTTTTATAACATGTCACAAGGGTTCGAGAATATAGAGGGTTTTCCCTCTGCCACTTGACCCCTTGAATCCTCAAGATTCTTTAATCCAGAAAACTCATACCTTCTCCTCGCCTCTTTTTGCCTTTTCTGTTTTTTGCGACCAATATATACAGCGCTGCAATAAGAATAATGATGCCTACAAGCACAGCCCCGGCGATTTTTAATGTGTCTTTTTTGATTTCGATGACATCCTTTTCTCCGGTTTCAGCTCCAGCGCCACTTTCTGCATTGACGGCTGTCTTGGCGTCTTGAACCACTGGGGCAGGAGGAGGGGCATTTGCTATAAGCTCCTGAAGACCTTTTGAAAGTAGTTCGCGGGCCTTTGCATCCCGTACCTTACGGTCAACTGATCCAAGTATCACAGCGGTGGCCCTCATATTTTTCTTAACCGCTGTTACAGCTATGGAAAAACCGCCTAAGGTAAAGTATCCGGTCTTAAAGCCGTCACAGTCAAGAAAAGTTCCCAGCAGGTGATTGTGGTTGCGCATAATAAAAGGGGTAGCCGTATCAGGGCGGAAGGGGCGTTCTTTGGTTGATGTATACCGCAAAACCTCAGGGTGCTTGAGCAGTTCCTGGCATAGTTTTGCGATATCCCGCGGCGTGGAAACATCCGGTTGCTGACCTTTTCCAGGGGGAAGTCCATGCACTGAGTGAAAGACTGTGTCCTTCATCCCAAGGGCCTGCGCCCGTTTATTCATGATCTCAACAAAGCCCTCTTTGCTACCCACATAATGGAGGGCAAGAGCCACGGCCGCATCATTTGCAGACTGAACCATCAGGGCATACAGCAATTCATCAACAGTAAACACCTCATGTTCTTTCAAGTAGACTTGTGATCCGCCGATTCTGGACGCCTCGGCCGTCACTGTGACATTATCCTGAAGTGTGATCTGCTTTGTTTCAATGCCCTCGATGAAAATGAGGAGGTCCATCAGTTTGATGACACTGGCCGGATATCCCTTGGCGTCCGGGTTGTCCTCAAAAAGAGTCTTGCCCGTTGCTGCATCAATAACAATAGCGCCTGCATAAGGATTTTTTGATATGGCCTTTACAGCAGGAATTGCAGGGGCTTTCGGCGGCTGTTTCAATGCCGCTTTTGGCACTGGTTTTTTTTGAACCTGATTTTTCTCTGCGTATGCAGTGGACATCGTGCAGAAAAATGATAAAATTAAAAATGCGACTATAGCAAAAGACATCCTTTGTTTTATCATGGCTGTTATCCTCTTTTATTGTGAGTTTTATGGCTCTTAAAGCCAAGGTGAGATCAAATTCAAGATGGAATTCTAAACCACTTGAGCATGGCGGGTCAAGGCACTAAATAATGGCAGATTGTTTTTCTCTCAACATCTCGATAAACATCTCAATTCGCAGGCGGGTGCGGCCATCAATAAGACCTGGCCGGTCGCCCTCCAGGGTGAGTATTGGTACGCTGGTCTCCTGCCTTAAAATAATGTCATATATCTGCCGGTAGCAGAATGTCTGGGTGTAATGGATCAGGCCATCCAGCCGGCGTTGTCTTACTGCCTGTTCAATGTCCTTGAGCCTGCCAGCAATGTCATAGGGATAGGTATATTCCAGGTATTGACTGACAATATCCTCACAGTCAAATGGCATGCTGAACTGCCGCTGCACCTCGTTAAACACCACCCGGGCCCCAATGGATTCTATAAACTCGTAGAACCGGCCGAAGATCGGGGGAACACCAAGGTATCCGAGGCGGATCTCATGGTCGAGAGGCCTTCTCTTCTCGGCTTGGATAAGGAACAGATCCAGGTCATTTTCAAATCTTTCCGGCTCGCTGTTAAAGTCAGAGGCCGCCACCAGGAAAATATGGTTTTCCTGTCCGGTTACGACATTTTCTTGCCAGGTCATGTGATCAAGCTTTCTGAGCTTATGCCTGACCCTGTCGAGCCTTGATTTTGTCTTCTCTATATCATGCCAGTCTACGTTAAGGGCCTGTCTGAGTTTGTCCATTTGTGCCCGCAGGTTAATCCTGTCACGATCATGGGGATATTGAAAGGTGTGAATACTGACACCCTTTCTGGCAAGCAGTTCGGCCAAAGGGATGGTATTGCTGCAATCACCGCCTGTGACGGCGATGACCTCTTTTATGTTTTGGTTGATTACGGTTGAGTAGATCCCCTTGATCCATGAACAGGCGCTATGTGAAAACCCCGCGCTCTCGGCCTGAGAAACGAGCTTACCCGGGTTGTCGGAAGTGATAAAGAGATTGTTGATATCAACGGGTCTCAGGTCTGCCGCAAAAATTATCTCCACAGGGACAGTGGCTGTGATGCCTATCACAATGTCAGGCCTCCACAGAATGGAATGTCCCCTCGGGCAGTTCCAGGCAGGTCAGTCTGTTTCCGTAAACCGCGCCTGTGTCCAGGCCAATCTTGTTTTCCATTATCAGTGGTTCATGAAACGGGGTGTGGCCGAAAACGACCTTCTTCCCGAAATCATAATCAGAGTAAATGAATGTCTTCCTTATCCAGAGCATGTCTTCTTCAGTCTGTTCTTCTACCTTAAGCCCGGGTCTGAAACCTGCATGAACCACGTAGTGGTCTTCAAGTTCGATGTATAGTTTCAAGGAATCATAAAAGGCGCGGTGATCTGGCGGGATAACATATCCCTGATCCAGGATTATAGTGTTTCCATAGCTTTCAAGGGTCTTCCACCCGCCGTTTACAAGGAAGGTATCCCGGTCACGGCCCGAAAGAAAGTCCTGGAACATGGCCTCGTGGTTTCCTTTCAGGCATTCGATCCTGGATGAGAGTATGTTGAGGTCAAGTATGTAATCCACAACCCCCTTGGGGTCTTTTCCCCTGTCAATATAGTCCCCAAGGAAGATCAATGAATCCCTTTCAGGCGACCAGGCGATCTTGTCCAGAAGCCTCTTTAAAAGGTCAAGGCATCCGTGAATATCGCCTATGATAAATGTCTTTGCTCCGCTCATGAATTGGATGTGTAACCCGCAACCCGTAACTCGCATCAGGCTCCGGCAATTTCAAGACTGAAGTCCGCCGCCTTTGGTGAATGGGTAAGAGCGCCGACTGAGATAAAGTCTATGCCTGTCTTTGCCACGTCCTTGATCGTGTCCAGGTTTATTCCGCCCGAGGCCTCAATAAGGGCCTTTCCGTTCACCATCTTTACGGCCTTTCTCATCTGTTTGAGGTCCATGTTGTCGAGCATGATGATATCCGCCCCTGCCTTTAGAGCCTCTTCCACCCCTGCCAGATCTTCCACTTCCACCTCCACCTTTAGTGTATGAGGGGCATTTTTCCTGGTGAGCCTGATCGCGGTGGTAATAGATCCTGCCGCGGCAATATGGTTGTCTTTGATGAGAATTCCGTCAGAGAGACAAAAACGGTGATTGGACCCGCCTCCGGTCCTTACTGCATATTTGTCCAGCCACCTGAATCCGGGGACAGTCTTTCTTGTGTCAAGGACCTTGAGCTTAGATGAGCCCACCTTGTCCACATACCTTCTGGTTAATGTGGCAATGCCGCTCATCCGCTGCAAAAAATTGAGAGCGCTTCTCTCACCCTTAAGGATAATCGTCATAGGACCTTTGAGCAGACAGACTTTTCCGCCCGCAGGCACAAGGTCACCGTCCTTGTAAAAATCTTCAAATTGAACCCCCTGGCCGATCTCCATAAAGACCTGTTTAAAGACAGTTAGCCCTGCCAGCACTAACTCTTCGCGGGCCAACAGTGTGGCCTTTCCGATAGTTTCAGGCCCAATAACAGCGTCAGTGGTTACGTCTCCCTCACCCAGGTCTTCCTCAAGGGCAAATTGAATTATACGCTTTAAAAAAGGGTATTGATCTATCATGGCATCCTCATACATCAAACACTAATCATTTATTTCATCAAAAAAAGACAGATTATGTTTCATTTTACCAAGCTTAAGAGACAGTTCATCAACCTTCTGCTTCACCTTTTCCACCACATCGGCAGGTGCCTTTCCCATGAAGCCTTGGTTTGCAAGCTTTTTCTCTGATGCATCAATGTCTTTTTCAATCTTTTGTATTTCTTTCCTGAGCCTTTTCCTTTCCTCGTCAAAGTCCAGGAGCCCCTTTAAGAGCACGTGGACCTGATTCTGGCCGAACACTGCCGTTGCACTGGCATCCGGTTTTGGTGCGCCTGATTCGATTGCAACATTGTCCACTTTGGCCAGGGTCTTGATGTGGGCCAAATTGTTGCTGATGATTTGAGAT
>DIKH01000366.1:0-1087 GCA_002424495.1 Desulfobacteraceae bacterium UBA5623
TTAACCTCAACAACATACTCCTCCTTTAAGAGAGCTGCCTCCTGGTAACACGCAGGAGATATTCCGGGGTCAAAGACCACCTGTATAATGCCCCGGATGTCACGGAGGTGAATGAACAAGAGGTTCCCATGGTCCCTGATCGCGTCCACCCAACCCATCAGTAACACCTCTTTACCGATATCGGCTGACGTCAGCTCTCCACAGTAGATTCTTTCTCTCCAATTCATAGCAATACCAAATATTATCAATATTGATCAGCGAGACTATGCCTGTGACAGATTCTTGTCAAAAGGTACAACGCAGCCTATCTCTGCACCAATTATGCCAAGGAAAACAATAACAAAATCCTATCTTGATTTCATTGCTATTTTAATGGGATACGCCTGGCTTACAAGGCATATCCATAGGTTGGAAAAACAGGAATTGATAAAGGTCCACAAAACCTACAAAATTGTAATTTGAGCAGTGATTGTCCCAAATGCAGTGCATTTTGATTATGGACCATTTCTGTGATGGGGCAAACCGCCACAATGCCTGCATCTGCGACCGAAACCGTTGTTAGGAGATAACTCTGGATAAGCCGATAGACGCTGACATGTTTCAACTCCCGGCCGGTGTCAAGGTACAGACCATGGAAAATCCTTTGACGAGGAGGAACAGGCAGATTTCACAGCTTACCAGTGGCCATCAACTGTAGATGTTTGGCCATGTAAGCAAATTTGTAGAGATAGTTAAAATTCCCGTCAATTACAACATCCTGTCTTAAGATGGAGCCCAGGATATCCGGCTTCGGGGATAATATATAATCCCTGAGCGCCTTTGAATCCCTGAATGTGACTGTAACATCAGTGTCGTGAATATCCTTGTCGTCCACCCTGAGCCTGTTGTCTCCAAAGACAGCAGAGACTGTGATACTGTTATCCCTGCTCTTAAAGAGATACCTGCCCTTGAAACCCTCTATGTTTTTTCTGTAGTCCCTGTTGAAATCAAAGGCGATCTTCATTGCATTTAGCAGCAGTTCCAGGAACTTTTCCGTGATATCCGAATCAAAAGATCTAAAAACATCTGCAATATTTTTAAACATCAC
>DIKH01000366.1:1111-3660 GCA_002424495.1 Desulfobacteraceae bacterium UBA5623
GAAAAAGGCACCGCCTTCCCATCCTTGATATTGTAAGCGGTCCTGGTGATTATTTCGTCTTTCATCGCATCGTTTAAGTCCTTAAAATAGGCGGAATAGCCGGATACCCTCACCAGGAGTTCAGGGTATTTTTCCGGGTTCTTCTTGGCCGCAATAAGGTCTTCATAGCTCATGATGTTAAACTGCACGTGGAGTCCGCCGTATCTGAAATAGGCCTCGACCGCATCGGCCATGATCTTGGCCTGTCCTTCACCCGCTATGGATGGGTATTTGAAATTAACGGCCTCGCCGTTTGCAATGCATATGCCGGGAAGTTCAGCAATTGACCTGAGGCACTGAGTGAGATCGCCCGCCGCCTGAGACACGGGGGTAAGTCCGCTTGCAAATACCTCATAAGCCCTTCTGCCGTTTGGCAGCGCCCCTGACAATTTCCCCTGTCCCGCATGGTTGGTCATGGTCCAGTAGCCTGGCTTGTACCTTCCGCCCCGGTAATTGATGTGGCCCTGGTAGAGATCGTAGAGGAATCGGATCATGTCCTGTGCGTTTTTCCTCGCCAGCGGATCATCAGTGCCGAACTTGGGTGTCCTGTTTACAAGGTAAGCATGGAGCGTTTCATGGCCTTTGAAATTATCGTTCAGGGCAGCCATCAGTTCTTTGAAGGTGCATTTTTTGTCAATAAACACTGCCTTTTCAATGGCGTTAAGGGAGTCAACCGTGTCTGCGAAACCGATATGGGTGGCCCCGGATGAATTGTAGAGCGCCCCTCCGTAGATAAGGTCCTTGCCCTTGTTGATGGGGCCATCAAAAGCAAAGAATGAAGACAGCACCGGAGAGGGCAAAATCTCCTGATAGGTCTTTCCAAACATCTCATTCAGTTCAATAGCATTGCCTATAAGCCATTCCAACTGTTTCCTGAAGGCGACCCAGAATTCCTCAAAACTCTTAAACTCCGATGGATCTCCCGTTTTTGGCCCAATCTGCTCATCCCCGGTCACAGGCCTTTTGCCGTTATTCAGTGTAAGCTCAAGCGCTGAGACCAGGTTCATCATGATGGAACTTGAGGCATCATAGCTCTTACCGGGCACCCCCTGCTCCACACAACCGATAATGGCGTAGTCCCTGGCGTGTTCTTTTTTTACACCCTGGTTTTCAAGGACCTTGATGTTTGCAACATCATTTAAAAAGGCAGGCACTGCCTTTGTGTTCACTATCACCTCTGCGACCCTGTTGCGGTACTCCTTGGAATTTTTTTCATAGTGAAATCTGGCATTGAGGCTTGGATCCCTGGTTTTCAAAAGCTCGGTCACCCTGAGCATTATGTAAGTGAGATCATTGACAGAGTCCTCACCCTTCTCGTCCACTCCTCCGACAGTGACGGCAGGCACGGTCCCTGCCCCGCCAAACAGCTCCTCTGCCGTCTCCGGCACAAGGTTGGTGTTGTCATTCAATTTGAGCCAGAGGCAACCTACCAGTTCAATGGCCTCCTTTACGGTCAGGGTTCCCTTTGCAATATCATCCCTGTAATATTTATAGAGGATTTGATCGAGCCTGCCCGGGCTCATGGCCATGTTGATGTTTTCCGCGTGAATGGCCACATGGATCAGCCAGAGTGAATTAACCGCCTCCCTGAATGTCCTTGCCGGCCCTGCCGGCACATGGCTCAGGACATCGGCCATCTTTAAAAGATTATCTTTTTTAACTGGGTCGGCTTCTTTCACGGCAAGCCTTAAGGCCTCATCCCTCAGGTTTCCGGCGTATGCAATAACACCCTTCATCGCGATCTGAACCGCCCTGTAAAAATCAAGGCCCTTAACCGTCTCCTGATCCTGGTGTGCCTTATTTTTAAGCTCGGTCTCTTTTGTGGCAGCCACTTGAATAATATAATCTACACCCTTTTCCAGGACCACAGAGTAGTCCGGGATCGTATGAGATATACAGCCCGCCTTGCTGGCGATAAAAAACACGATCCTTTCAAATATCCTCATGCAGTCGGGGTTGTTATGCTTTTTTCTGGTATATTCCAGGATATTTTTATCCATCCAGAATGGGTAGATGGTAAAATTAAGCGTGTCCGCATCGTTTTTGGAAAGTATCAGGGGGTTTTTTTCCCTGGTGCTGATGGTATCAAGCTCCGGCCATATGGTCAGACCTGTAAACTCCGGATAAACCGGAGCGCCGAACGGATATGAGCAAGTGGTGCCGGCAAGCAGGTTGTCATCAAAAAAAAGCGGCCTTTTCCTTGAGAGGAAATAGCCCGCGGCGCCCCCATATCTGACTTCAGCAGACTCTTCCTGTGGGGCCTTCTTTAAATATTCGGTATAATATCTTGCCCTTTCAATGCAGACGTGGGCCTTTTCATTGAGGAGCCCGCTTCTCAATTTCTTTAGAAGAGGGAGGTTTTGGAGCGTGTAATCCTTTAATCGAATGTCCTTCAGCGTTACACGTGATGCAGATTTTACTGTAGTATTCATGAGTCCTTCTCCTCCAAGCAGGTTCCAGATCAAAAGATCACCATCATCTTAGAAAATTAAATAGTGTCCATCCAGAAA
>DIKH01000261.1 GCA_002424495.1 Desulfobacteraceae bacterium UBA5623
GTAAGCGTCTAATTAACCCCATCCACGGCAAAGGGCGAGGTTCTGCCCGTGGTGTCCATCGCGCAGGATCAGTCGGGCATACGTTGCGAAAGAAAATTGTGGTCAAAGTTTTGGGGTAGTAATTTTCGGTGGTCCTCTTCGGTATTGGCGAAGGGCAGTTTTTCGAAAACGAAGCGAAGATAATGATAGGGTTCCAGGCCGTTTTCCTTGGCTGTGATTACAAGACTGTAAAGGGCAGCACTAGCCTCGGCACCCCTGGGGTGGCCGGAGAAAAGCCAATTCTTTCGCCCCACCACAAAGGGACGGATGTTGTTCTCCAGTAGGTTATTATCCGGCCTTAACCAGCCATTATCGATATAGCGAATCAAGCTGTCCCATTGACCGATGGTGTAGTTGATCGCCTTTCCCAGTAAACCTTGGGCAGGGGTCTGAAGTCTTCTCTTATCCAGCCACTGTTTGAACGCGTCTAATAGTGGTTTTGCTTTTTCCTGACGAAGAGCATATCGTTGTTCTACGGTATATTCATGTTCATCAGCATATTTTTCAATCGCATAGAGACTACGGATATAATTAATAGCGATTTCCGCACTGCCCACTTTTTGTTTGGATGCCTTCTCGCTTGATTTTCGAGCCTTAAGGGCATCCATAAAGTTGCGACGCGCATGAGACCAACAGCCCACATGTGTGATCCCTTTTTTAGTCTTCAGAAAATCATAGCCGGCATAGCCGTCCGTCTGAACATAGCCTTGGTAATCCCCAATAAATTTTTTGGGCGTTTCTGAAGAACGGCTCGGTTGGTATTGATAGAGGATCAACCGATGATCCGGAGTCCCTCCCCGAAATACCCACATGTAGGATTTTGTAGTATTGGCGCGATCCGGTTCTTTCAGAACCTGGACCGTGGTCTCATCCATATTGATCAACGGTCCGGATCGGATTCCATTGCCAAGCAATTCCACCAAGGCCTTACATCGATCCGCCACCTGAATCGTCCAGTTGGCCATGGTCGCACGGCTCAGTTCCACCCCAATGCGCTCAAACATCTTTTCCTGACGATAAAACGGCAGGCTATCCACAAACTTGGATGTAATGATATGGGCCAGTAAACCCGGAGTGGCAATCCCCTGGGGTATAATCTGGGCGGGCAGAGGGGCAGTCTTTACCGCACCCTGTTCACTGTCAACACCTTCACAGCTTTTGCAGGCATATTTATATCGAATGTGCCGGATAACTTGAACCTTGGCCGGGATTATATCCAGTTTCTCGGAAACTTCTTCACCGATCCGGCTCATCATACATCCACAGGCACAGAGCTTGTCTTCTTCTTTTAAATCGTGAATGACATCAACGCGGGCAAGCTCCTTTGCAAGAGGCTTGCGACCCGGTTTCTTGCGTGTGTGGGAAGGAACAGTGACCTCTTGATCCGGGTGGGGTTCCTGCTCAACGACCTGTTCGGCTTCATCAAACAGGTTGATTTGAAGACCTTCATTGACAACATATTTTTCAGACCGTCTGCCGAAAAGCTGATCCTGAAGATGACGCATTTTTTCTAATAATGCGTTGATGTGCGCCCCTTGGGAAACAATGATCCCCTTAAGAGATTCAACATCATCAGGCAGTTGTTGGGGTAGTGAAAACATGGGCTGTATATAACACCGCCCACTGTTATTGTAAATATCTTTGTTGCTGGTTGTAGATGTTTTTTTATAACATCGTACTGTATCTCAGCTCCTTATATCTCATGGGCTGGTTAATCTCCAGTCCTTCAAGCAACCAGCTCAACTGCCGTTGATCAATCTCAAGAACCTCTTTATAGGACTCCGGCCATTTGAATCTGTCCTTCTCCAGTCGCTTTTGCCACAGACAAAAACCGTTTCTGTCCCAATACAATATCTTCACGATATTGTGCCTGCGGTTGCAAAAGGCAAACATCTGGCCGGAAAATGGGTCAAGATCCAGCCCGCCTTCAACCATTATGGACAGGGTATTTATGGATTTGCGCATGTCAGTGCTACCCGGTTTTAGGTACACACGCGTCTGAGCCGGAAAAAGCATTATGACCGACTGAGAAGTCCGATGATGTGCTCAAGGGCCGCCGGATCGTAGCCATGCCCCACTTCCACGCTGAATCGGTTTTCAATCTCAATCCTTATAGGCCAGAATCTGTTTGTCGGTGAGATTGGAACCTGGACAAATGACGGTAAGATCGGTTTCTTCCCCGAAATCTTCCTGTTCCAATAAAGAAAATTCGACACTTTGAGACTATTGCGTCTGCAATACTCAACCTGCGTCAGGCCGCTCCCTTTCCATTCTTTCAGACGGCTTCCCCATTCTTCTCTCAACTTCTCCTGATCTGCTTTTTTCATGATGATCCCTCCTTAAATTCTTGCGGACCATCATCGCATATCTGCCAAACCCTGGGAAGATGGGGTTAATTTGACGCTTACATATGTTCTAATTCCTCTCTGATCTCCAAAATCGACAAAGTCTTATAAGCGAGTAGCAATAGGATTAAGAGAGTAATCAATACATTCAGGTTAAGAGAGTATTATGATTTCAATTTGAAACGGAAAGCATTTTAAGGGCAATTCTTAACTACGTATAGATACCGGAAATTGTTAGTTTCAAGAAAGTGAAGTTTTTGTCACTCTAATCATTAAACAGTGAGAACGTAGCAGGTTCCCCATGAGAATCGGGGGAACTTCACTAAGTGGTTCGCATTTTATGCTGACGTCTCTTTGCTGCCTTGATCTTGTGCCCCTTCTTCTTGTGGG
>DIKH01000353.1 GCA_002424495.1 Desulfobacteraceae bacterium UBA5623
TGCAAATCAAGATCAGCAGCAATAGCCTTACGATCTTTTTCATAGCTGCTTTGCTCCTTTCCGGAATCCAATCATTCGATTGTAGTATTGCTAACGAAAAATAAAGTTGTCTCATACAATACGCAACTGCAAAATACAATAATAAAAGCCCTAAATAAGCCGAGGACGTTAAAAGAGTTGGAACGTCATCTCTTCAGTCTTTAAAAAGGCCATCCTTCATGATATTCTTTGTTGAGCAAGTCATGTTGACATGTTATGAACCATTCTGCTTCTGAACTGGGTGACACGGTCTGGTCATGCCTGAGTAAAAATCGGCCCGGAGGCTGCCCAGGCTGACAAACAATGGGAGGATTTTCTATGGCCCGCAAGCCAACCTACGAAGAACTCAAACAAAGGGTCAAGGCTTTAGAAAATGAGGCTGCCGAACGAATCAGGGTGGAAAATGCGCTGAGGGTAAGGAAGGAGAAGTACCACGCCCTGATGGATGCTGCGAGCGACTGCATAACCGAAGTAAATCTTGAGGGTGTCTATACCTATGCAAATCCAAAGGTCCGGGATGTGCTCGGCTACCTGTCAGAAGAGATGGTTGGCCGGCACCTATCTGATTTTATGTCCCAGTCTGAAGCAAGACGAACAATAAAATTTTATGAGAAAATTACCGAGGCGGGCATGGGCTTTTCCGGCTTTGTATGCACCCACCTCCACAAGGACGGCCATGATGTAGTGTTTGAAATAAACGGGGCGCCATATTTTGACGCATCAGGGAAAATCGTTGGGTACTGGGTTCTGGAACGGAATATCACCAAACGGGTTCAGGCGGAAGAGGCCTTAAAAAAATCCGAAGAAAAGTGGCGTTCCCTGGTGGAAAATGCACCAAACATGATCATTATCCTAGACCGTAAGGGTAGAATCCAGTTTATCAATCGTACCTTGCTCTTTATTGAGGAAGAGGATGTTATAGGCAAGGATCATCTTGATTACGTTCACCCGGAATGTCACAAGATAGTCAGGCAGACCATTAATGAGGTCTTCAGCACCGGCGGCTCCGGCAGATATATAATCAGGGGGCTTGGTCCAAATGGTAATATTGCCTGGTATGAGACAACAGTAGGACCGTTAAGGAACAAAGACGATGTCTTTGCAGTCCTGTTGATTACAACTGATATCACCGAGCGTATAGAGTCAGAAGAGGCCCTGCGCAGGGCCAAGGAAGAGACAGAAAAAAAGGTCAGGGAGCGTACTGCCGAGCTTTTAGAGGCGAACAAGGCCCTTCAGACCGAGATTGCCGAGCGCAGGAGGGTGGAGGAATCGCTTCAGGAGAGCGAACAGAGGTTTCGTTCTCTGGTCGAAGCGACAAGCGACATGGTTTGGGAACTGGACATTAATGGGTCCTACTCCTATGTCAGTTCAAAATCAAGAGAGCTGTTCGGCTACGAACCAGAGGAGCTCCTTGGCATCAGCCCATTTGATTTTATGACTGAAGATGAAAAGGCGAGGGCATATGGATTTCTTAAGGAAATTCGTGATAACCCAAGGGCTTTTCCTTCATATGTAAGCACTGTCACTCACAAAAATGGCAGAAGAATAATAGTGGAGACCAGGGGTGTGCCTGTGTTTGATCCCAACGGCAATCATGTTGGTCTCAGGGGAGTAGACCGGGACATCACTGAACGGGTGAGGTCTCAGGAAAATATGTTTCAGGCAGCCAAGATGGTATCTCTTGGGACCCTTGTTTCAGGGGTCGCCCATGAGATAAATAACCCCATCACATCTATAATGCTCAATAGCCCTATTATTCAAAAGATCTGGGATGACATTTCACCAGTCTTGAATGAACACTGCAAGAAAAACGGTGACATCAGGATTGGAAGCGCAACCTATACTCAGTTGAAAGACAGGGTTCCTGTTCTATTATCCAATATAACAGAGGGGGCAAAGAGGGTGAAGAGGATCGTTGACGATCTCAAAAATTTTGCTCGGCAGAGACCTTCTGATTTGACAGACAATGTAGATATCAATGAGGTAATTAGAAAGGCGGTTTTGCTCGTCTCAAATCTTATTAAAAAGTCCACCAGCTATTTTACCGTGGAATATGGAGCAGGGATACCAAAATTCACTGGCAACTCTCAGCGCCTGGAACAGGTGGCGTTAAACCTGATAATCAATGCATGCGAATCGCTTCCGGATAAAGAACGATCCGTTAGTATAAACACAGCATTTGATAGCAACTCAGGGAATATTATAATCAGTGTCGGAGATCAGGGAGAAGGGATGGGGCCTGAGGTGCTAGAGAGGATAGGAGACCCGTTTTTTACCACCAAGCGGGATATGGGAGGCACGGGTCTGGGGTTGGCCATCTCAACAAAGATCATCAAAGACCATGGCGGATCGGTCAAATTTGAATCCACCCCCGGCAAGGGCACAACAGTTACCGTTACCTTTCCGGCAGATCAGCGAGCAGCGGGCCAGGAGCAATGATTTCTCATTGACAACCGGGAGATATTGCTAATACCTTAAGTCCATAAGACAAGATCAGCCTAAAGTTGAGCGCCAAAATGGCATGTTGGCATTTTTAGCGTCCCTAAGTAACGATTCACATAAATCCATTATAGAGAGAATACTAAACATGAAAAAAATTGAAGCCATCATCAAGCCTTTTAAACTCGAAGACGTAAAGGATGCAGTGCTCAAGTTGGGAGTCAGCGGTATAACCATTTCAGAAGTAAAGGGTTTTGGCAGACAAAAAGGACACAAAGAGATTTACAGAGGTGCAGAATATGTGGTGGATTTCCTGCCAAAGATAAAGCTGGAGGTGGCAGTGGCATCTGAACTGGTTCCCAAGGTTATTGAAGCAATAAAAGAAACCGCCTATACCGGTGAAATAGGAGACGGGAAGATCTTTATCATCCCGCTCGAAAAGGCAATCCGTATCCGGACCGGAGAAGAAGACGAGGACGTCCTATAAGATTTTGCCAGGGCAAGAGCAGCTTATTCAAAGTTTTGTTGAAGCAAGAAAGGTCTTGATAGATCAGGATCTGAGCCAGGATTCAAACCTGTCCATAGTCCGCAAATATACCGGCCTGATGGATCAATTTATTCAGTCGCTCTTTTACCATGCCGGATTCACCGAAGACATAAGGTTGACACAAGACAATTCCCTGACGGTCGCTGCCCTTGGCAGTTATGGCAGACGTGAACTTTGCCTTGGCTCCGATGTTGACCTGATGGTCATTCACCAGGGAAAGCTCTCCCAGCAGATGCGCGATATTATCGTACGCACCATTTATCCTCTCTGGGACGCTAAGCTTGAGGTGGGCCATTCCATACTGACCGTCCAGGAATGCATCCGCCTTTGTTTAAATGACTTTAGTGTCCTCACATCTGTTATGGATAGTCGCTTTCTGTTGGGATCCAAAACCTTTTTCCTGCTCTTTGAGGAGGCATTCTGGTCCAAGGTCTATCGTGAAAAAGACTCCTTTCTAAAAAAATTCCTGCTTTATAAAGCAAAGAGATCAGAAAAATTCCATACAGAGGCATATCTGGTAGAGCCGGACATAAAAGAAGGGTCGGGTGGGCTCCGCGATTTGCATTTTATGTCCTGGATGGCCAAGCTTTATTTCAATTGCAAGAGTCTTGGACAGATAAAAAAATTTGCAGTTTTCTCCTATTTCGGATTTGACGACCTGGTCTCTTCGGCCATTTTCCTCCTAAAGCTCAGGAATCATCTTCACGCCCTGACAGGACGTAAAGAAGACAGACTATATCTGCCATATCAGCAGACGCTGTCCAAAAG
>DIKH01000173.1:0-2064 GCA_002424495.1 Desulfobacteraceae bacterium UBA5623
GTGTTGTGAATGTAACGGATGCGGAGTTTGAGCGTGAGGTTTTGAACTCCAAAGGTATTTCGCTGGTGGATTTCTGGGCGCCACGGTGTGGGACATGCCGGACCATGGCGCCCATTCTGGAAGGTTTTGCGGAAAACAATGAGGGGAAAGTCAAAGTATACAAACTGGATGTGGATGACAACCCGAAGACGGCGGAGAAGTTTGAAATTCGAAGCGTTCCAACCCTCATTTTTTTTAAGGATGGAAAGCAGACAACAGTCGTGGCTGGCACGCTTTCCGCTTCTTCGCTGCAGGAAAAGGCTGACGCGATCTTGTCCGCTGGTTAAGCCTCAATAAGTCCCGCCGCATTCCACTTTAAAAAAGGGGGATGCGGCGGGCATATAACGGGGAAAAGCTGTTTTACACAGGATCCAGTAACGTTAGTTTAGATGATTATCAGCCTTTTTTCGTTTTTGAATAGAGGGGAGAAATATCCCGCAACGTCTTT
This sequence comes from Desulfobacteraceae bacterium UBA5623, assembly GCA_002424495.1. Lineage (GTDB taxonomy): Bacteria > Desulfobacterota > DSM-4660 > Desulfatiglandales > Desulfatiglandaceae > UBA5623. The sequence goes on from DIKH01000173.1 coordinate 488, forward strand.
ACCGCTTCTTTGAGGACCGTAAGAAATCGTATAACATCTTGTTCCGTGTTATCCAGGCCGAAGGTAATCACCATGGTTCCCTGGGCGTCAGCAAAGTCGCGGCCTATGGACAGCAGTACATGCGAGGCCTGAAGGGCGCCGGCGGCACAGGCTGATCGGGTGGACGCGGCGATGTTCTCTTCATCCAGCAGAAGAACAACGCTTTCCCCCTCAATATATTGGATGGATATAGATACCAGAGGGGGAAGTGAATGCTCAGGGTGGCCGTTGATATAATACTCATCTATGTAGTTAGGCAACTCGGTGAGTAACAGCTTTTTGAGCTTTAGCGTATGGGCGATTCGCCCCTCCATGTCCTGCATTGCCAGTTCAGCCGCCACCCCCATACCGATAATACCGGCAAGGTTTTCTGTTCCAGCCCTTTTGTTGTTTTCCTGTACGCCCCCATCCAGCAACGGCCAGATGCGGGTTCCCTTGCGTACATATAGACCCCCTACTCCCGTCGGGCCGTAAAAGGTATTGGATGCGAAGCTCAGCAGACCCACACCCAGTTCCTGGACGTCTACGGGAACGACACCCACGGAATCCACGGCATCGGTATGAAAGACCACCTTCCGCCCGCGGGTAACCTCCGCGATTTCGCGGATAGGCTGAATTGTCCCGATTTCATTATTGCTATGCATGATAGAGACCAGGATGGTTTCATCTGTGATAGCATTGGCCACGTCATTGGGATTGACCCGTCCCCATTCATCCACCGGCACTGATGTCACTTTATAGTCCATCATCTTCAAACGACGAAGACTTCTCAGCACCGCATTGTGCTCAATATTACTCGTTACGATGTGTTTTCCCTGCTCTGTCTTGGCAAAGGCTACACCCTTAATGGCATGATTGACAGATTCCGTGCCCCCGGAAGTAAACACCACTTCCTCAGGAGATCCGCAACGGAGCAGTCGTGCCACTGACTCCCTTGCCTGAACCACGGCCTCTGCGGCCTTATCACCGATCTTGTGCATACTTGAGGGATTTCCGTAATTGGTCTTAATTGCCGCTATCATCGCCTCCTGAACCTGCGGTAATAATGGATTGGCGGATAAGTGATCCAGATTGATGAGTTGCATAGTCCTTCCCCCCGTCTATGAAATGTACAGAGATATTACCGTCTATTGCAGTTGCTTAAGATCCCTTTGACAAGCCGAGCAGAAAGTCTCCCCTTCGGGGATCTCGGCATCGCAATAGGGGCAGTAGCAATGATCACCATGGGTATGTTCGTGCTTTTCTGTAAGTTTTTCAGGGAGGTCCTTCCCCGCCTTCTTGTCCTCATAGTTCTTGATAGCCTGATGCAACGCATCCGCGCCGAGATTAGAACAGTGGAGTTTGTTTTTTGGCAGCCCCTCCAAGGCATAGGCGACATCCTTATTGGTGATCTTCTTGGCCTCTTCAAGGGTCTTTCCCCTAGCCATCTCCGTAATCATGCTGGACACCGCGATGGCGGATCCACAACCAAAGGTTTGGAATTTGATATCTTCGATTCGCTCATCGCGTATCTTAAGATAAATGCTCATCATATCGCC
>DIKH01000173.1:2106-4016 GCA_002424495.1 Desulfobacteraceae bacterium UBA5623
TTGAAATGATCCATCACCGTTTTTGAATACATGATCGTGTCCTCCTCGTAAGGGTTTATCATAAAGATAAGGCATCTCCCCATACAAGTAAAGGGATGGGATCCAAAGAGAGCTAGCTTAATGGATAGGAGAACTGGGCATGTAGAGAGGATTATAAGTCATTTTTTATGATAAAATATGATATGTAATAATTATGCCAAGAAAATCAAGAAAAGACGCACTAAGGCGGTTCATCATATCATCGTCATAGGGATTTAACGCCAGGAAATGGATTTGATAACATTTCGATCAAACAACTCAACCTATAAAAAAGCATGTCTATAGCAAAGGAAAACCAAGATGGTAGAAAACCAGACCAGTGACAGCCTGAAGAAAGTCAGCCTGCTTCTCGAAAGCGGAACCCTGCCCGACCGGATGGACCTGACATCCGGGCCGGAGACATATACATTCGTATTCGGCGCAGGTTCCGGGGGACTGACGCCTTTTGAGCATGAGATCATCGGCAAGGCGGTTGGGGATGAGGTTTTAATCCGGATGCGGCTGTGAAGGGTAAAAACAAGCGTGGACAGGGGGCATAAAAGGCTGCATGTCATCAAATAAGTATCCCATGATATTGGTGATAATAGTATCGGCCTTTTGGGTTTGGTCGGGAATCAGCACGTCCTGACCTTCATTATCAGCATTACTCTTCAAAAATACTTGCGGCACTGTGATGAGTCTGGGACAAAACAGTTATGCATAACCCAGGAAAAATCAAATCAATAATCCATCTTGATATGGATGCATTTTATCCATCGGTGGAGGTCATGGACAATCCGGAAATGGAGGGAAAGCCCGTGATCGTGGGCGGAGGAAAGGAAAGGGGGGTTGTAGCATCAGCCTCTTATGAAGCGCGGCAGTTTGGGGTCCACTCCGCGCAACCCATGGCCACTGCCATGCGCCTTTGTCCTCAGGGTATTTTTTTGCCGGTTAGAATGTCCAGGTACAAAGAGGTTTCCGGCCGTATCTTTGAAATTTTTCATCAATATACCCCCCTGGTTGAACCCCTTTCCATAGACGAGGCCTTTTTGGATGTCACAGGATCTGTCCGCCTTTTGGGACAGCCGGAGGAAATCGCCCGAAAAATCAAGCAACGGGTCGTCAGGGACATTGGATTAACGGTTTCAGCCGGTGTCGGCCCAACAAAATTTGTGGCCAAGATCGCATCTGATATCGAAAAACCCGATGGCCTAACAGTTGTGCAGCCGGATAAGGTGCAGGAATTTTTGGACCCACTTCCCATAAAAAGGATGTGGGGCGTTGGCGAGGTGACACAGGAAAGGCTGGCACGTCTGGGCATTAGGACATTCATGAACCTACGAATGACGCCTGCAAAGGTTTTAGAACAGGAATTCGGCAAACACGGTGTCAGTATGCATGTGCTTTCCATGGGAATAGATGATAGAGATGTTGTACCGGAACATGATGTAAAATCCATCGGACATGAGCAGACCTTTCTCCACAATATCTTGGAATTGCAAGAGGCCGAAAAAGAACTCCTGGCATTATCCAATAAGGTGGCCCACCGGATGCGGAAAGACGGCGTCAGCGGAAAGACCATTACACTGAAAGTAAAATACAGCGATTTTGTTCAAACAACTCGTTGTTCGACTTTGGCAAAGCCAACGGATGACGGCTTCGTCATATATGCGGCTGTTTTTGACTTGCTAAAAAAGACCTCTGTCGGCAAAAGGCCTGTCCGACTGTTGGGGGTCTCTGTTTCGCAAATCAACCTTGCCGGGACAGAAGCACAGCTTTGCCTCTTTCAGGAAGACATTGAAAGGCAAAAAAGAAAAAGACTCAATATTGCCCTGGATACATTACATGAAAAGCACGGTTATAACAGCGTATGTCCTGGCGCCTTAATTTCC
>DIKH01000378.1 GCA_002424495.1 Desulfobacteraceae bacterium UBA5623
TTGGCATGGTTGTGCAAAGGTCTCGTTGACTAAATCCCTCATCCGCAGATTTCGCAGATTGGCGCAGAGCAGAAAAAAATTGTTAATTATTAGTTGTTAATGTCGAATTGTCATTGCAAACAGCAAATAACTTCATCCACCAGGTCTCTCACATCAGGTGCTCCAGCAGCAACAATATGAGCAGTGAGCAGCAGCATACTCTATTGACGGTATCTGACATACCAGTCATATGTCTCCCTGATGCCAGTCTCTATGTCAATCCTGGCATGCCAGCCCAACTGATTTATCTTTGATACGTCAAGAAGCTTAAGAGGTGTGCCGTCAGGTTTTGACGTGTCAAAACGCAATGCCCCTTCAAACCCTGTCACCCTTGCCACTGTTTCGGCCAACTCCTTAATGGTTAAATCCTTTCCCGTGCCGATATTGACTATCTCAGAATCGTCATATTTCTGCATCAGGAAGACGCAGGCATCGGCAAGATCTGCTACGTGCATAAGCTCGCGTCTGGGCGTGCCTGTACCCCAGATTTCAACCTCACTTTTTCCCTGGATCTTTGCCTCATGAAATTTTCGGATAAGCGCCGGGAGCACATGAGAGGATTCAAGATCAAAGTTGTCGTTCGGTCCATAGAGGTTTGTGGGCATGACACTGATATAACCGGTGCCGTACTGGCGGTTGTATGCCTGACACATTTTAATCCCGGCTATTTTTGCAACCGCATAGGGCTCGTTTGTGGGCTCAAGGTAACCTGAAAGCAGATGCTCTTCCTTCATGGGCTGAGGACAGTGCTTTGGATAAATGCAGGAACTGCCCAGAAAAAGGAGCTTTTTAACTCCATTCAGGTATGAGGCATGGATAATATTGTTTTGAATTGACAGGTTAATGTAGATAAACTCTGCGGGATAGGTGCTGTTGCCAAGTATCCCCCCGACCTTGGCAGCGGCCAGGAAGACATATTCGGGCCTCTGTTCCTTAAAAAATGCCTCCACATCCGCCTGGCGGGTCAGATCAAGCTCCTTGTGCGTGCGGCAAATAATGTTGTTGAAGCCTTCGGACTGAAGTCTGTTGACAATTGCAGAGCCAACAAGGCCTCTGTGACCGGCAATGAAGATTTTTGATGTTTTATTCATAACCTAAAGCAAGGGGTCAAGGATTCAAGGGGTCAAGGGGTCGAGTGAAAAGAAAAACAATGGATAACCAAACAAGAGCAAATTTATTCTATACCTTTTCTTCTAAAGACCTTATCAAGGACTTTAACATCCTCTCAACTTCTGAGATGTCATCATTAGTCTTTTTAAGTTTCTCTGGTATTATGTAATTTAGGTCGCCGGAGATTGACATTTGGGTCTCCAATTCACATAAGGAACCATAAGCAATGTAGAGAAAACGCAGATAATCAGAGGTTGTCTTTCGACCGTATCCCTCCGCTATGTTGGAAGGAATAGAAACAGCGGCTCTCCTGGTCTGTGCTATTAAACCGTATCGTTCATCTTCCGGAAATTCTTTTGTTATTTTGTAAATAACCAAGCATAGGTGATATGACTTTTGCCAAACATTCAGTTCTCTGTAATTCTTAAGCATTCTATTTAAGGCTTTGAGCTTTGATTATACAGATCTCTTTTTTATCCTTCACTTGACCCCTTGACCCCTTTTTTATTCATTATAATTAAACACCTGAAACCCGGCCCTCTGGCAAAGCTCGTCCTTCTTTGCCTCTTCAAGGTCGGCCCTGACCATTTCCTTAACCAGTTTCACAAAGCTGACCTTCGGGCTCCAGCCCAGTTTTTTCTTGCCCTTGCTCGGATCGCCAAGGAGGGTATCCACCTCGGTGGGTCTGAAATAGCGCGGATCCACAGCGACGATTGTCTTTCCGTTTGCTGCGTTTAAACCCTTTTCATCAATGCCCACTCCTTCCCACCTGAGTGTGATCCCAAGCTCCCTTGCTGCAACATCCACAAATTCCCTTACAGAGTGCTGCTCACCTGTGGCGATCACGTAGTCATCAGGTTCATCCTGCTGGAGCATCAGCCACTGCATCTCCACATAGTCCAATGCATGGCCCCAGTCCCTGAGCGCATTCAAGTTGCCCAGATAAAGGCAGTCCTGGAGACCCAGGTAGATCCTTGACATTGCCCTTGTAATCTTGCGGGTGACAAAGGTTTCACCCCTGATGGGGGATTCATGATTAAACAGTATGCCGTTACAGGCATACATGCCATATGCCTCGCGGTAATTTACCGTAATCCAGTAGGCATAGAGTTTTGCGCATGCATAGGGGGAGCGGGGATAAAAAGGCGTCTTTTCCGTCTGGGGGGTCTCCTGGACCTTGCCGTAGAGTTCAGAGGTGGAGGCCTGGTAAAAACGGCATTTTTTTTCAAGCCCCAGAAGACGTATACCCTCCAGGATACGCAGCGTTCCAAGGGCATCAACATCCGCCGTGTATTCAGGTGATTCAAAGGACACGGCCACATGGCTTTGGGCCGCCAGATTGTAAACCTCATCAGGCTGCACCTGTTTCAAAATCCTGATCAGGTTTGTGGAATCTGTCATGTCCCCATAATAGAGTATAAAATTTCTCCCTGTCTGATGAGGGTCCTGATAGAGGTGGTCCACACGCTGGGTGTTGAAAAGAGAGGCGCGGCGCTTGATGCCGTGGACTTCATATCCTTTTCTTACAAGAAATTCGGCCAGCAGTGCGCCGTCCTGACCGGTGATGCCGGTAATGAGGGCCTTTTTCATACTGATTCTCTCGGAGTCAGATACCAGAGGCTAAAGCCGATGGTTTAAGGGTTAAAGTATTCAAGGGGCCGAGGAGTCCAGTGGAGAGCTTTGAATTAATGGTTCAGA
>DIKH01000199.1 GCA_002424495.1 Desulfobacteraceae bacterium UBA5623
TTTTGACTGGTCCTTGTGATCTGTTGAAATAATTACCTTATCCCTTATGAATTCCTTGTCAAACTTTTCATCAACACTCACCTGCACAGTGTATTCAACACCCTCTTTTACAGTCACAACATTTGTCTTAAGATTTGGGGTTGTGGCGCTGACATTTAGGATCTTGAAAATCACATCCGACGAAGCCCTTAGCCTTAGTGACCTTTCGTATTTTCCACCTTTTTTGAACACGCCAAAGGACAGATTATCAGGAAATACCATAATGTCTCCCATGACATCTCCATAGACAAAAACCGGCAACTCTTTGACTTTTTCATGGGTTGTCTTGATGGTTATCCGTTCTCTGAACCTGCCTATGCCAATGTCAGATGGGACTGTGACTTTAATCCGTTTTTCTTTTTTATCACCCCCGGCCGGAGGGGCCTCAATTTCCGCATTTATAACCTTGTTGTTTGATGTTACAGAGACAATCTCTGTCCTGTCTTTATCATCTCCGATCAGCGTTAGATATCTTGCAGGAGGCTGCATGCCTCTTTTCAGTCGTCCAAAATTTATCCTGTCCGGTGTTACCGCCAGGCTGACCAAGATATTGGCCATGACCTTCAACTGAACTGACTGATTCTCCGGATCATCACTGCTCACTGTGACCGCCTGTGTTTTTTCACCAAACTTCATGGCGGTTTTAAATGTGATACGGATCTTACCTTCCCCTCCCGGGGGAATCTCCTTGGCAGAGGCCAAGGCCGCTGTACAGCCTCAGCCGGCCTTTACATCTTTGATATGTAAAATTCCAGCTCCGACATTTTTAAAGACAAATGTATGCTCAAGCGTTGCCTGTTGAGGCACCTTTCCGAAATCATGTGTCAATTCATCGAACTTGATCTTCGGAGCGGTCTCGGGCGCTTTTGATGTCTCTTTGGGGTTAATCTTAGGCTGCTGTTCGGCTCTGATCACCTCTGACAGGCCCAAACCCATTGTAAGCGCAACTATCATAAGTAATCTCAGGAATAGCGNNCACAGGATGGCTCATAGGATATCAACTCCCAAAATATTGTTATTGTGTGTGAACGATAGAATAATGCAAATCTGCTGTCAAGATCAAAGACATACGATAATATTGCGGTTAAAATCTCAATGTCAGCGACAGGCCCATTGCATTGTTGCCGGATGCAAAAAGACCAACATCAAATCTATCTGTAAGAGTTCCCATAAAATCATCCCTTACCTTTCTGTTATATTTATGAGCCCCATTTACTGCGCTATAGATGTTCCCCGTGTACCAACCTGCCTCTAATACCGTAAGGATACTTCCAAGGGCATAATGATCCTTATGGAAAGATTCAATTGCCGCCCAGATGAAAAAACCGTTCAAGATAAATGCCACAGATGAATCACGATAGCGGCCAACATAGGCATGGCCCATGCCAGGGACAAGGCCTGCCAGTATACCTGCATATAGTGGTCGCTTATTTGGAAGGCCTCCTCCTTCAAGACATTGTTCTGCAAGTTTTATTGAGCTGTCATAAAAAAAACTTTCCTTTTCCACCCGGCTAAAGATCCTGGAGGCATCCTGCCATCGTCCCTCTTTCATCATGGTCCAGGCCAGCCGATAAGCGGCATGGTTTTTGAAGTCAACGTGTTCATATTTTTCAATAATCTGACTAAAATAATGCTCCGCCTCCTCAAAGAGCCCCTGTTGATAATAGGACTCCCCAATCAGCAATAGAGCTTGACCGGACAGGGGTCCGTCCGACTCGGCATTGACAATATTAAAAAAGACATCCCTTGCCTGCTCAAATCGCCTGTCTTTAAGATAACACACCCCGATAAGGAACCGGGCCTTTGGGCTGTTGCGATCACCAGGAAAAAAGTGGATAAATCTTTCAAATTCTGCAACGGCCCGTTCATATTCACCCTTTTCCATCAAGGCATGCGCAAAACCAAATTGTCCCACACTGTCAATGACTATCTGCTCGGAATAGGCCGGAGATCTTGTCGCAAGCACAACAAGCACCCCTGCAATAAAAAGGAATAAAAAGCTATTTCTCAATGGACTCACCTCGGCCATACCACCAGTAGTCGTTGTTTTCAACCGGATCCAACACAAGGAACCTTCCATTATGATAGACAACAGGAGAGACAGAACCCTCGTCAGCTTCGTGAATGAGACGATCAGCGGTCATCAGCCATCCAACAAGAAAACCATGTTTCCTAAAGGCCAAAATGCTGTACGAAGAACATGAGGGAAGGCTTGGACACCTGTCGCTGTCCACTGCCGAAATGTATTCCTGAAACGCAGATACAGCCCACGCGCCAATATTGGATTCCGCTCCGTCTTCCAGTACGACTTCCTGCTGCCGCTCACAGTCAAATCCCGGGCCGGATGCGTATCTGCAAGGACCTTGCACGCAACCTGAGCACATGAAAAACAAAATGGCAATAAAAACAGGTTTATTGACAAGGTTCATACGGATCAGTAAAAGTTAGTTCGATAATTATATTGCGCTAGCCTTAAGTTGACACCGACTGTTCATGCTGTTAACATATGTTTTTAATTTGAATCGCTTTTTACTGAAAGGAAATTTTTTACCACATTATCACACATAATTCTACTAAAAGTTCCCGGTTAATTTAGACCACCAGGCATTTTTTCACAAAAAAGTCTTTTACATTGCGCCATGCCAGTCTTCGAATATAAAGCCCTGAACAAATCAGGAAAGACCACAAACGGTATAATTGATGCCGACAGCTCCGTTGGGGCGAGGCAAAAACTGAGAGGAACAGGACTCTTTCCGGTTGAGGTAAGGGTTGCCACCTCCAAATCCAAGGGGCAAGGCCCGGGCCAGGCACCTCTATCCACACTCTTTCAACGCATTAAACCATCAGAGATTTCTGTTATGACACGTCAGCTGTCTATTCTGCTGGGGGCCGGGGTAACGCTTGTGGCATCACTTGATACCTTGATATCACAGATTACAAACCCCTTGTTCAAAAAAATAATGGCCCAGGTCAAGGAATCCGTCAACGAAGGAAACAGCCTGGCGTTCACCCTCTCAAAACATCCAAAGATATTCTCCCAAATCTATGTTAATATGGTACGGGCCGGCGAGGCATCAGGATCCCTTGACCTGGTCCTGGAGCGGCTGGCGGAATTCGGTGAACGGCAGGAGATCATCAGGGGCCGATTCAAGGCGGCCATGGCCTATCCGGCCGTAATGCTTTTTATAGGAACGGCCATCCTCTTTTTTTTGGTCACATTTATTGTCCCTCAAATCGCCGGAATTTTTAAAGACCTAAAACAGACATTACCTCTTCCCACTCTCATATTGATAGCCATAAGCGATTTCCTGAAATCCTTTTGGTGGTTCGTCCTGATGTTACTTGCAGGTATTATAATTTTGCTGAAGCACTTGGTAACGACCCCGAAAGGCAGGCTCATTTGGGATAAAATCAAACTTCGGGCGCCGATGTTCGGCATCATCAACATCAAGATGGCAATGGCGCGGTTTGGGAGAACCCTTGGCAGCCTGGTCCAAAACGGTGTTCCACTGCTATCGGCCCTTGAGATTGTCCGCAACATAGTCAACAATACACTGATCGCTCAGGATATTGATGACGCCATGGAAAAAATCGAGGAGGGAAAGAGTCTCGCAGCACCCCTTGCCCATAGCCGCTGGTTTCCGCCGATAACAATCCAGATGATAGCCGTTGGCGAGCAAAGCGGGGAACT
>DIKH01000123.1 GCA_002424495.1 Desulfobacteraceae bacterium UBA5623
GCCTTTCTGGATGGACACTAATTAATTGAACCGAAATGCAAAACATGATCCCTTATTGCAAGGGATGCAATACAAAGGTCCGATTCAATATCGTGAGGGCAAGAGGCATCAAGTTTTAGAAGAATTCCCTTTGGAATTATACTCTGTATATTTATTTCATACAGATAACTAATCTCTAGTGGAAGACATGCCTCCGATCATTCAATCCTCTCACATCTCTTTCATTTTTTTACATTTTTACCTTTTAAATCAAATAGTTTTCGATAGATCATCCGATGCCCCCATCCAAAGTTCCCCTACCATCAGGATACGAAGCCCTCAGCCACATTCATGTATATTAATTTTATACATAATTTTCTATTAAAAGGATATATTAAAAATTTAGCCTTTTAATTCAATAGGATATATTTTTTGCAGGTAATGGCACGTAAGTTGCTTTTTAACATTTATGAAAGCACCATTCATCAAAAACCTGCTTAAACGGAGGTAGCCATGAAGCCAGCACTCAAGATACTTGTTGTTGATGATGAGATTGGCATTTGCAGGAATGTGGAGAAGATCCTGTCCAAGAATAATTATGAAGTGACACATGCACAGAGCGCAAAGGTGGCTCTGGAAAAATTGGCCAGGGAACCTTTTTCTCTTCTTATCTCTGACATTATCATGCCGGATGTGGATGGCATTGAGTTGCTGAAACTTACAAAGGAACAATGGCCGTCCACCAAGGTGGTGATGATGACAGCTTACGCCTCAACAGATACTGCAATGAAGGCGATCAGGCTGGGTGCCGAAGATTATGTGCCAAAGCCGTTTACGCCTGACAGACTACGCTCCAAGGTGGAAGATATCCTTAGACCTAAGACGATTGCATTTCCCAGAAAACAGAAAAAAACAGAGCTGCTGGATGGAAAGGTAGACGTTGATATCCCCTTTGACAGGAAGGAATTGCTGAAATACGTCAACAAGGACTACCTCAAGGTTTTGGGTCCCTCGGATATGCCAACCATAGGAAGGACCCTTCCTGGAAAGAAAGAAAGCTATTGCCCCATGGGACGGGTGATCTGTGATGTTTTTTCAAAACTGGGACATACTTGTAAGGCAGGAACAGAGAAGGAAGAATGTCCTCAAAAAAAGGCCAGGGAAAGGAAGGCCCAGAGGGATGGTGAGGGTTTTGACTCCAAAAAACTGATCGGAATAGACCTGCCGTTCAATTATGTGGAGATGTCTTCCGTCACCGGTCCCGAATATATCAATAATCTCAACAGAGACGGACTTTCGTTTATCCCCTATGAGGAGTTGAAGAAGAACGTCGCTCAGATGATGGCAATCAAGGCCGGTGAAATACTGATCACGTCTGAGGTTAAGGAAGGATCTGCTGCCGGACACATCCTGGTCATTGACGACGAAGTGGCCGTCAACAATAATATCCGGAAGATCCTGACCAAGAAGGGTTATCATGCTGATCAAGCCCTCACAAAGGCAGAGGCTATTAAAAAGATAGACAAGCACTCCTATAAACTTATCCTCCTGGATCTGCGGATGCCTGGAGTAAGGGGCCTTGAACTTTTGGAGATTATTCGAGACAAGAGGCCGGAGACAAAGGTTATAATTGTCACAGGCTATGCAAATATTGAGACTGCCGTTGAGACCGCAAAGCTTGGCGCTGTGGATTTTCTGTCCAAGCCGTTTACACCCAATGATATTCGTTTAGCGACTGAAAACGCCCTGAGAATGGCAGCCTAAGATTCAATCTTTCATTCCCTCCCGGCCCGCTAACCATTGTTTAGCGGGCCGTTTGCCCTCTTTGCCGGTCTGATATCCTCCGTAAATCATTATTAAATCAGGCTAATAAAAAATCACTATTGACACCCTGACCCTCATTCCATATATTCGCACATTTAAAAATTAGGTGTTATCTTTAATTTTTTATTAATCAGGAGATTACCCATGTCTGGTGAGGTAAATGGTTCAGTCTTGGTCGTGGGTGGCGGTATTGCCGGCATGCAGTCAGCGCTTGATCTGGCAAATTCCGGTTATTATGTATACTTGCTGGAAGAGGGTCCTTCTATTGGTGGTGTGATGTCCCAGTTGGACAAGACCTTTCCCACCAACGACTGTGCAATGTGAATTATATCCCCAAAACTGGTCGAGGTCGGCCGGCACTTGAACATTGAGATAATAACATATGCAGATCTTGAATCTGTCGAAGGGACCAAAGGAAATTTCAAGGTGAAAATCAAAAAACGAGCCCGCAGTATAAATATGGACCTTTGCACCGGGTGCGGAAGCTGCGTTGAAAACTGCCCCGTTAGAAATGAGGCTCAAGTCTTATAGTAAGAGATAACAATGAAAAATGAAATTGAAATTGACTGGCAAAAAATAGATAGCATAATTTCAAAATACGATGCAAATCATGAGGCGCTTCTGATGATAATGCACGATATCGGTGCGATATACAATTATGTGCCTCGGCAGGTTATTCCCTTACTGGTTGAAAGGTTGGGCGTAAAGGAAAGCCTGATATACAGTGTCGCAACCTTTTACAAGACCATAAGCCTTACTCCCAGGGGAAAGTATATCGTCAGCGTCTGCACGGGCACAGCCTGCCATGTCAGAGGTGCGGAAAAAATTATGGGTGCATTGGAGGAAAAGCTCAATATCAGTGAGGGACAGACCACGGAGGACATGTTGTTTACACTCGATTCTGTCCGATGTATCGGCTGTTGCGCCGCAGGGCCAGTTGTTAATGTCAACAAGGAAACCCATGGTGGCCTTGATCGTTCAAGCGTGCTTGAAATTATAAATGAGTATAAACGCCGTGCTTCTTGAAGGCGTGGAGGATAGGAGATCTTACACGGAAAATGTCCAGACTAGAAAACAGAGAAGCCCTTAAGAAATTCAGGGACGCGATTAAGGCGGGGCGTCAGCAGAGCAAAAAGAAATTGATATCACTTTGTGCCGGCTCCGGATGCGGCGCCTATGGAACGGCAAAGGTGCATCAGGCCCTGACTGAAGAGTTGTCAAGGCAGAATTTGCAGGATCAGGTTGAAATAAAGCTTTCATGTTGTCATGGCTTCTGTCAGAAGGGGCCGATCATGGTTATTCATCCTGAACGAATCTTTTATCCCCAGGTAAAAGAGGCACATGTCCCGGAACTAGTGGAAAAAACCATTAAAAATGGAGAATTGGCGGACTCCCTTATCTTCAAGGAGCCTGGTACAAAAGAAAAGATCGTCCATGAACAGGATATCCCGTTTTACAAACTCCAGCAGAGAGTCATTTTCGGCAACAACAGTCTGATTGATCCGACAAACATGGAGGATTATCTGGCGGTCGGAGGCTATAGCGCTCTGGAAAAGGCGCTCTTTGACATGGGCTCAGAGCAGATTATTGACCAGATCAAGGGATCAGGACTCCGTGGCCGCGGAGGCGGTGGATTTCCGACCGGGATCAAGTGGGAGACCTGCAGCCGTCATGAGGGTCGCCGATATGTTATCTGCAACGCAGATGAGGGAGACCCTGGCGCATACATGGATCGAATACTCCTTGAAGGGAACCCACATTGTATTATTGAGGGTATGATTATCGGCGCCATAGCCATTCAATCCCAAGAAGGCTATGTTTACGTCCGGCATGAATACCCCCTGGCCGTTACAAACCTTGAGATAGCACTGAAAAGCGCAAGGGAAAAGGGCCTGCTGGGAAACAATATTCTTGGCTCAGGCTTTGATTTTGACATCCAGATCAGCCGTGGGGGCGGGGCATTTGTGTGCGGTGAGTCCACTGCCCTGATGGCCTCCCTGGAAGGTAAACCTGGAAGGCCAAGGGCAAAATACGTGCATACTGTCGCCAAAGGATTCCGGGATGGCCCCTCAAATCTCAACAATGTTGAGACATGGGCGAATGTGCCTTTGATTATCAACAAAGGCGCTGACTGGTATTCTCAGATAGGCACCAAATCAAGCAAGGGGACAAAGATATTCTCGCTTGTCGGAAAGGTCAACAACACCGGTCTTGTTGAAGTCCCCATGGGTACCAGCCTGCGAAAGATCATCTTTGATATCGGGGGCGGCATTCCAAAGAATAAAAAATTCAAGGCGGTCCAGACAGGAGGCCCTTCAGGAGGCTGTATCCCTGAACAGTTCCTGGATGTAGGTGTTGACTATGATGAGTTATTGAAACTGGGCTCGATCATGGGATCCGGCGGCATGATCGTCATGGACCAGGATACCTGCATGGTGGATGTGGCCAGGTATTTTATAGAGTTTTTGAAAGAAGAATCGTGCGGGCAGTGTAACCCCTGCCGCGAAGGAATAAAGCAGATGCTGGAGATTTTGACGGATATCTGCCAAGGCCGTGGAAAGGAGGGGGATATTGAACTGCTCGAGGAACTGGGCAGCATGATACAGAAATTCGCCCTTTGCGGTCTTGGCACCTCTGCGCCCAATCCGGTGCTGACAACCATTCTCTACTTCCGTGACGAATATGAAGCTCATATCAGGGACAAGAAATGCCCCGCCGGGGTGTGCAAAACCCTTTTCCACTACGATATCGCCGAAGATCTATGCACAGGTTGCGGATTGTGTAAGAAAAAATGTCCAAAGGAAGCCATAACAGGTGAAAAAAAGAAACCCCACAAATTAAGTCAGGATGCATGCATAAAATGCGGGATCTGTTATGAGGGGTGCAAGTTTGGGGCTATAGTGATAAAATGATCTACAATTGATCTACAATATGACAAGGTTGACAATACATGGTTACTTTTAAACTTAATGGCTTAGAAGTTGAGGGAGAAGAAGGACAATATATCCTTCAGGTTGCCCAGAAATATGGTGTTGAGATCCCGACCCTGTGCTACCACAAGGCACTTGATCCGGCAGGGATGTGCAGACTTTGCACCGTTGAACTTTTTGATGGCCGCAGGAGCCGTTTTGTCACTTCATGCAATTATCCAATATGGAAAGGCATGGAGGTGTTTACGGACACAGAGGCGGTTCGCAGTGGACGCAGGTTGATTCTTGAAATGCTGTTGGCGCGTTGCCCTGATGTCCCGGTCATTAAACAACTGGCCAATGCCTATGGCATACAGGAGCCGCGTTTTAAAAAGGAAAATGATGATTGCATCCTTTGTGGCCTCTGTGTGCGTATGTGCGAGAAAATGGGCAGAAGCGCCATCAGTCTGACCGGCCGCGGCGTGGACATGGTTGTTGACACCCCTTTCCACCTCCAGACCGATGTATGTATGGCATGCGGCGCATGCGCCTCTGTCTGTCCCACAGGGCATATAAAGCTTGAGGATATCACAGGACGCCAAATCAGGCCTATTCCCTCGGAATACGATATGGGGCTTAAGGGCAGAAAGCCTATTTACGTGCCTTATGCACAGGCCATACCCAATACCCCGGTCATTGACCGAACCAAATGCGTCCACTTTAAGACCGGAGGCTGTCAGGTCTGCAAAGAATTCTGCGGTGTAAATGCCATTGATCACTCACAGGAAGATAAAGTGGTGGATTTGACCGTAGGCTCCATTATCCTTGCCCCCGGTTTTCAGCCTTTTGATCCCACGGAATTTGCAAGCTATCACTACGCAAAACATCCCAATGTAGTTACCTCAATGGAATTTGAGAGAATCCTTTCCGCCTCCGGCCCGACAATGGGTCACCTTGTCAGACCTTCAGATAAAAAAGAGCCAAAAAAGATCGCATGGCTCCAGTGCGTAGGCTCAAGGGATATGAACAAGTGTGATCACGGCTACTGCTCCTCTGTCTGCTGCATGTATGCAATCAAAGAAGCTGTTATTGCCAAAGAGCATGCAGACAGCAGTCTTGACTGCGCCATCTTTTACATGGATATAAGGACACACGGCAAAGACTTTGAAAGATATTATGACGATGCACGGGGAAAACATGGGGTCCGTTTCATCAATACCCGTGTGCCGACCGTTGAGACATTAAAAGATTCGGATGACCTCAAGATAAGGTACACCCTCCAAGATGGTCAGGCACATGAAGAGACCTTTGATATGGTCATACTTTCAATCGGGCTGGAGACATC
>DIKH01000062.1 GCA_002424495.1 Desulfobacteraceae bacterium UBA5623
AAAATTATGCGCCATTTCAAAACAGACACCCACCCCCTGCCAGCCCGCACCCGGAGTTTTGAGAAGTTACCTTATTGTTTGGCCGGCGCTGCAGCATGCCAAAAAATCTAAGGCAACTATAACTATATTTTATAAAAAGCTCAATCACAGAAAAAACCTGCACGACTTCGTCTGAATCCTTGCAAAGTCCCAGGTTTCCATTGCCAAATGGCGATAAATCTGAGATGGTCAACTCGTAAGGGTTCATCACGGGTTTGCAGGGTATTGCACTGAGTTTTGAGGGAAACATGCTTGTAATGACATTTAATCTTCGTTTTGAAAACGAAACCGATAATGAAAATTCATGGTCAAAGAGACGCGACATGGTAACCGGCCTTATAAGGCGGTATAGTCCCTCAATATTGGGGACACAGGAAGGGATGGGGCCTCAACTTGATTATCTGAAGGACAATCTGCCGGAATATTGTCTTTATGCCCCACAAAGGACAATGGATGATATAAGCCAGTATCCGACCATTTTTTTCCGCAGGGACGAATTTGTTGCGCTGGATGGAGGGGAATTCTGGCTCTCAAAAACACCTAATGCACATAGGAGCAAAGATTGGGACAGCGCATTTCCCAGGATGATGAGCTTTTGCCTGCTCAGGCCTGTTGGTGGGGGCGCTGACTTGTGGGCGGCAGTAACACACCTCGACCACCTTGGGAAACAGGCCCGCCATGAGCAGGCAAAAATCATTGCCGACTGGGTCATTAGACGTAATGGCCCTGTTATCCTTATGGGGGATTTCAACGACAGCCCCGGCTCTTCGGCGCACAGTGTCCTGACTGCCCCTGAAACCGGGCTTATTGACACCTGGCAGGCACGTAATCTGGAAGAGGGCGCCGGCAGCTTCACTCATCACAGCTTTACAGGTGTGGCCCGGCAGGCCCGGATGGACTGGATACTGGTAAGCAACCACATTGGTGTAGCAGATGCTCAAATCATAAAAGATCACATTGAAAATCGTTACCCGTCAGACCATTTTCCGTACATGGCCCGGCTGGTGAGTTTATAATCGTATGCGGAGGCATTTCAATTACATGGAACTTCATTTCACAAAAACCAATGGCCCGGTAGATGAAGCTATTGACAGGTTGTTTGACCTTGCAGGGGATGTCCATCACCCTGCCATTGTGCGCGATATAATACTGGCGGCCTTAAAGGCCGGACAGGAAAACTCAGGACGGATGGATCTTAAGATCATGAATACGACCCTCAAGGAGATGAGGTTCACCGCAAAGGTCTTTAATCCCTACAGAGGAGTGAGGAAGGTGGCGACATTCGGATCAGCCCGTACAGGGCCGGATGAACCTATCTATCATATGGCGCGTGATCTGGGCCGAGGACTTGCAGGGGCAGGCTATATGGTAATCACAGGAGGGGGACCAGGGATCATGCAGGCTGTCAATGAAGGCGCGGGCACTGATAGT
Source organism: Desulfobacteraceae bacterium UBA5623 (assembly GCA_002424495.1). Classification (GTDB taxonomy): domain Bacteria; phylum Desulfobacterota; class DSM-4660; order Desulfatiglandales; family Desulfatiglandaceae; genus UBA5623. The sequence continues at coordinate 1,471 of DIKH01000062.1, forward strand.
TCCTTCGGGGTCAATATCCGTCTTCCTTTTGAACAGATTCAAAATCCTATAGTCAGGGGAAACCCCAAGAGCATCACTTACAAGTATTTTTTCAACCGCAAAATCGCCTTTCTCAAGGAGTCGGATGCTGTTATCCTGTTCCCTGGCGGGTTTGGGACCCTTGATGAGGCAATGGAGAGCCTCACCCTGGTGCAGACAGGAAAGAGGGCGCCCTTACCCCTTGTGCTCGTTGATACCCCCGGAGGAACCTACTGGAGACATTGGGTCAATTTTGTTAAAAAGGGTCTTATGGACCATGGCTTCATCACACCGGACGACATGGCTCTGTTTGATATGGTTGATTCAGCGGATGAGGCTGTGGAAAGGGTCAAACACTTTTATCGTAATTACCAGAGCCTTAGATACGTTGGTGAAAAACTGGTGCTTCGTCTTAACAGGAAAATCGCCCAAGAAGAAGCGGAGGCGTTAAGGGCTCGGTTTAAGGATATCCTGATACCTGGTGGCGACATAAGACCCTCGGGACCACTTGAACAAGAGGCGGACGAACCCGGCATATCCCATCTGCCAAGGGTTGTTGTTGATTTCAACAGGAGGGATTTCGGTGGATTGCGGAAGCTGATAGATGCAATCAATGAGCTTTGAAAAAGTTAAAAAAGAAGTTCCTCCTTTTTTAGGGATGAAAGATGGAGACCATCCGGCAAAGAATCATTGCGTGCCTGAGTAAAGGGCCAATGAACTCCATTGATATTTCTCAGGAAATAGGGATTATGGAAAAAGAGGTCTTCGATCACATTGCCCACATCGCCCAGTCGGCCCAAAGGCAGGGGAAAAGGTTTGTCATTCATCCCTCCAAGTGTTTAAAATGCGGATATGTCTTTGAAGACCGTAAACGTTTAACCCGTCCCGGAAGGTGCCCCAAGTGCAAGGGGACTTATGTCCAAAGACCTGAATATGAAATCTGTTAGTATGAGCCCAACATGAAAAAGTGGTTCCGCCCCAAAGAACACGTGACCAGAAAATGCGTCGAAGGCGATTGCGAAGACGGTTTCGGCACTGCGGTCTTCTCAAACGGCAGCACCTATATAGGCGAGTTCAGGAATGGCAGGTTTCACGGACATGGTATCTTTATATCTACCGATGGCTCGGAATATGCGGGCCAATTCAAACGAGGAAAGGGCCACGGACAGGGGACATTGCTATGGCCTGACGGCAGAAAATATTCCGGCGGCTTCAAAAAAGGAAAGGCAAATGGTCAGGGAACATTAACCCATACAAACGGCAGACAATACATCGGTGGATTCAGGGGCGGCGTCGGCCACGGACAGGGGTGTCTGAGCTATCCCACAGGGAAAAAATATATCGGGCAGCTAAAAAACGGCAGGTTTCACGGCCAGGGTACCTTTACGACCCCAGCAGGTTACCAATATGAAGGCCAATGGAAGGATGACTGCTTTTGCGGTGCTGCCGTCGTCACCCTTCCAGGGGGAGTAAGGTACAAAGGGCATTGGAAGAACGATACGTTCGTCAGTAAACTTCTGGATTCAAAGCAAGAGGCGCTATCATGAAAATAACCACACTTAAAGAGCTCGAAAAGACAAAGGTGACAATGGAAGGGGCAAGCAATGTGTGGAAACAGGTTCCCATATCCAAAAGCCATGGTTCTCCCACATTTTCCTTTCGAGTGTTCACGGTTGAACAGCAAGGGCACACACCTTATCATACACACCCTTTTGAACATTTGAATTACATAATATCCGGCAGCGGTGTGCTGGTAAACAAAGACGGCCGGGAATATCAGATAAAAGAAGGTGATTTCGCCCTGGTCCTCCCCGATGAATTGCACCAGTACAGGAATAAGTCTTCAGATGAACCCCTTGTGATGATCTGTGCGGTTCCGTCAGATTACGAATAGAAGGGCAAGCTGAGCTTCGTTACAGCGCCTGTTCTGCAGGATGCCTGATACGGACTATAAGACGGAGGAATTGTTTATGGTTTTTAATAGATTGACCATCTATCATCCCTTTGAATTGATTGCCATGGCCCTTATCTCCTGCGTCTTTTTACTGTTTGGCTGTGCAACAAATCCTGCAACCAAAAAGATGGAATTGATGCTTGTTTCAGAAGACAAGGAGTTTGAGATAGGGCAGTCTGTGGATAAAAAGGTTCGCGAACAAATGGGTGTATATCTTGAACAGCCGGTATTACGCGAATATGTCAAGAAAATGGGAGAATCTATCGGCCGGCAAAGTGACAGGCCGGAGCTGATTTATCGAATAGAAATTGTTGACACCCCCGACTTTAACGCCTTTGCCGTTCCAGGCGGTTTTGTCTATGTGCACAGAGGCCTGCTTGAGCGTATGAACTCTGCCGATGAGCTGGCCTCTGTCCTGGGTCACGAGATTGCACATGTGGCTGCCCGCCATTCTGCGGCCCAGATCTCAAAGGCCCAGCTTCTCAATATCGGTCTCATAGGTGTTAATATTGCAACACAGGGCGCATTGCAGGATTTCGGACAACTGATAAACATCAGCTCTGTCCTGGCATTCAGTAAATTTTCGCGGGATGATGAGAGAGAGGCGGATTATTTCGGCACGAAATACATAGCTCGTGCAGGCTACAATCCCAATGGCGCAATTGATATGATGGAACAGTTGAAAAAGCTGCACGAAAAAAAACCTTCTTCAATGGAGGTCTGGTTTATGACGCATCCCCCAACTGATGAGAGGATAAACGAGTTGAATCATCAGTCGAATGATCTCAGGCTGCACCAGCCGCAGGTAATGGATAGACCGATAAGAAGGAATGAATTTATAGAAC
>DIKH01000094.1 GCA_002424495.1 Desulfobacteraceae bacterium UBA5623
CACCCCATAAGTTCACGCCCGTGCCGGGCGTACACAAACCTAGGGCTTGCGCATAATAAGCAGGCGTATTTTGCGTGAGCCCTTCATCTGAATAAACTTCATTCGGGGGTAAGAAAAAACCACCCCATTAAGAAATATCCGGAAACCTTCCATGGAAATGAAAAAATCGCCCCCGGGCGAAGGATTCAATATCCGCTGCCCAAGACTAGGTCATCAAATAGAATTCTCCTACTGCCGGTCTGAAACAGGTGCCTTCCCTGTTTTAAGATTCTTGACTGCTGGCACAGCCACTTTGAGGTGGCGGAGTTTCTGAAGGAGGAACTTACCCCTGCAGAGTGGGAGAAGACCTTCAATGCGCCTCCAAAGCCAAAGTTGGTTTCACTCGTTGAACTGATCGAACAGGCAAGGAAGGTAACGACAACCGGTTCTGACGGTGATGGCAATAGCCATTGACAGTTCCCAAAAAACCCTTTATTTAATATCATCAAACCCCAAAAAACCTTTTTGAAAGGAGAGGCCTGTTATGCCTACTTATGAATTTAAATGTGACAAATGCGGGAATTCCTTTACCCTGCTTATAACTCTGGCTGAATATGAAAAGAAAAACTTCAGATGTCCAAAGTGTAAGAGTAAAAAGGTCAAACAGCAGATCAGTTCCTTTGAGGCAGTTACGTCTAAGAAAAGTTAAGCCTTGATGATCACAAACATTTGTTATTTCCTTGGTTGAGGAGTGAAAAAGGGATGAAGTGTCCGTTTTGCGATAAAGATATACCTGGCAGCAGTTGTCATCAGTGTGGAGAGACAGCCCCGGAAGGCGCGAAATATTGTATGGAATGTGGGGCTTCATTGGCTGAGGTTTCCGCGGACCTTGGTAATGATGACAGCGACTTTGATTTTGAAAACCGGGTCTTGTGTCCTGATGGAACGTGCACTGGAATCATTGTGGATGGGAAGTGCACTGAGTGCGGCAAGCAGATAAGGGAAAACTGATCTATGTATGAATTAATGATCATTTCACATTTTGCAGCAGCTCATCAGCTAAGGGGCTTTGAAGGCGGGTGTGAAAACCTGCATGGGCATAATTGGAAGGTTGAAGTATATATAGCTGGAGACAAGCTTGAAGAAAACGGGTTGTTGATTGATTTTAAAATCATCAAGGCGCAGACTGACAAGCTACTTGACAGCCTGGACCATAAATTTTTAAACGAACTGGACCCATTTTCAACCCTGAACCCGTCCTCTGAAAATATCGCCTGCCATTTATTCAAATCTCTTTCACTTCAGTTGAATGCACCGAATATAAAGGTAAGCAAGGTTACGGTTTGGGAATCTGAGACAGCCTGCGCCAGTTATTCCGAGCCCTGACTGGCTGCATTTCTTCTGAGCAGGTTGAGGTCTTGATGAAGAAATATGCCTTTATTCCGGCAAGATATCAGTCAAGTCGTTTCCCCGGTAAGCCCCTGGCCCTCATCGCAGGAAAACCGATGATACAGCGTGTCTACGAGCGCGCCGCCTTATGCACCCAATTATCAGATGTTTTTGTGGCGACCGATGACGAACGGATATCGGCCTGCGTCAAGGGATTCGGTGGGAAGGTCATCATTACCGACAGCAACCTGCGTTCAGGCACGGACCGCATTGCCAAGGCTGCCTTGACCCTGGGCCTGAATCAAAAGGATATTATAGTCAATATACAGGGCGACCAGCCCATTTTTGACCCTGATATTGTTTCTCAACTGGTCGGACCCTTTGAAAATGAAGATAATATTTCGATGACAACGCTGAAATATAAAATTCTTGATAGGACTGACATCAATAATCCCAACCACGTCAAGGTGGTGACTGACAGCCAAGGCTTTGCCATCTATTTCTCGAGATATCCTATCCCTTATCTCCGTGATGCCGGCGCCGGTTTTACCCATTACAAACACCTTGGATTTTACGGCTACAGGATGGATTTTCTTCTCAGGTTTACCAATCTGTCAGAAGGTGTGCTTGAGGCGGCGGAAAAGCTGGAACAATTGCGGGCGCTTGAAAACGGATTCAAGATAAGGGTGATAGAGACATCATCTGATTCTGTCGAGGTTGATGTGCCTGAGGATGTTGACAGGGTGGAGAAGATAATCAACACGCAATATGGACAATATCCTCAATGAGTTTCTGTTGAGCAATAACCGTGTTTGTAAACAAGCTCTGGAAAATAAAGCCTCCTTCCCCTCTGACCACAAAACTTTCCAACGAAACAGGTCTATCCCTCCTTATGGCGCAACTGCTTATTAACAGGGGCATAACTGACAAAAATTCCGCTACATCATTTATGAGGCCTCGTTTGGCCGACATGATTGATCCAATGGGCCTGAAAGACATGGGCGATGCCCTGACTCTGATCCTAGAGGCGGTTGAGCGCAGGGAGAAAATAACTATATTCGGTGACTATGACGCAGACGGTTTGACTGCGACAGCTCTACTCTACAACTTCTTTTCAGCCCTGGGCATTGCTGCAGCATATTATATTCCCAGCCGGTTGGATGAAGGTTACGGTCTAAACAAAAAGGCAATAGAAAGGATAGCAAAAGACGGCGCCGGCCTGCTCATTACGGTTGATTGCGGAACCTCAAATGGGGAAGAAATCGTCCTGGCGCATCGTCTGGGTATGAGGGTGGTTGTGAGCGATCATCATCAGGTGCCGGAGGGCTTCAGGCCTTGTTGCCCTGTAATCAACCCCCATCAGCCCGGTTGCCTTTTTGCTTTCAAGGACCTGGCTGGAGTGGGTGTTGCATTTTTCCTGGCGGTTGCAATAAGGGCAGGACTTCGCGACAGGGGACGGTTTAAGACGAGGCCAGCGCCTGATCTGAAGGAGTATCTTGACCTGGTTGCCCTTGGCACAGTGGCTGACAGGGTGCGATTACTTGGGCAGAACAGGATGCTTGTAAACACCGGAATGGAGGTTATGGAATCAACACGGTGGTTAGGGCTCAAGGCCATGAAAGATGTAGCGCATGTCCAGGATGCAAAAATTACAGCAGAGGACCTTGCCTTCAGAATCGCCCCACGGCTAAATGCCCCTGGAAGGATAGGCGATGCTG
>DIKH01000352.1 GCA_002424495.1 Desulfobacteraceae bacterium UBA5623
GATTTTCAAGGTCATTTTTTAATAAGTTTTGACAAAAGGGGGTGATTAAATTTGACCGGAAAATTTCAGGCTAAATTATCTGTGAACCAATTGATTGGTCCGACAGAATCACCATGCCCCTTTATTTTATATGTCTCCAACGAGAGCTTCCTACCCTTTTGTGTTCTTTCAGGAGGTGAATCTTGATGCATAGGCGATAATATGCTGATTTGACCTTTTTGAAGGATATTTTTTGTTTTTGGGGGGAGGGAAAGCATCTCATTATGTAATCGAGGTGCTTTTTTTTGTAACATATAGCATGAGCATGTCTCGTCTGCACCCTGGCCAGGATCATGATCCAGTGGGGAAAGGCGCAGAAATCCAGCTCCATGAGGTTCTGATAATATGAAAGTTATTGTTCGAGAAAATCAGATAGAAAAGGCCATTAAGGACCTTAAGAGAAAATTGACAAAGGAAGGGTTTTTCTCCGAGATGAAAGAGCGTCGCTTTTACGACAAGCCAAGCGTACAGAAAAAGAAAAAACAGGCGAAGGCCGCCAAGAGACGCCGCAAAAGGATGAGGACATTTTGAATTCGGCTCCGCCCTCTCCGGATGCCTTGGAGAGGGCTTATCCCCATCCGTGCAGTCTCGCAGGACTTCCGGTCCAACACCTCCTTGACACACCAGTGCATCTTTTCTATATTCCGTAAGGTCAAAACACCCCGAATCCTTGGCCCGTAGAAGAAATAGGGGTGGGGGTCTGTTTTGAAATGGAGCATAATTTTTGTCGGTGCTGCTGCAGTGCCCCCATAACCTTGAATAACTCGCNNGAGGCTCAAGCGGGCTAAAGTCCCATGGGGCTGTTACGAAAAAATTTAGGGCTTATGCTGCCGTTGCATGGAATGACATAAAGATATGCGCAATTCAAAACAGAGCCCACCCCTGCTTGCTCGCACCAGGACTTTGAGAAGTTACACTTAACTCTTTTAACTGATTACATCCTTTGAGGAAACAGAAACATGAAAGTGCTGATCATTGGAAGCGGCGGCAGGGAGCATGCCCTTACATGGAAGGTAGGCCAGTCCCACCTGGTCGAGAGGGTCTTTGTGGCGCCAGGTAATGCAGGAACGGCCCGGGAGCAAAAGGCTGAAAATATCCCTATTGATTCCTCGGATATTACAGGCCTGCTTGCATTTGCAAAAGATACAGGCATTGACCTTGCCATCGTAGGCCCTGAGGCGCCTCTGGTGGAAGGTATTACGGATGTTTTTAAGAGCGAAGGGCTCCGCTGCTTCGGCCCCACGGCAGGCGCTGCAAGGCTTGAGGGCTCAAAGGTATTCTGCAAGGACTTCCTGGCCCGCCACAGTATTCCGTCTGCGGCATACGGGATATTTACCGAGACAGGACCCGCAAAGGCCTACATTCGCAAACATGGCGCGCCCATTGTAATCAAGGCGGACGGGCTTGCCGCCGGCAAGGGGGTTATTGTCGCAAAGACCGTTGACGAGGCCATCGCAGGCGTTGAAGCCATGCTGACCGAAAATGCATTCGGCGAGGCAGGAAGCCGGGTGGTTATCGAGGAATGTCTTACGGGCGAGGAGGCAAGCTTCATTGTCATGGCGGACGGAAAAAACATACTTCCCCTTGCAACATCGCAGGACCACAAGGCCCGTGACAACGGGGACAGCGGCCCCAACACCGGAGGCATGGGCGCTTATTCACCAGCACCGGTCGTAACCCCTGTTGTATACGATCGCATCATCAAGGACGTAATTGAACCTACGCTAAAAGGCATGGCCGAAGAGGGCCATCCTTACACAGGGTTTCTCTATGCCGGCGTTATGATAGCGGCTGACGGGGTCCCAAAGGTGCTGGAATACAACTGCCGTTTCGGCGATCCCGAGACACAGCCGATCTTGATCCGCTTGAACTCTGATCTGGTAAAGATGTGCGAAGCGGCCCTGGAAGGCAGGCTCAACCGGATTGAGGCGCAATGGGATAAACGCGCCGCACTGGGGGTGGTGATGGCCGCAGGCGGCTATCCGGAAGGCTACCGCAAGGGAGATGTAATATCCGGACTGCCGGAAAAGGACACCGAGGGACTTAAGGTCTTTCACGCTGGGACTAAAATTGATAATGGCCGGATTGTGACAAACGGCGGCAGGGTCTTGTGTGTGACCGCAACGGGGGAAACGGTTGCTCAGGCCCAGACCAGGGCCTACGAACTGGTAAATAAAATTACCTGGGACAATGTATATTACCGCACTGACATTGGCTACCGCGCGGTTTCAAGAGAAAAGGCGTGATACAGATTAACCATGAAAACAATGAGTCTTTGGGGGCAAATCAAAAGATGGGTAAAATTAAGGTGGCCTTATTGGCAGGGGGATGGTCAAGTGAGAGCGCAATATCGTCCAAGAGCGGAAAAGCGGCATTCGATGCCCTTGATAGAGACAGATATGACGTCACGATGTATAATCCGAAAGATGACCTCGACAAAGTAATCGCAAATAAAGACAGGATTGATATCGCGTTTATCCTGCTTCACGGAACATACGGGGAAGACGGAAGGATTCAGGGGATGCTGGACATCCTCGGCATACCATTTGTAGGCTCCGGCGTCCTTTCGAGCGCCATGGCGGTCAACAAGCATATCGCAAAGATGGTGTACAGGGCGGAAGGGCTCAAGGTGGCAAGGGATATGGTGATCAGCAGGGCGAGCGGCATGTCAATGGATACACTTGCGGATAAAATCATTGAGACACTCGGACCCAACACCGTAATCAAGCCGGTCGAGGAGGGCTCCAGCATCGGCATGTCAGTATGCCGAGACAGGGCTGAAATATTGGACGGACTTAAAAAGGCCTTTGAATACGGCGGCGAGACAATGATCGAAGAATACATAAGGGGAGCAGAGATCACCTGCTGTGTCATGGGAAACCAAGAGCTTGAGACCCTGCCCCTCATTGAAATTGTTCCCAGATCCCAGTACCGGTTTTTTGACTACGAGGCAAAATATAAGGCCGGAGCAACAGAGGAGATCTGTCCCGCGGCGATTGAAAAAAGGCTTGCAGAAAGGGCAAGGGCGATTGCCGTAAGCGCCCACAGGGCGCTCAAGTGCAGTGTCTGGAGCAGGAGCGACATGATTATCAGAGACAAGGACATCTACCTGCTTGAGACAAACACCATCCCCGGCATGACCGAAACCAGCCTCTTCCCCCTGGCTGCACGGCAGGCAGGGATGACATTTTCAGGACTTCTGGAAAAATTGATTGCCCTTTCGATGGAAAAATCAAGACAAACAGGTGCGTATTTTAAATAGGCAAGAAAATTCAACATGTTGTGGCCATGGCACTCGAAAGCATCCAAAACCATGTTTCACGTGAAACATGGTTTTTCCCTTTCAATAAACCAGCTATTGTGATATCAACTGTGAACCCCTGTCAGATATTCTGACTGACAGTATGGCGCAAAACAACACACCGAGTAATTTACCTTGATTATGGGACAAGTCATAGCTATTGCCAACCAAAAGGGCGGGGTGGGAAAGACCACCACCGCCATTAATCTTTCCGCTTCTATCGCCGCCGCCGAACAGACATGCCTCTTGATAGACTGTGACCCCCAGGGAAACGCCACCACGGGCCTGGGTATGAACAGAAGCGTTATTGAAAAAGGCCTCTATGACCTGCTCGTTTCAGACAACAGCCAAGACGATTTGATCACAAAAACGCAACTCTCACGACTTCATCTGATCGGGGCAACCACCAACCTTATAGGCATCGAGATCGAGTTATTTGCCATGGATGACAAGGAGTTCAGGTTAAAGAAGGCTCTTGAAGACCTGAGGCAAAGATATGATTACATCCTCCTTGACTGCCCGCCGTCCCTAGGCTTTCTGACCATAAACGCCCTGACCGCGGCAGACTCCGTCCTTATCCCGCTCCAATGCGAATATTACGCACTGGAAGGACTTTCCCAGTTGATGGAGACTGTCAATGCGGTAAAAAAAAGCCTTAACCCCTCACTTAGAATAGAAAATATTCTATTGACCATGTATGATAAACGAAACAACCTTTCACAAGAGGTTGCCGAAGACGTTCGTCTCCATTTTAAGGGGAAGGTGTTTTCCACCGTGATCCCCCGCAATGTCCGCCTGAGCGAGGCCCCGAGTCACGGAAAACCGATCCTTTTATACGACATACGCTCCTCCGGGGCGCAGAGCTATCTTGCCCTGGCAAAGGAGATGCTCGGAAAGGACTAGTCAAAGAATGCCAAAGAGAAATGCCCTGGGAAAGGGCCTATCAGCCTTGATCCCCTCAGCCGCTGCAGAAGACAACTCAAATGAACAATTTTTCCATTGTCCCATCGAACTGATAGAGCCAAACCCCTATCAGCCGAGGCAGGAATTTTCAGCCCCTGAACTCGAAGAAATGGTCCTGTCCGTCAGGGAAAAGGGGATCATTACCCCCCTTCTTGTAACCAGGACCGAATCCGGGTATCAGCTCATAGCTGGCGAGCGCAGATGGCGCGCGGCGCAGAAGGCCGGGCTTGACCGGGTTCCCGTGGTAGTACGCGAGGCCACCCCCACAGAGTCACTTGAACTCGCCCTCATAGAAAACATCCATAGGAAGGACCTAAATCCAATTGAGGAGGCCCTTGCCTACAACAGGCTGTTGGAAGACACAGGCCTCACGCAGGAGCTGATAGCCAAGAGGCTGGGAAAAGACCGCTCGACCATCACCAACATATTGAGGCTTCTCAAGCTCCCTTCCCTTGTCCAAAAGGATATCATTGACGGCCGCCTTTCCATGGGCCATGCACGGGTCCTGGCCGGGATCAAAACCCCTAATGACGTCAAAAAGCTAAGGGATGTTACCATAAGCAAGGAGCTTTCCGTCCGCAAGCTCGAGGCCCTGGCCAAAAAGATAAACTCTCCTCCTTCGGCCAAAAAAAGAAAGAAGGATGATGACGATTACATGGAATCCCTGGCACATAACCTGAAGCGCACGCTGGGGACCAAGGTGGACATCACCAAAAAGGGCAAGGAAGGCCGCATTATAATCTATTTTTTCTCAGATGATGAACTGGAAAGACTTTTAGAACGTCTTGGCTAGGCTGTCGTCACAACACTCATTACAGGATGACACCATGAAACTGATGGTTATGGACGGCCAGGGAGGCGGCATTGGCGCCGCAATAATCAAGGGCCTTCGCGAGGCTGTCGGCAATGACATAGAAATCTTCGCCCTGGGCACCAATTCTATCGCAACCTCCAACATGATGAAGGCAGGCGCAAACAGGGGCGCCACCGGTGAAAACGCCATTGTGGAGACCAGCAGGAAGGTGGGTTTTATCTTAGGACCACTTGCTATCATGATGGCAAATTCCATGATGGGTGAGGTCACCCCGGCAATGGCGTCCGCCGTGAGTTCATCAGATGCAAGAAAAATCCTCATCCCCCTGACCCAGGAAAGGGTGACGGTTGTCGGCGTATGTGATGAGCCCCTGCCGCACCTTGTAAAAAAAGTCATAGCTATTATCAAGGAGATAACTGAAGATGTGTGAGTCAACGGCCTATTTATTAAGCAATGGAAACGAACAACTCTTTATTGAAAGCGTTGAACTGCTGGAAAAAAAAGGCACACATATTAGACTTGTAAACATATTTGGAGAAGAGCGGAACATCGAGGCCAGGGTCAAGGCTCTTTCACTGGTAGACCACAAGATAGTGCTTGAACCGATAGCCAAAAGCTAACTTTTCAAAAAGTCCGGGTGCGAGCGGGCAGGGGTGGGGGTCTGTTTTGAATTGCGCATATCTTTAAGTC
>DIKH01000069.1 GCA_002424495.1 Desulfobacteraceae bacterium UBA5623
CTCGTGCGGTGACCTCCAGCGCGGCCCCAGGGAAGTACGTTGATACTGCGACGTTCCCTGGACAAATACCCGCGGATGGTCGGAAGGGCCGTCCAGTGCGTGGCGCATGGCCTCTGCGATCACATCTCCGGAGATGTCCTGGATGCAGTGAGCCCTCTCGTAGCGGCACTGCCAGTTGCAGCCGTAGCATTCGAGGGGCAGGCAGACCATAAAGGTGGAGGGAGAGTAAGGGAAAAACCTCCCGAAGTGACCACCGCCCATTAGCACGACATTCGGGATTTTAACTGCACAGGCAATGTGCGCCAGGCCCGTGTCCGAGCCCAGAGCGAGCCTGCAAAGTCTTATCAACTCCGCTGCCTGGCAGAGGGTGGTCTTACCGGCGAGATTGACGACGCGTGCCGCAGATATGGTCGCGGAAAGCCGGTCGTAAAGGGCCGAATCCGCCTCGCCACCTAAGCAGAGCACGGAAAAACCGCTATCTGCACAAAAACCTGCTAGGGCGGCACCGTATCGCTCATAGCGCTTGATATCCAGGAGGGAACCTCCGAAGAAGGCGATGGTTTTTTGCTGCGTCAAATGGTTTTCCTTGAAAAACCCCAGTGCGAATTCCCGGTCCTGCTCCGAAGAACGAAGATCGAGTTCCAGGGACCCGCATTCCAGGCCCAATCCGCGCAAGAAGTCCCTGTGACGCAAAAGCTCGAGGCGCGAAGCCGTGTTTGGAATGAGCTGCGAGTAGAGCTCTTTGCTTTTTTCATTCTGCCTGGGAGGCATATTGCTGGCGTCACCTTCCCAGGCGATTCGGAGGGCCGCGCCTGCTGAGAGGGCTATGAAATCGTTAAGCGAGTCGCGGGAATAAACCGGGTTCAGGACTGCGTCGGCTTTAACGGCCCCGACCTTCCTGCCGATCTGGTCGCGATAGGCCTTATTGCTCATCGCGCGGGATCGGTCAAAGGAGATGACCTCGTCAACAGCAGAAGAATGCTCGTAGAGCCCGGCGATGTGATCCTGGCACACAATTATGATTTTTGCCTGCGGATAATTTTTTCGGAGATGCGGAAGCATGGAAGAAGCAAGGATATTATCGCCAATTGCATCGGTCCTGACCCAGAGGATTCGCATGGAGTCCGAGAGTGTCATAGCGCGCGAGGCATGACGGTTCACAATGGAATCGTCATTCACCCATGAGAAATAGTTTTTGAGCAGCGCCGGGAAGCGCGTCTCAGCCTGAAGCGTTTTCCAGGACTGCACAGCGCCAGTGTATCCGTAATAGACCTCTTTGAAGCGAAGCTGCTGCTCAGTCACATAGGCATAGTGATTGAAGATAAGGCCTGCGGACTCCGTTTCTTCGTGGCGGAAGGAGTGTTTTTTAGCCAGGTCGACCCATTGACCGCCATTTTCCCAGCGGCAGAGCTGAGGTGGTTCATGGGCCATCCAGCGGTCTCCCGGCCGGAAGCGCCACGTTCGTAGCCATTCATAGTCCCTGTGGTTGCCGTAGGTGTTCCGAGAGGTTATAACCAAATCGGGGCCCACGAAAAACTTGCACGTATAGAACGCTGCGGTTTTGACCGAATCTCCGAGGAAGAGCGCCCGCGCCCGCGAGATCTGGTCCGTAGTCCAGACTTCATCTGCATCAATCTGCCAGAGGAGGCATTCCTCTCCGATGCCGGAGAGGGGGGCATTTACCATTTCTAGCTTGCCGTCCCAGAATTGACCTCCTCCCTTTCGGTAGATCGTGATGTTTGAGGGAAATTCCTTCTTCAACAAATCGATATATTCGGTGGTGCCGTCTTTGCTTAATCCCTTCCGATGAAGCTCTGGCGTGATTCGTCCGCCGTTTTGGATACTCCAGGCAGTATCGTGCCTGTGATCGGCGACACCCTCGATGACGTGCCAGTGCCAGGGGAACTGTAGCTTTCTGAACGCGTCTATATGGCGCCGGATAAATGGCTCTCCGTTCAAAACGATGGTAAAAAAGTGAATGGGCAGGTCGAGTGCATGTTTGGTAAGAATTGTCGAGTATTGCTCGAATGCTTTCCGTGTTTGTATTGGAGTCCTTGACTGGCTGCTGGTTTCGCCCGCACATGGAAGCGATTTGTTGAAGGAGTCTGCCAGCGCGAAGCAATATTTCTGCATGAGGTCGCGCTTGAAGGTATTGGCATCTCTGGCGATTGCAGCCAGGTCGCGATTAAGGACGTCCTTAAATATTTCGATGAACCGTTTCTCATCATTGACCCAGGCAGAATGTGGAAATCCCTCTAACGTGTGTGTGTGTCTATCGGTATCATTCAGAATAATATCTGGAATACCAAAGCCGTTGGCAACGAGGCTCGAGTGAAGACGTGTCGTAACGACTAGGTCGTAGCGCGGATAGATCATAAACAAATCCTGATAAAAAGACGAAAAATGAACCGGGATTTTTGATGTCTTAAGCAAATTGAGGTAATGAAAATATTCTGATTTATGATGAGCTACGACCTCCACTGCGTAGTTGCGGGACAACTCGATCAGCATGTTCGTTGCCAGTTTATACATCTCTTCTGCGCAGGAATGGTTCACAATGCCTTTAGGGGGGAACAATTGAATGGAAAAGCCGATGGTCTCTATCTTCTTGCCTGCGGGCACATCTTTCACCGCCGGAACTGAAAGGATAGCGGGACAGTTAATGTGATGATAAGGAAGATTGAGTTCAGGGATGAAACGTGGCGTCTTCCGGGTCCTGCCGATGATTATCCGGGCGTTCTTAAATATCGTCGCTTCAGGTTCCGAAGATATGTACCGTTCCACATACGAATTCTCGTAACCAGCCCCGATAAGGTAAATTCGGTCTAGGAGCTTATTCTTAATGATCCACGTATAAAGGTCCTTGATCTCTTCACCCGCCGAAAGACCGGCCACGACAATAGCATCTACATGACTTCCGAATTGCTCCAGGTTCCCTTGCGAAATAGTATTGCTGATGCCGGCGAACTTGGTATGAGGGAAAAAGTCTGCGTTGAAGTTATAGAACAGGAAGTTCAGGTCGACGTCAGGCATCAATTCCCGAAGAATTGCGATCACGCCATCCCTGACAAAGTCATCACCGGGATTCCAAAAGTTCGTTCCAGAGATGACAATGTTCCTTACCTGTCGTATCATACTCTTGCCTCGCTAAACTTTCTTGAAAATGATCCACGTATGCCAGGGGTCCAGTCCTGAAGACACCTCCACGATCTTCCTGGCAAACCGTCTGCCGCTCAGGTCCCTGTTGCTGTCATTCATGCCAAAGTTATAGAGAATCGCCTGCCGTCTGCCCCGCTTGCCTTGATGCAATGCAGTTACCACGTTGAACTGCGGATAATTCGCTGAACGAATATCAAGCCCAGGCCACCGATGAAGAGGATCTTGTCGATCGTAGGATTGTTTTCGATGCTCAAAGCACCACGGAGATCGCAGGAAAGCTCTTTGACGATCAGGTGGACGGCGTTCAGCATGGTCGTCCTGGGGGTCCGGAAACCGTTTTCGTTGAGATCGAAACCGTCACGGCTTTTTCTGGCCTCCAGTTCGAACAATCTAAGGATTACATCAACGGTGGACATGCTATCCTTTTCATTCTGCACATCCGAACCCCTTTTGCCCGTATCAGTTCCCACTATAAAAAATGAACTGTGTCATTTTGGTTTACGACCTTATCTTCTGGCTGATATGACTTGATATTTTAACTAAGCAAAAGCCATACCAAAAATTTAATGACGATATTTTCAATTAATACAGCCAGCTATGAATGGTTATGCCTATATCCAAAAAAAATGTCGGCCAATAAATTGACAAGGCATATTGATTTTGACGCTACTGATGCTTAAATGGCAAAAAAAAGACTTGGAGTTGATTATTAAGGTCTGGCGCTATCCTTTTCTTTAAATCTGTTGACAGGACGTCAGAAAATATACAGTGTCAGAATGACTTGTGGCCGGGCACTGCCTCTAAAACCGGGATGTTTAAAATCAGTGATGTCGGCCCAAGAATTCAATAAAAAACTGTTGACCTATGTGAAAAATAGGCCTATGTGAAAAGACCTCACGTTTATATCTTGCTCTGTTTTGTTGCTTTCATAATGTCGTGAGAAGACTGTACGAGGATTTGACTTGGATAACCATAAATCAAGTGTTTTTGATTGGTTGAAGACAACCGACAGCGAATTGAATGAAATTGAGCTGGAAGACATTCAATTAGATTCTGTCGTGCAGCAAAACATATACAAGACAATTGCCCAGATGCTGGCCCTTGAAAAGTCCGATGATCAGGTGCCTATACGGGGCATGCTCCCGGTTGGTGATATTACCTGCAAGGGCTTCTGGGTCGAAAACACAAAGGAACTGGTGCTTTACGTCTGGGTTGGTGATCAATCAAGGGCAATCGTTGTACCACAGGACGGATGGGGCATTAGAGAAGATATTACGATCAATTAGTAGAAACCCCTCTTACCCTCTATAAGTATCTTCGTTTGCTCCTGCTCTGCTCTTACCATGTTCCTTAATCAAGACCTCATTTATAAATAACTCAGATGTTGCAATCCGCTATGTTTTGCAATATATAAATCTGTCATCAATAAATTCAATTTAAAGAGGACTTAGGCATGAGGATTGAGCAATTTCCAATAGATGTGCGGGACTGTCTACTGCCCAAACCTCAGGGCGAAATGGTCTACAGATGCCTTGGGTGCAAAACCGAATACGGCTCGGACCGGCTTCTTGATACATGCCCTGAATGCGGCAATGTATTTCTGCTCCATGATAAAAATACACAACACATAAACAAGGTATCAGGCGAAAAATGGCGCAGGATATTTGACTATCGAAAGATGATAAACAACCGGGCGCTGAAAGGGATCTTCCGCTTTTACGAGTTTGTCGCCCCTATTATCCCAATGGATCAGATAGTCTACCTCGGAGAGGGCCATACCCCCCTTGTTGAGGCAAACACCCGGATGAAAGACCGGGTTGGTGCTGAGTTCTATTTTAAAAATGATGGCCTCAATCCCAGCGCCTCTTTTAAAGACAGGGGCATGGCGTGTGCCCTCAGCTACATTAATTATCTGGCCAAAAAAGAGGGCATGAAAGACGTCCTTGCAATCTGTGCGTCTACTGGCGACACTTCGGCAGCAGCAGCCCTTTATGGGTCTTACCTTGATGATTTCCTTAAAGCAGCCGTACTGCTTCCCAAGGGGAAGGTTACGGCCCAGCAGTTGTCGCAGCCTCTGGGTAGTGGCGCCAAGGTTCTTGAAATACCCGGCGTTTTTGATGATTGCATGAAGGTTGTTGAATTTCTTTCACAAAATTACCATGTAGCGCTCCTTAATTCAAAAAACAGCTGGCGTATCCTGGGGCAGGAGACATTCTCTTATGAAATAGCCCAGGACTTCGACTATGAAGTGGGGGATAAAGTTGTTGTGATCCCTATAGGCAACGCAGGCAACATCACAGCAGTCATGAGGGGGTTTCTCAAGTTTTTCAACGCCGGTGTTATTGACAGATTGCCCAAGATCATAGGCGTTCAATCGGAACACGCAAACCCGGTTTACCGTTATTACCTGGAGCCGGACGAAGACAAGAGAAATTTTGTACCTGTCACGGTTGCACCAAGTGTCGCCCAGGCGGCGATGATAGGAAACCCTGTCTCAATGCCCCGTGTCATCGAACTGGTCAAGGAATATAACGGGGTCTCCAAAGAAAAAAGGGTATTTGTCGTTCAGGTCACTGAACAGGAAATCATGGATTCCATGATCATTGCAAACAGGAATGGAAACATCGCCTGCACCCAGGGAGGAGAATCTCTGGCAGGTCTTCACAAGGCGGTGGAGACTGGTCTGGTGAGGGATGGAGAAGTAGGTGTTCTCGATTCGACCGCACATATGCTTAAATTTGCCGTCTTCCAGGAGATGTATTTCAACAATTCCTTTTCTCCGGAGTTTAATGTCAGGCCCAGGCCGGAACTAAAAAACGCCCCCATCCAGGTCAGGCCCGCAAATATTTCAAAATACCCTGAGCAGGGAAAACCCCTTATTGGGGGCGACATGGATGTATTTATCCGCGGGATGGCGGCAGAAATAGCCATGATTCTGGATTTGAAGAAGAAGTAGGAAGTGCTCAATATCAAATTTATTGTTGTTGACCGTACAAGGGCACCCTTCCTTGCCCAGGGGGAATCTTTCTACCTTGATCGTCTGAAAAGATATGTACATACGGAATGGATAGAAACAAAACCTGCCAGCATAAAAAAAGGAAGGCCCATTCATACCATACTGGCTGAAGAAGGAGATGCCATTGCCAAGAGACTTCTTGCCAGGGAATATATTATTGCCCTGGACCGAACAGGGACGGAGTATGATTCAGAAGGATTGGCCACAAGGATTGAACAGTTATCCCTCTTACACAGTCATCTGACCCTGATTATCGGTGGACCCTTAGGCCTGCCCGGAAAAATTTTGGACAGTGCCCACGAAAAGTTCTGTCTCTCAAAACTTACCCTGACTCATGAAATGAGCAGGTTACTGCTCCTGGAACAACTCTATCGGGCATTTACCATTATCAATAACGAGAAATATCACAAGTAGCAAGGCATGTGTCGCTTGCTAAGCCAGTATTTCAAGCAGCTCGTTAAGGTCTCCCTTTATATCTTCCAAAAGACGATGATCGGGCCTGGGGCCCTCTGATTTTGTCTGACTCAGTCGTTTTTTTGCCCCTTCAATAGTCATTTTTTCTTCATAAAGGAGCCTTTTTATCTCAAGAAGGGCCTCAAGGTCCTTTTTCTGATATGTCCTCTGTTTGGAATCCGCCCTCTGCGGTTTTAGCTGGGAAAATTCGCTCTCCCAGAACCTAAGGACATATGGTTCAACGCCGATGATTCTGCTGGCTTCGCCAATACGAAAATACCGCTTGTCATCAGGAACATGGACCATTCTTATCCCTCCCTCAGCCTTCCCCCTGTCTTTAGCCTTATCTCATCAATAATGGATTCGTGCAAATGGTTTACCTCAGCGCCGTCAAGGGTCCTGTCCTTTGACCGGTAGGAGATCCTGAAGGCCAGGGCTTTCTCAGACCTATCGGATTTACTGCCCTCGTAAAGGTCAAAGATCTCAACGGACTCGATCCATTCAGCACCCTTCTTTTTTACGATGTCAATGACGCTGGCGCTTTCAACTTCCCGATTGAGCATAATCGAGATGTCTCTGTATACGGCGGGAAATTTTGCAAATGGCTGAAATCTCTTTGTTGCGGGGATTTCTTTTAAAAGGGCCGCAATATCAATTTCAAACAGGAAGGCACTTACCTTTTCAAGGCCATATGCCTCCATCACCTTTGATGACACTTGGCCTACTCGCCCTATGGCTGAGCCGGAGCAGGAAACACCGGCTGAGCACTCAGGATCATAAGAATTAAGATCCGTCTCCCTGTTAAAAGTTATCTCTTTGAGGCCAATCGCCGCCAACAGGGCCTCCAGCGCCCCTTTGATATCATAAAAGTCCAGAGTCCTTTCATCACAATGCCATGACTTTTTCTGAGACAGCCCTGTCATCACCGCGGTCAGAAGCACTTTTTCGTCAGGCTGAAGATCTTCCCCCATTTGAAAGAAGACCTTTCCCCACTCAAAAAGTCTCAGATCCCTTTCATAATGGGCTACATTTACCCCAACGGTATTTAAGATCCCCGGGACAAGAGAAGTTCTCATAACGGACTGGTCAATTGCAAGAGGATTCAAGATCGGGACAAATTTCCTTAAGGAACTTGCTTCTTCTGCGCCCAACATATCAGCGGACTTGGGAGATATAAAGCTGTAGGTGATGATCTCGGTAAAGCCGAGTCCTATCATGATCTGTCTGATCTGACCGGGGAGGGCAAGCTCAGGCGCATCGCCTATCTGGCCAGGCCTTATGCTTGGATAGGTGACAGGTATATTTTCATAACCAAAGACCCTTGCCACCTCCTCTATAAGGTCTGCTTCTCTTGTAATATCCACCCGAAATGACGGGGGACTTACTACAAGTTGCACTCGATCGTCCTCGCTGACATTCATGTCGCGAACATCCATTTCAAGGGCCTCAAGATATCCTCTTACGGCATCTTTTGAAAGGCTGGTCCCCAGTAAACGGTTGGTCTTATCAATGCGCAGTCTTATATCAGGGGGCGTGTATTGCCTGGGATAGATGTCAATAATGCCGGATGCAATGTTTCCCCCTGCCAAATGGGATATCAGTGACATGGCGCGTTTTAGGGCGGTCGTTACACCTTCAATGTCAATGCCCCTTTCAAAACGATAAGAGGCCTCTGTAGATAATCCGAGCCTCTTCGAGCACCTTCTGATTGTCACAGGATCAAAGAAGGCGCTCTCCAGCAGAACATCCCCCGTATCTGAAGTGATCTCAGAGTTTAGCCCGCCCATGATTCCTGCCAGGGCCACTGCCCGTTCGCCGTCGCATATCATAAGGGATTCGCTGGTAAGGGATCTTGTCTCGCCATCCAGGGTGATAAAGGTCTCGCCTTTTTCCGCCCTCCTTACGATGATCCTGTTTTCCCTCAGGCGATCGTAGTCAAATGCATGGAGGGGCTGACCCATTTCAAGCAACACATAATTTGTAACATCAACGATATTATTGATACTCCTTATCCCGGACAGAAAAAGCCTGCGTCTCATCCAAAATGGGGAAAAACCCAGTTCAACGCCCTGAATCACCCCTGCGGCATAACGGGGGCAACCCACAGGGTCATCAATAGTAACCCTTGCAAGCTCTGATATAGGGGCGCCCCCCTCTTCGATTATTATTTCAGGCCGCTTGAGCGTTTTACCTGTTATGGCGGCTATCTCCCTTGCCACCCCCAGGACACTGGTCCAATCTGGACGATTGGGTGTAATGGACAGATCGAACACCCAGTCGGAAAGCTCAAGCGGCTTAAGATCAGAGGAAAGAGGGGTGCCGGGTGCGAGGTTTGGTGGCAGGATCATCACCCCTGTATGATCGTCGGTCAGTCCCATCTCGTCTTCGGCCAGGAGCATGCCGTGTGACATTACTCCCCTGATACTGCTGTCGCTGATAGTCGTACCGTTGGGAAGGGTTGCGCCTGCTGCGGCAAAAGGCGCCAGGGAGCCTGTCGCAAGATTCGGTGCGCCGCATACCACCTGGACAGTCCCAGCGCCAGTGTCCACCTGGCACACGGAAAGCCTGTCCGTCTCAGGATGAGGGGCGATAGTCAGTATCCTTGCCGCAACAATGTCATCAAGGGATTGGCCGGATGGTTCAAGCCCCTCCACCTCCAAACCAGCCATGGTCAGGAGGCGGCCCAGCTCATCTGCCGACATATCTATGTCTACGTAATCTTTTAACCAATTAAGACTTATTTTCATGAATATTACTCAATCGAAGAAATGAGGCGAAAGCCGGAATGACGAAAAGAGGTCTGATCAGGGTGTCTCAGAAAATAGAGCCTCTCGATTCAGGTGTTCATGACTTTGCTGACAGGGTGAGGGGCTTTAAAATTGTCTTAAAAACCTCATGTCATTTCTGTAGAACAACTGGATATCGTCTATCCCGTACTTTAGCATGGCAAGTCTTTCAATGCCCATGCCGAATGCAAAGCCGGAGTATACCTCGGCATCATAATCCACAAAACCATAAACTGCTGGATCCACCATGCCGGAACCCAGGATCTCAAGCCAGCCAGTATTGGAACATGTCCGACACCCTCTGCCTCCGCATATTACACACCGGATGTCCACCTCGGCGCTCGGTTCAGTGAAGGGGAAAAAACTGGGTCTGAACCGAAGTCTGGTGTCAGGACCAAACATCTCGTTCAAAAAGCAGGTCAGTGTCCCCTTGAGATCCCCAAAGGTCACATGCTGATCAACCAGGAGTCCCTCTACCTGATGAAACATCGGCGTGTGCGATACGTCCGAATCCCGTCTGTAGACCTTTCCCGGCGCAATTATGCTGACGGGGGGGTTCTGGGTCTCCATTACCCGGATCTGGATAGGAGAGGTGTGTGTCCTAAGAACCACGTTGTCGGATACATAGAAAGTGTCCTGCATATCCCTTGCAGGATGGTCCCTGGGTATATTCAAGGCCTCGAAGTTGTAATAATCCAGTTCAACATTTGGCCCCTTGACAACCCTGAACCCCATCCTGGACAGGATCTGACAGACATCTTTTATAATCAGTGATAATGGATGGAGATGCCCGTAAAACGGTGCCCTGCCGGGGAGTGTCACATCAAGAATGGTCTCCTGTCCGGCGGCCTTTGCGGAGATCTTATCCCTCAGTTCGTCAAGCAGTCCGGATAGATTTGTTTTTATCCGGTTGGCCAGTTTACCGAACTCAGGCCTTTCATTGGCAGGCAGCTCACCCAGCCTTTTCATCACTGAGGTCAAGAGACCCTTCTTACCAAGATAGGTGACCCTGAACTGCTCTAGCTCAGAGGCGTCGCTAATCGTTTTGAGATCAGTAATCGCCTTCTTTTCAAGTTCAAGGAGCTGTTCTTTCATTGTCAACTATAGTTAGAGTCTTAGTTCCGGGCCAATCTTGCCAACTGGGAAAATGCCATCGGATCCCGAATTGCCATATCCGCAAGCACCTTTCTGTCCAGATCAACGCCAGCCTCTTTCAGCCCGAAGATAAGTCTACTGTATGACAGACCATTTTCTCTGGCAGCAGCATTGATCCTCATTATCCATAGGCTGCGGAATTCCCTTTTTTTGACCTTACGATCCCTGTATGCATAAACTCCGGCCCTGTCAACAGTTATCCTGGCGGTCCTGAATTGGCTTCCATGACCCCCTATGTAACCCTTTGCGGCCTTTAATACCTTATTCCTTCTTCTCCTGGCCTTAAAGCCTCTTTTCACCCTAGGCATTGCAAAACCTCTTATTATGGAGGCAGCATAAAAACATTCCCTTTTGTTTTCCGGTCAACATATTACATATAAGGGATGAGTTTGGCTGTCCGTTTAAAATTAGTAAAATGTACCAGAGCGGATTTTCTCAGTCTCCTTTTTCTCTTTCTGGTCTTTTTCGTAAGGATATGGCTTGAAAACGCCTTGTTTCTAATTATTTTCCCTGTTCCCGTTGTCCGGAACCTCTTTGCAGCTCCACGGTTTGTCTTTATCTTTGGCATCCTATTACTCCTTTCGCAGGAGGTGATTTCCACAACTCAATGCCCCAGCCCAAAACAGCGGGCACAAAGGAATCCTCCCGTCAGATCCGGCACAACCTGCCTCTAAAGGTCATTGTCTGCAACAGTCTATTTTGGGACAATGACCATGGACATTCTGTTTTTGGATTCCCGAGTGGGCTCCTGAAACACAGTCCCTTCATCTGAAACATCTTGGGCAACCCTTTTTAGGAGTTCAACCCCCACGTCCATATAGGCCATTTCCCGACCCCGAAAAAAAACTGTCACCTTCACACGGTCTTTTTTTTCAAGAAATTTCTTGAGGTTTCTGATCTTGAATCCCAGATCATGTTCCTCTGTGTGGGGTCTCAGCTTGATCTCCTTCAGTTGGGACGATCGGCCTTTCTTGCGCGTCTCCTGGTCTTTCTTGCTTGCCTGATATTTGAACTTTCCATAGTCCATTATGCGGCAGACAGGCGGATCTGAATTCGGAGCTACCTCCACCAGATCCAGTCCTCCCTCGCTTGCTATCCTCTGCGCCTCGGACAATGACAGGATGCCCAGTTGTTGGCCATCTTCTGAGATCAGTCTGACCGACGATGAAATTATCTTTTCATTAATCCTGACTTCCTCTTCCTTTTTGGCTATGGCGTTACCTCCTTGTCTTACATTCATTTGATATCATGCTAACAATTTCCTCGGCAGTCACAAAAGGGAGATTCTGGCCGTCCCTTTTTCTCGGGGTCGCCCCTTGTTTTTCGCTCTCCCTGTCCCCAACGATCAACATATAGGGGATCTTCTGTAATTGCGCCTCCCTGACCTTCAGACTCAGCTTTTCATTCCTGAAATCGGCCTTTACCCTGACATCCGCATCTTGAAGGGTCGTTAGCAGCCTTTCTCCAAATTCATTGTTTCTGTCTGTCACCGTCAGGATTATGGCCTGCACCGGTGAGAGCCATACTGGAAAGGCCCCCGCGTAATGCTCGATCAGGACCCCGATGAACCTTTCTATGGCGCCAAGGATGACGCGATGGATCATCACGGGCCTGTGTTTCTGACCGTCCTTGCCAATATAAACCAAATCAAACCTTTCTGGAAGGGTAAAATCGCACTGGATGGTGGCGCACTGCCATTTTCTGCCAAGTGCATCACTTAATTTTACATCAATCTTCGGACCATAAAAGGCCCCATCCCCTTCATTTACTTCATAGCTCAGATTGTTATCGGCCATTGCATTAATAAGTGCGTTGGTGGCCAGATCCCAATCCCCATCCGTGCCAATGGATTTTGCGGGCCTGGTGCTGATCTCCAGCTCATAGCTGAAGCCGAATATCGCCATCACGTCTTTGACAAAATCGAGCACTGCCTTTATCTCGCCATTTAGCTGCTCCGGGGCGCATATGATGTGGGCGTCATCCTGGGT
>DIKH01000349.1 GCA_002424495.1 Desulfobacteraceae bacterium UBA5623
CCAGTGGCTTATGCCTTCGAGTTAAATCGGTGGATTTCCGGGCGCGCCGTGCAAGCCGGATTGAACGCGGCAGTGAAGAATTGCTAGCAGAGGTGCTTGCAATTCTTGATGTTTGCATCTACTAAAAGGCCGACCAGTCGCTGCATCCAGTCGGAGGGAAATGACACCCGCCTATTGGCTGAAATTTCCTTACCATTCCAGGTCAGAAAGGGGTCGAAGGCAGATTTGACCCCCTAATATTCCTTCACGGTTGTCACATACTCACTTGCTATATTGCGCTCGCTCATATCATATCTACACCCCTGTCCCAGGGAACGGCTTGGCAATCTCTTAGAGATATGGGCTCTGATATATTGGCTACAATAACGCCTCCTGTAGTGGAATTTCCAGGCAAAGCCTTCCACTTGCTCAGGCCTTCTGCATGCTTGGGATACAGTGTTGACGTGGCCTTGATCTCCATGGGAAAAAGGGCCGCATTCCTATCTACAATGAGGTCTATTTCTATACCGCTCTTTGAACGCCAATAATACAGATCCGGTCTTTCTCCACGATGATAGAAGGCCTTAATCCACTCAGTTACGACCATGGTTTCAAAAAGCGGCCCGATCATCGGGCCTTGTAACGCGGCCTCGCTCCCATGAAGTCCCAAAAGAAATGTTGCAAGCCCTGTATCCATAAAATATAGCTTAGGGCTTTTAACGATACGCTTGCCCAGGTTGTTGAAGTGGGGCGGAAGAAGATGTATTTGATAGCTCGCCTCAAGCACGCTTAACCATTTTTTTATGGTCGGCACACTCATCCCTATATCTCTTGAAAACTCTGACATGTTGAGAATCTGCCCTGTTCGTGCTGCGCATAGTCTCAAAAAGCGATTAAAGGTATTCAGATCCCCAATATTCACGGCCTGACGAACATCTCTTTCCAGGTAAGTCTGAATATAGCTTGCACGCCACAACTTCCGGTCAACATCCCTGTTCAGACGGATTTCAGGATACGCCCCTCGAAGCAGCCAATCATCAAGCTCAAGAGGGGCGCTTCTGGCCGGTGCTGGTTCCAATTCCCGTAAGTCCTGTTTTTGAAAGGCCCTTTCAATAATATGATCAATCCTTAAAAGTTTGTCCCCTAAACCATGACTTTCACCTATGGAGAATGGAAGCAGGGTTAAGACCGCAACCCTGCCGGACAAAGATTGACTTACGCCTTGCATGAGGGCAAAGTTTTGCGAACCGGACAAGAGCCACTGGCCAGGTTTGCGATCTTCATCAATAGCTGATTTTATATAATGCAGTAGTTCGGGGACATATTGTATTTCATCGAGAATCAATGGAGGTGGATTTGCCTTGAGAAATCCTATGGGATCTTCCTGGACCCTGGCCCGCACATCCGGATTTTCAAGAGAGACAAATAAATGGGTTTGGGCAAACCTTTCCTTGAGGAGAGTGGTCTTACCGGACTGCCTTGGTCCGGTAACCAGTACAGAGGGGAAGGTTTTTATGGCCTGCAGGATTGTATGTTCCAGGGTTCGAGGCAGCATGATGTCATTTCATAACACGGCCAAATTTAAAATACAATATTAAATTTGGCTGACATCAACGTGGGCATGCATCTATTGCTTCTTCCCCATTGACTGACTCTGCCCCTGAAACTATATTGGCCGCATGCCTGAAACCCCAATGACAATTGAAGGGATACTTGGTCCGGGTGGCCTGCTCGCAAGTGCCCTTGATGGCTTTGAGTTCCGCCCTTCCCAGTTGCAGATGGCCAATCTTATCCTGGAATCCATTGACCAGAAAACCACTGCGATAATCGAGGCGGGCACTGGCACTGGAAAGACCTTCGGCTATCTTGTCCCCATTATCCTGAGTGGCAAAAAGACAGTCATCTCCACCGGTACGAAAAATCTGCAGGAACAGATTTTTTATAAGGATATCCCCCTGCTTGCTGCATCAACAGGCCTCAATATTGATGCGATGATCATGAAGGGCAGGAGAAATTACCTCTGCCTCCACAAGTATCATCAGTTTTTTTCACAGGCATCCCTTTTTAATACAGGCCCTGCGGAGGCAAAAAAAAGGCTGGAGAAGTGGCTCGAAAAGACAGCTTTTGCCGATCGGGCGGAAATCCCCTGGATGGCCGATGACGACCCCCTGTGGGACGCGCTGTCTTCTCCGTCAGACCAGTGTCTGGGGCCGGAGTGTATGTTTGTTTCTGACTGTTATCTGGGCAGACTTCGCGGCAAGGCTGCCAGGACCAGGATTATCATTGTAAACCATCACCTGTTTTTTTCTGACCTTAAGGTAAGACAATCAGGTTTTGGTGAGATCATCCCACGTTTTCAGGTGTTGTTGTTTGATGAGGCCCACGATATTGAAGAGATCGGCACTTCTTATCTGGGAGAGCGCCTGAGCACAAACCAACTGTCGGAGTTGACCTCTGATCTGGAAAAACGGACAAAGGGTTTTCATGATCTGTCAGAAGGCAATTTGAAGATGCAACTAAACAACATCAAGTCTGCAACAGAGCAGTTAAAGGCCCTTTTTGATGAAAGGACGGACAAAGGCATACTTGATAATGAGATGCTCTTCGCCATCAGCAATGGCCCTGCAAGGCAGATCAGCCGCGGGCTGAAATCCCTGTTTGAAAAGGCGCAAACGGCGGCAGACGATTCCTGTTCCGAAGCCAATAAGGCACATGATACATCTTCCTTATATGTATTAGCTGTCAGGGCGGCGGAAATTGACCGCCTGCTGGATCAAATCCTGTCGAAGAGGGAAGCCGGCTGGCTTAACTGGTATGAGAAGCGAAAGAAGACCCTGGTGCTCCATGCTTCGCCACTTAATATCTCTGAAAAAATGAATGAGATGCTCTACCAAAAGGTGCAGTCAATCGCCTTTACATCGGCCACCCTTTCCACAAACGGTAATTTCGATTATATACGCTCCCGTCTGGACCTGCCCACGGATGCCCTTGAGGGTATATTTCCCTCACATTTTGATTTCAAAACCCAGGCACTGCTGTATGTCCCCCGTGATTTATCTCCTCCGGGTGAGCCTGGTTTCGGTCCCGAAATCGCCCAAAGGATATTTGAGATCGTAAAGATTACACAAGGCAGGGCGCTTATACTGTTTACCAGTTATCGCAACCTTAACCTTGTATGGAACATCTTGAAGGACAGTGTACCTTACACTATATTAAAGCAGGGCGACTCTCCAAGATCAGTGTTGCTCAATTCATTCAGGGATGATGTCCATTCTATTCTCCTTGGCACCGCCTCCTTCTGGCAGGGTGTTGATGTGCCAGGGGAGTCACTCAGTTGTCTGATCATAGATAAATTGCCTTTTGATTCGCCTGGGGATCCGCTTATCGCCGCCAAGATTGAGGCCATACGAGGGCAGGGGGGGAATCCCTTTATTGAATACCAGGTGCCCTCAGCGATTATTTCACTCAAGCAGGGAATGGGAAGGCTGATAAGAAAGCGCACGGACAGGGGTGTGCTGGCAGTCCTTGATAACAGGATTATCAAGAGCAGGTATGGCAGGCTATTTTTGAACAGCTTGCCAAAAATTCCGATCAGTCATCAGTTGTCGGATATCACCGGTTTTTTTGAAGACATGAAAGGAGAGGCCTAAATGGTTGCAAGACCCTGGGAGGTTATTTCCAGTGAACAGGAAAAATTATATGGCATTTTTAGTCTCAGAACAGACAGGGCTCGTTCGCCACGAACAGGATTGGAGCATGACTTTTACATCCTGGAATCTACGGAATGGGTTAATATCATACCCATTACCCCGGAAAATGAGATCGTTCTGATCCGGCAGTACCGCCACGGCATTAGAGCCGTGACCCTTGAGATCCCCGGAGGGCTTGTAGAAGACGGGGCAACGCCTGAGGATACGGCCATAAATGAGCTGCGGGAGGAGACCGGATATCAGGCAAGGCAGATGATTCCCCTGGGAAGCGTACTTGCAAATCCTGCAATACAAAACAATCGCTGTCACACGTTCCTTGCCAAAGACGTTTTTCTGGCCGGCAGGCAAGATCTGGATGACAAGGAAGATATTGAGGTACTGCTTCGTCCCCTTTCAGAGATACCCGGTCTTATCCGGGAAGGAGAGATAAACCATTCATTAATCCTGGCGGCTTTTCTCCGGTATTTCATGGAATATAATGGCGGACGACATTGGGGTTAAAAAAGTGATACCCCAAAAAAATGGATGGAAATGGTGAGTTGATTGGGTTGATTGCTAAGTTCCTGCTGCAACAAGGGCTTCGTCATGAGGCGGATTATACTTGCGCCTTGCGGCTGCCAGATTATCAAAGCACCAGTCGCAGATACCGCCTGTGATATCCTCAATCGGCGGGTTAAGCAATATTCGAATGGCACAGGAGTTAAAATGCCGGCAACTGTTACATTCCCATTTTATCCCATCGAATCCATGACAGCCGAAGATGTGTTTACAATGTATGCATAGCCTGATCATTTTCTGTTCTCCCGATAAATTAAGGTACAATGGTCATGCCCAAACTGGGAGAGGATTAGCTGCACGCCCTGCTTTACCTATCGGCAAAATTGGTTCAAACTTTATCAGGCCTGATACTCTATCTGATCCTTTGAGCTGATTTCTAACAGCCTACTTGGTAAATGATCAGCACAAGATCAAGACCGGCGTTCATTTTCCTTGCTTCTATCAGAGGAAAATATTAATTAAGTACAATTTTTGAGTAAAGTTAATGACACCCGCTCTTCATTTAACCGGGTGTTACAATAGGGAGGAATGATCATGGTGCATAAAACAAGAGATATCAGAGGATTCAGGATGCTGGTTCATCTGCTATGGTTCAGTGTGATGTCCTTTTGCCTGGTCTCATGTGGCCACGCTCCCTTTTACCCGGTCAGTCTGCATTATGTGCCTCAGCAGGATATCTCGGATAATGATATAGCTCCAGTCAATGCGGTCTTTGCCGTTGCAGATTTTCAGGACAACAGGTCTCTGGCAAACAAGGCCGTGGTCGGTAAAAGGTTGATGTCATCAGGCGGTGAAATTGACGTTACCTGTCAATTCGAGGACACTAACCGCGCGGTTGTATCTGCCATAAAGGAATATTTAAAGCGGTTGGGCTACACTGTGGGAACTGATATCGCCAACTGGGATCTCAATGTTGATTCTCTTTCACCTGACTGTGGGGAATTCGTGATTGGCGGTTCAATAGAGGAACTTCAGATTATATGCCGAAGCGGTCTCTTCAGCGAGCAATATGAGGCCAGGGTAAGGATGAGCATTGTATGCGGAGATGTCCGGCAAAAAAGAATTCTGTACAGATCAACCATTGAAGGCTCATCACAGTTAAAGCATATAAGCTTTTCAGAAGACAGAGTACAGCAGGAACTCAATAATGCCCTATCAGCTGTCGTAGAGAAGATACTCGATCTTGAGATGATCAACCAGGCCCTCTAGGGGGCTGAAAAAATTTTGGTTGATTCTGTCTCATTTTGTTGTTACAAAGGGGTCGTTAGAAATTTTTAATATCTTTTTTGTGGGTTAGAAATGAAAATTGGAACGATTGAGAAGAAGGTTGTAATTCCCGAGGTGCATTCAAAGGTAAAATACCCCTGGTCTGAAATGAACGTTGGGGATTCAGTATTCATTGCTGCGGAGAACGAAGAGAATCTCTATAATCTAAAGCGGGTGGTTGGCCCCGCCGCACGCTACTATGGTGACAAGACAGGAAAGAAGTTCAAGACACTGCTTGACCGTGACGAAAACGGCGTCAGAGTCTGGCGGACAGAATAGGAAAAAGCTCAGGTCACCCATTTTCGCATTTCATTCTAAGGCCGTTTTTGTCTGATCCCCATTCGCAGGCTCTTTAAAACAGCTTGATTATTTCCTGCGGCAGTATAATTTCGGAGAGGATAACTTTGGCCTGAATCGGAGTTGAACGGTGGAGTGTGTCCGCCGGATCCCTGAATTTTGTACGAAAAGATAGATAAGAACCCAGTAATTTCCGGTTAGAAAA
>DIKH01000326.1 GCA_002424495.1 Desulfobacteraceae bacterium UBA5623
TTGGCAAGCCCTTCCAGCAATTGTCCGGTAAAATACTCGATGCCATCCTTGGCCGCATTGAGCAGGGCGTTGCGGTTGGCGTCTTCCCAGGTGGTCAACTGCTCCTGCGCCAGATTGATGGTGTTGTGGAACTTGTCCCTCTGGGTGAGGAACCCCTGCAATTTCTGGTTGAGCTTCGTGCAATCCGGCCCCTTGGTTATGGGCTTGCCGTCAGCTTTTCCATCGCGCGGTTTCGTCGTGCCTGGAGCAGGGTTCGCGCTGTCTTTTAAATTCTTGGCCACATAGGCGGTGGCGTTTCTCAGGTCAACGATCCTGGGATCATTCTCGGGGTTGACCAGCAACTGGATATCCTTGAGCGGCATGGTGTCCCCAAAGAAGGGGGTGGGCTGTTTTGGCTCGGCAGCGGTGTCAAAGGGTTTCCGGGCATTGGCGGCAAGGGTCTCCGCGTCATCGTCCAGGGTTTTAAAGGCAAGGGAAGCATCCGATAAACTTTTGAAGGCCACGCCCTGGGAACCATCCAATTGCTTGAACGACTGCATCATCTTGTTGTGTTCGGCCTGGAAGGCTGCCTCCTGGGCGCGCTGGTGCGCAGCCGCCTGCTGGGCTGCCAGGGCGGCGGCTTTTTGCTGGGCGGCAAGGGCTTCCTGCGCATTGTTCGAGCTGGTCGGGGGCGCGAACATGGAGGTCAGCAACCCCTGGAAAATAGTGCCTACGACCATGGCGTTGACATCCCCGGAGGTAATGCCATGCTTCTTGGCTTTGTGCCCCCCGGCAGGTTTATCGCAAACGATTTGTCCGTTTACACAGGTACACGGTATTCCCTGCAATGCATACGCCTTGGCCGATCCTTCGCAATCGAGCGCCGGCCCTGCCAAAGCAGGCAGGGGCAGCAGCAGGGAAAATACCTGCAGTCCACCTAAAAAAAATATGATCAGGGGATGATCGAAAAATCGCTTCATTGGCGTGTCCTTTGTTTGAATCCTTTCAGGGCTTATTTGTCCAGCATGGCTTCCCATTCATAGATCTTATCCTGGGCACTGCGGGCATCCTTGGCCTCGGGTTCAAGCAGTAGGTATTTTTTCATATGTTCAATAGCTAGTTTAAACCGGCGCTCCTGAGCATAGAGTAGGGCCATATTGGAATAGGCTGCCGGATAGGAAACCTGGTTCAATGCAACGGCCTTATTGTACCGGGCAATGGCTCCAGAATAGTCTTTTTGTTGGGTGAAGGCATTGGCCTGAACGATATATTTCCTCTGTTCCTCGGAGACAGGGGGCTTGACTTTCAGCGCACGGTACTCGGCCGCCTTCAGTTCGAACAGGGCCACCAGATGTTTCTTGAGATTTTGCTGTATAAAAAACAGATCGTCAGCTATTTTTTGTGTAACTCCTTCACTCGCTCGCAACTCAACATGATGTGACAATTTAATAAGATATCCATCTATGACCGATATGTCGATATCATCGGAGAGCTGGTAGTAAAATAAAGGGAATAACGGAAAGTCTATCCGGTCATCATAAACATCAATAATGCCGCCTTTATCCTTGTAGATGCTCCACATAGTTGCAGTAGACATAACATTCGTCATCCGCATGCGAGGATATTTTTCAAATAATGCTTTCGCGGCGCGTTCACCGGGAAATTTAGGGCAATAGCCAGCGTCATAAAAAATGACATCCACGTCTTTTAAAAGAATCGCCAGGTCTTTCTTTGCTTCTTCAAGAGTATTTATATCGGACGGAAGTTTGGGGGAATACACTTTAGGGAAAGAAGCTTCATCGGATTTGGAGGCTGCCTCTGTGGCGCCTCCCCCGAACATGGCTATAAGGGAGAAAAGAATAACACATTCAAAAAACCGTTTTCCTAGATACATGAATAATCTCTCCTTTCGCTCTGTAGGCGTATTCCCTAGGGGTTCCTTTGCAGCATCAGTTCCCATTCATAAATCTTGTCCTGGCCGCCGCGGGCATCCTTGGCGTCCGGCGCAAGCAGCAGGTATTGTTTCATGTGGGCGATGGCCGGTTTGAACCGCTGCATCTGCGCGGAAAGCAGGGCCAGGTTGAAGTACGCCTCGGGGTAGGAGACAGGATCGATCTCAATGGTTTTAGTGTACAGATCAATGGCCCCGGCATAATTTTTTCGTTCGTTCAGGGCATTGGCCTGCACGATGTATCTTCTTTGTTCCTCGGATACCGGCGGCTTGACCTTCATCCCGCGGTATTGGGCCGCCTTGGCCTGAAAAAGGGCGAGCCGCTCGTCACGATTCTTCTGCAACGCCTGCTGGATAACAAAGAGATCGTCGGCAAACCGTTGCGCATCGGGCAGGTCTTCGAAGACAAAGGAGATCAGTCCCGGGAAATGGATTTTATAGGGGCGCACCAGCCCTTCCAGGTTCTTTCCCGCAACATGGCGGCCCCAGGCGGGCCATTCCGTTGTTTTTTCAACCACGAGGGGATGGTCCAACAGATCGGCATAGAAAAAGAGGATGCGGGGGTGCGCCTCGATCCGGTCTTCCAGGGCGTTGCTGCCTGAAAAGGCCATGAACAGCAGTTCGTTCTGCGCGT
>DIKH01000075.1 GCA_002424495.1 Desulfobacteraceae bacterium UBA5623
AAAGACGATAAAGCTCAAAGACGCCGTTGGTACCGCGTTATCACACGATATTACAGAGATAAGGCCGGGTGAGTTCAAAGGGGCCGCATTTCGCAAGGGGCACGTGGTCTGTAATGAAGATATCTGCCACCTCCAGCGTCTTGGAAAAAATCACCTTTATGTCATTGACCTTGAGGAGGATGAGATCCACGAAAACGAGGCGGCCGCCATGCTGGCCCGAGCACTTTCAGGTGAAGGTATTATATGGGACGATGATCCCGGAGAGGGTAAGATTAAATTATTGGCGGACAGAGATGGTCTTCTGTCCGTTGATGCAGCTACCCTGTCCGAATTCAACATGGTTGAGGAGGTGATGTGCGCTTGCCTGCATAATAACACCCTAGTAAAAAAAGGTGATCTGGTGGCCGCAACCCGCGCAATACCCCTTATCATGAAGAGGGCGCCGATTGAGGCCGCAGCAGCAATAGCATCCGAAAACGGGGGCGTGTTGAAGGTCAAAGCCCTGCGCCAATCAAAGGCAGGCCTGATAATCACGGGAAATGAGGTTTATCATGGGCTGATAGAGGATGGCTTTGCCCCTGTACTTACTGAAAAGATAACTTCTCTTGGCTCAGAAGTGCTGAGCCTGGACCTTGCCCCTGACAAGGCTGAAGCCATTGCCGATCTGATATCCGCAGATCTGAAAAGGGGTTGTAATCTACTGCTTGTAAGCGGAGGCATGAGTGTTGACCCGGATGATGTGACACGTCAGGGCATCAGAATGGCGGGAGCAACTGAGATATATTATGGCGCTGCTGTTCTTCCAGGGGCCATGTTTCTTGTAGCCTACTTTGATGACGTGCCGCTTTTGGGTGTGCCAGGCTGCGGTCTGCACCACCGGATAACCGCATTGGATCTGGTGTTGCCGCGGGTTCTGGCTGGAGAGCATATTGGCAACAGGGAGCTTGCCAATCTCGGCCATGGCGGCCTTTGTCGCGACTGCCCGGAATGCAATTACCCAAGGTGTTCCTTTGGAAAATGATCGGGTTAAGGAGTTGAGGCGGTAGTGATGAGTCCCACGATAGAAATTAAGATAAGATCTTACGATGTCATAAGCGCCAGCCTGCCGGATGATTTACGTCTGAACATGAGTATGGGTGAACCAATTGCTTTAGAATTGGTGCAAGGCAGCAGGGTTATAGATATATTCAAGAAGGTTCCTTGGCTGGGGCGACCCTTGGAGGATACAATAGTCGTCTTTGTCAATGGTGAGGCTCAAACCTTAAACTGTGAGCTTAAGTCAGGTGATACTATAGATCTTATGACCCCCTCAGGCGGTGGTTAGATGTGAAATTCGCAGATAGATATGAACGTCAGATCATGATAGGAGGATTTGGCGAAGAGGGGCAGAGAAGGTTAGCAAATGCATCAGTATTTCTAGCTGGTGCCGGTGGGTTGGGATCCCCTGCAGCTATTTATCTTGCAGCTGCCGGGGTAGGCAGACTTCGTATAGTAGATCGAGACAAGGTTGAACTCAGCAATTTAAATCGGCAGATCTTACATGGGGAAATGGATTTAGGCCGGAAGAAGGCTCAGTCTGCCAAGGAAAAGCTGAATAACCTCAATCACAATGTCATTATCGAGGATATAGCTGAAGAGATAAACGAGAAAAATGCCTCTGAACTTACTGACGGGTGCGATTTGGTCGTTGATGCCCTGGATAATTTTCAAGCTAGATATCTGCTGAACAAGACTGCGCTCAAAAAAAATATTCCTTTTTTTCATGGGGGTGTTTATGGCTTTGAAGGCAGGGCGATGACCGTAATTCCAGGGAAATCCGCGTGCCTTCGGTGCTTATACAGAAAAGGTGCTGAACATATGAAATTCCCGGTTATCGGAGTAGCCCCTGCTGTCATAGGATCCATTCAGGCTGCTGAGGTGATCAAGTACTTGGTAGGAATCGGGAAATTATTGACGGACAGGCTGCTGGTCTATGACGGACTTAGCTCAACATTTGCAGAAATGAAATTGAAAAAAAATCCAGATTGTGAGGATTGTGGGCTGACAAATCGGATCAGGGCTAACCAATAGCCCAGGTTAATCAACAAAGATATACGCGTTACATGTCTTTAATATAGGTCAATAGATTTATAACAGGTCGAACTAAGGAGCCATGTTTATGTCACAAGATACAAGAAAGATGTTTATGGACGTCATTCGAAAATGGACGCCCCATTTGGACGAGCCTGCGACGGATGATTGCTGGGCCCCGGAGATAGAAAAGGCCGGTCTTGATAAACTAAGAGAGATCCAGAGTGAGAAACTCGAGGTGGCCTTTAGATACATTTATGAATATAGCCCTTTTTATAGTAAGAAGTATAAAGAGGCGGGGCTGACGCCAAAGGACATTAAATCAATTGAGGATCTGCATAAAATCCCTGTAACCGATAAGGAGGATCTTAGAAAGAGTATTGCTGAATGTCCTCCATGGGGGGATTTTTCTTGTCTTGATGACAACTACTGGAAGCAAGACGGGTGGACCATCTGGTGGACTACAGGCTCGACTGGAGCCACTGTTCCATGCAGATATACCAGCTTTGATCGCGTAACACAGTCATGGCAGGCGGCAAGGCATATGTATATGAGCGGTTTTAGACGGGGCGATCTCGCGATGTTTTGCGCCCCATTTATCACTCACATGTTTGCCTGGGCCCATCTAAAAGGTCTTGAGCTGATGAAGATTCCGGCAATCCCGGCGGGACCTCCGATGCCTACTGAGGCTAGAATCGGCCATATCCTGAATTATAGGCCGACCTTGTTACTTGGAACTCCCACTTACATGATCTATCTGGGCGAGACAATGAGGGAGAAAGGTTTTACCGCGAAGGACCTCTCGGTCAGGGAAATACTTATCGGCGGGGAGCCGGGCGGATCATTGTATGCTACCAGAAAGCGTTTGATGAGCCTGTGGGGATGCGATGTATGCGACGGATTCGGCACAACCGAGGTCGGCGCCCTTGGCGGACATGCCCATACTTGTGTTTATGAGACAAAGGATCTTGGAAGAAATTCCAACCTGCACTTTACAGAAGACTCAGGAATTCCAGAGATTCTTAATCCAAAGACATTTGAACCCATGCCGGATGGAGAAAACGGCACTATTGTTTGGTCCAGCGTCAGCACCGTGTCTCAGCCTATTCTAAGATTCAACCTGAATGACATTATGAATATCCAGTCCATGGACTGTCCGTGCGGACGCAGCTTCAGGATGGCCCAGAACGGTGTCCAGGGCAGGGCGGATGACATGATCCACATAAGCGGAGTCAATGTGTTTCCGGCCAACATTGAGGAGGCGGTCAGGTCCATAAATGAATTTGGAAATGAGTACAGATTAAAGCTGTTGGACGGCAAAAAGGGTATGATCAGTCTGGTGGTTGAGGTTGAAATTATGCCTGAAGTGCCGGAAAAAGACCATGACAAGCTTGTTGGCGTACTCCAGACCCGGATTTTTGACAAATGTCAGGTCAATCCCAAGATAGAACCTGTCGCCTACGGCAGTCTGCCCAGGGCGGAGTTCAAGTCAAAGAGAATCCTTGATCTTAGAGCAAAGTAAAGGATGTAGTTGACCTACAAATACTTGCACAGAGGCGCAAGGCTGATAATTCCCTCCCCAATAAACCTTGCCCCTCTGTGCCTTTTAACGTATATTCTGCACAGCGACCGAAGTTTACTTCCGTCAAAATGCCACCTGATTAACCTTGAAGTTCGGCCATAAAATTGAAAAGAACAAATAACACTTCTCCGCGTCATGCTGACAATAAAAGACCTCTGGACAGTGAGAGCCTTTACCGCCGGGTCTTTGATGCTGCAATGGATGGCATCGCCCTTATAGATGAAGATGGCATTTACATAGATACAAACAAGGCCTATTGCCAGATGTTGGGTTTTTCATATGACGAAATCGTAGGCACCCATGCGGAAGATATCATCATACCTGAGCAACGCCACAAACTAATGGATGAATACATTCACAAAATACAACGGTTCGGCAGTGTCAGATTGGATTCTGTGATCGTGCGAAAAGACGGCATGCCTGTCCCTGCCGAGGTAAGCGGAGTCAAATTCACCCACTCGGGAAGACCCGCCTTTCTTGCAATTATTCACGATTTGAGGATGCGCAAAGAAAAAGAGGCGGAACTTGAGGCGAGTGAAGAGAGATATCGTATTCTTACTGAAAATGTTGCTGATGGTGTTATTGTCATTCAGAATGGTGAACTGAAGTTTGTGAACAATGCCTTTGCAGTCATGTTTGGGTGCCGAACGTCTGAAAACTCTGTTAAACTTGATCTTAAAATTTTTCGCTGTCCCGATCTTCAAAGATATTTTGAAAAGGAAGGGGAGGCGCTTATTAAAGGGGATCTGAGCGAAGGAATATTTGTGGCGCAATGCCTGACCGGAGACGGCCGTGACTTTTGGGTGGAGGCGCGCGAAAAAAAGATCACATGGGAGGGGAACCCCGCTATACTTGCTACCCTGAGAGATATTACAGAGATCAAACTTCGGCAGATAGCCATTGAAGAGGAAAAAGACGACCTGTTCCGTGAAAACATAACGCTGCGCTCCACAATGAAGGATCGTTACCGGCTGGGCGATATTGTTGGAAAAAGCACTGCGATGCAAAAGATATACGATCTTATCCTTAAGGCCAGCTCTTCAAATGTGGGGGTGGCTGTCTACGGTGAATCCGGGACGGGCAAGGAGTTGATAGCCCGCAGTATCCACCAGATGAGCGCACGCAAGGATAAACCTTTTGTGGCCGTCAACTGCGGGGCCATCCCCGAGACCCTGTTTGAAAGTGAATTTTTTGGTTACAAAAAGGGCTCTTTTACAGGCGCTCACAAAGACAAGCAGGGTTTTTTTGATCTCGCCAATGAGGGTACACTCTTTCTCGATGAAGTCGGGGAGCTGTCTGCCGCCAATCAGGTGAGGTTACTCCGCGCCCTTGACGGCGGATATCGGCCTGTGGGCGGAGATCAGGAAAAAAAGACGGATGTCCGCATTATTGTAGCAACAAACAGAAATCTCTCTGAAATGATCAAAAGCGGACTTATGAGAGAAGATTTCTTTTACAGGATCCATATAATTCCCATCTCTGTCCCCTCCTTAAGAGAAAAAAAGGAAGACATCCCCTTTCTGGCTGAATATTTTATTGAAAAATTAGGTGCGGCCAGAAAGATTGATACCCTGCCGGTGAAAATCCTTGAGGCCATGTATAATTATGACTGGCCCGGAAATATTCGTGAACTTGAAAATGTCCTGCAACGGTATAACACCATTGGACATATTGATTTCCTGGATGCATCTGAGACTCATCCTTTGGAACAAAGCGAAATTTTATTTGAAGCAGGAAATGGCAATATGGGGCTCCGTGAGGCACTGGACACCTTTGAAAGACAATATTTATCAAAGATACTGGATCAGAATCGCTGGCATCGGGGCAGGGCCTCTGGTATTTTAAGGCTCCCGCCGAAAACATTGTATCGAAAAATGAAAAAGCATAACCTTATATAGGACAATTTTGAGGCGGTTATGGCAGAGAGTCTTAATGCAAGCCATAATAGGCCGATACTAAGTCAAAAATGATCTTATATAATTTAAATCGTAATTTCAATAGAATAGTGTCTTCTGGCCCTGAATGGCGGACATTTTTGACCGATATTTGGATTTGATTTCTTTATCAAATCTATGTGATACAGCAAATAAATCAATAATAATAATTTGTTATAAGTATGGCATGTGTCTTGTATTAGATCTAATCGTCAAAACCTAAATCGAGCGAATCATTCCGGGGCCCTGGAACTTGGTCCGGGGTGGTCCTGAAATTGCGGCTAACACCGGATCTCAATCCGAAACATCTGCTGCGATGGTCTTGGTCTTTAGGGTGAAAGCTCTGATTAGGAAAAAATTACGACTCACGGAGGAGAAAAATGGCAGATAAGACATACGACCTTGTTTATGTAGGCGCCGGAAACAAAAACCTGATTAACGCCATGTATGCCACGAAGTTTGGCGGCCTTAAAGTGGCGTTGTTCGAAACCCGGCATGAAGAGGGCGGCGGATGGTGTTCTGATGAGAGCCCTGCCCCTGGTCATGTGGCCAACCACTGTTCCCACATCCATTGCTATTTGCACCACCATACCCCAGTATGGATAGACTTTCCGGAGTGGAAGGAATACGGGGTGCAGGTGTGTCTGCCCAAGGTCGCGCAGACCGTTGTCTTCAGAGAGGATAACTCTTGGGCCGGCTCTTACACCATATGGGAAGAGGGCTACAGGGACAAGACCTACAATTTGCTCAAGAGATTTAATGAAAAAGATGCAGAGACATACATCTATTACATGGACAAATGGTGGGACTATATTTATCCGGCATCTCTTGAATGGTCATTCACCCCTCCACTACCATTCGGACAGCCTGATGTGATGGACAGGCTTATCATGAATCCGGAAAGCGGCATCAAGCCCCACTGGATGATGATGAGCGCGGCACAGTTGATGAGGGAGTTGTTCGACAGCACAGAGGTCCAGTCTTTGGGTATCAGGGGTGCGCAGTCAGCAGGTGTTAACCCCACTGCATACGGCTCAGCGCTTATCGGCCTTTGTCTTATGAATACATATATGGATGGCTCTCCAATTAAGGGTGGGAGCCATCAGTGCGCCCACGCCTCTCAGAGGGTTATATATGAGAACGGCGGAGAGCTTCATCACGGAAAGACCGTTGAAAAGATAATAATCGAAAACGGAAGGGCCACTGGAGTAAGACTGACAGACGGTACAGAGATCGCAGCAAGGTTGGGCGTTGTGTGCGGCGCAAACCCGATTGACCTGGTCCACGACCTTACTGACCCGGCCGAATGGCCCGCTGATGTACAAAAGGCCGTAAAGAATATCGAGAGAAACTTTGTGGCCATATCCTGGTACACCTGGGCTTTGAAAGAGCAGCCGATATACAGGGCAGAGGCCTTTGATCCTGATATCAAATACTCTAACTGGATCAATCTTGCGAGAAAGGGGCTTGACTGTATTGAGCGTGAGGCCCATCTGCGTCTTGCGGGCGAGTGGCCAGACCCAGAGGACTTCAACCTTGTCATTGCGAACTGGTCCATGTTTGAGCATGATTATTTTGCCCCCCCTGGCGGAAAGGCCACAGTCCTGACAGAACAGTTTATTCAACCCGCCACAAGGTATCCCGCGGAGAAATGGAAGGAACTGGAAAAGACGCACGCCAATGAGTGCATCGCTTTCTGGAACAGGTACTGCGAGAACGTCCATTGGGATAATGTCATCGGTTATGTTCCGATAACACCGTATTACACCGCAAATCATGCACCCAATTTCGGCCCCCAGGGCAACTGGTG
>DIKH01000185.1 GCA_002424495.1 Desulfobacteraceae bacterium UBA5623
ACCGCCCGGGCAACGTCACCCTTTTTGACCTTGGAATTTGGCGCCGCTTCTTTTACGGATACTATAATGATATCTCCAACTGTTGCGTATCTCCTTCTGGAACCTCCCAACACCTTAATACATGAGACTTCCTTTGCCCCGGAATTATCCGCAACCTTTAATCTTGTCTGCATCTGTATCATCTTGTCAGCTCCGATGACTTATTGCTTGATCTCTCAGGCTGAGGCAGGTTTAGTACTCCCGCTTCCGTCCTGTCAAATGCCAAGGTATCAATCCCGCTACAATGGGTTTTTTCAACTTGAATATCAGGCTGTATACCTTTGTTTGATCCCTGGCAGGGCCACCCTCTTTGACTTTGGGTACAACTTGACCCTTTCAAACCGCCTCAAATATTTAGTCTTTTATATTCGCCTTGGCGAGGATTTCAATAATTTGCCATCTCTTTCTCTTGCTGATGGGACGGCTTTCCAAAATCCTCACCTTATCCCCTATCTGGCATTTGCCTTGGGGATCATGAGCCATATATTTAGAACGTGTCCTGATAAACTTGTCATATGCACGATGTCTTGTCAGCCGTTCTACCAGTACCAGGACGGTCTTCTGCATCTTGTTGCTAACGATGGTCCCTGTAAGGCTTTTTCGTAATCCACGCTCTGTCATTGCCACCTCATGCTATCTGCCTATCCTGGAAATTTCCAGTTCCCTAAGTACAGTATTTACGCGCGCCAGGTCTTTTCTGGTTTTGGAAATCATAGCGGTATTTCCCAGTTGAGCCGTAGCCTTTTGAAACCTGAGATTAAACAACTCCTGCCCCAGTTCACCTGCCTTTTCCTTTAGCCCTTCCTCGGACAATTCTCTTAACTCTTTAGCCTTCATGGGCTGAGTATCTCCTGCTTACAAATCTTGTGGGAAATGGCAACTTATGGCCTGCCAAACGGAAGGCCTCCTGGGCCAGAGCCATGTCAACCCCTTCCAACTCATAGAGTATCCTGCCGGGCTTTACCACAGCAACCCATCCTTCAGGGGCGCCCTTACCTTTACCCATCCTGGTTTCAGCAGGCTTTTTGCACACGGGCTTATCCGGAAAAACCCTGATCCACATCTTTCCGCCGCGCTTTACATGCCTTGTGACTGCTATACGCGCAGATTCAATCTGTTGAGCGCTCATATAGCCGCACCCTATGGCCTGGATACCGTAATCACCAAACTGCAGACTGGCCCCCTTCAAAGGCGCGCCTTTCATCCTGCCCTTTTGTTTCTTTCGATATTTTACTTTCTTTGGGCTTAGCATAAAACGTACCTACTCGTTTTTCTTTCTGTCCGGTAAAATTTCACCTTTGAATATAATGACCTTTACGCCGATAACACCGTATGTTGTAAACGCCTCGGCAAAGCCGTAATCAATGTCAGCCCTTATAGTATGTAGCGGCACCCTGCCTTCCCTGAACCATTCACGCCGGGCCATTTCAGCACCACCAAGCCTTCCGCTACAGCTGATCTTGATGCCCTGTGCGCCAAGCCTCAGGGCAGAGCCAACCGCCTTTTTCATCACCCGCCTGAATGCCATCCGCCGGACCAGTTGCAGGGCGACATTTTCCGCAACCAGTTGGGCCTCAACCTCGGCCTTTCTCACCTCCTGGATGTCAATGATCACCTCGCGGCGAATCTTGCTCTCCAAGTCCTTCTTGAGCTTTTCTATTTCAGAACCCTTTTTGCCTATAACAATACCGGGTCTGGCGACGTGCATGCGTATTCTGATCTTGTCTGCCGCCCTCTCGATCTCTATCTTTGAGACCCCGGCCTGGGCAACCTTCTTTTTCAAATGCTTTCTGATCCGGAAATCCTCCAGGATATAGCTGCTGTATTCTTTTCCCGCGAACCACCTGGAATCCCAGTTCTTGTTAATTCCCAGCCTAAAGCTGATCGGATTTACTTTTTGTCCCAATATAGGCCTCCACTACTATTTTGTAGAGTTAAGGAGTATCTGAAAAAAACAGGCTATCTTTCCCACATAATCAGTCAGGATGAAAAACTACTTTTCATCCAAGACTACAGTCAGGTGGCTTGTCCTCTTCCTGATCCTGGTTGCACGACCCTGCGCCCTCGGAATCCATCTTTTTAAAGATGGTCCTTCATCTGCGTATATTCGCTTGATATAGAGCGAGTCCACGTTCACGTTAGCCCTTTGTTCAGCATTGGCCAGTGCAGAGTCAAGCAGCTTTTTCAGTATTCGAGCGCCCCTCTGCGGTGCAAATGTGAGCTGGCTTAATGCCTCTCCAATCTTTCTTCCCCGTACCTGATCCATGACCAGTCTTATTTTCCGAGGAGATATCCTAATGAATCTTGCCGCTGCCCTTGTTTCCATTTTAGCTCTTCAAAGCAATAACAACGCTGATCGTTATTTCTTCTTGCCTTTCAATTTGGTTTTTTTGTCTCCAGCATGACCGTAAAATGTCCTTGTTGGAGAGAATTCCCCCAATTTATGGCCCACCATGTCTTCAGCAACAAATACCGGCAAAAACTTTTTGCCGTTATGGACGGCAAATGTCAGGCCGACAAACTCGGGTAGGACAGTGGACCTGCGAGACCAAGTCTTGATGATCTTCCTGCTCTGTGTCTCATTTGCCTGCTGGGCCTTTTTTAACAGAGGTTCATCAACGAATGGCCCTTTTTTAAGTGATCTTGGCAAATTTACTCCTCCTTTTGCTCTAAATCATCAATCGCTGCTTGAAACAAACATTTCAGACAAGTGGCCATTATCTTCCACCCTTTCGTTTCTTCAAAATCAGCCTGTCGCTAGTCTTTCTTTTTCTTGTCTTGTAACCTTTGGTGGGTACACCCCATGGCGTCACTGGATGACGTCCTCCGGATGACTTGCCCTCACCTCCACCATGAGGATGGTCAACAGGATTCATGGCAACACCCCGGACCTTGGGCCTGTTCCCTAACCACCTGTTTCGTCCGGCCTTGCCGATAGAGATATTTTCGTGATCCAGATTCCCTACCTGTCCAATGGTGGCTTTGCAGTCCAGAAGGACCATCCTCACCTCACCGGATGGCAGCTTTATCTGGGCATACTTGCCTTCCTTGGCCATTAACTTGGCAGAGGTTCCGGCGCCTCTTGCCAACTGTCCGCCATGACCGACATTGAGCTCAACATTATGGATATTGGTCCCCAGAGGGATGTTTTTTAAAGGGACGGCATTTCCGGTTTTTATCTCCACATTGGCCCCTGCTGCCAAGCTGTCTCCGACCTGGACCTTATTGGGGGCGATAATATAACGTTTTTCTCCGTCAGCATAATGCAACAGGGCGATATTTGCAGAACGGTTTGGGTCGTATTCAACAGAGGCGACTTTGGCCGGGATTCCTTCTTTATCCCGTTTAAAATCAATCACCCTGTATTGTCTCTTGTGGCCTCCGCCTTTATGGCGTGCGGTCAAACGGCCCAGAGAATTCCTGCCTCCTGATTTTTTTACCGGTCTTAGAAGACTTCTTTCCGGCTTCTCTCGTGTAATGTCTTCAAATGTAGAGGTAGTTTGAAATCGTCTTCCTGGCGATGTTGGATTATTTGTCTTGATACCCATGTTTATCTCCGCAAACTCTGCTCACTCAAGGCAATGCGACTACATCCCCTCAAAAAATTCAACATTCTGCCCCGGGGCAAGTGTTACGATTGCCTTTTTCCAGTCAGCTCTCTTTCCGATATTCTTTCCAACCCTGCGCTGTTTTCCCAGAACATTCATCACACGCACATCTACAACCTTTGTCTTAAACAGGGTTTCAACGCTCCGCCTTATTTCTATCTTGTTTGCGCGCCTGTGGACCTTGAAGGATATCTGATTGGCCAGCTTTTTCTGCGCTGTCGCCTTTTCAGTTACATGAGGCTCCTTGATAACCTGATAACTATCCATTACAAACTCAGTGCCTCCTGAATCTTTCCGATGGTGGATTGCTCCAAGAAGAGGTGATCGTATTTTATGATATCATAGACATTGAGCCCCTCATAACGCATCACCTTTACTGTCGGGATATTTCTGGATGATTTCTCGAGGCTGTCTATCTTGTCCAATGTCACGATCAAGGCCTTGTTGACATCAAATATTTTCATTATACCGATGAATTTCTTTGTCTTGATCTCCGGAAGATTAAAATCAGATACTACAAAAAACTGATCAGTTTTGACCTTATCCGTCAATGCCATGCGAAGAGCTGCCTTTTTAACCTTCTTGCCTATCTTGTAGTCATATTTTCTTGGAACTGGTCCAAAGGCCGCA
This sequence comes from Desulfobacteraceae bacterium UBA5623, assembly GCA_002424495.1. Classification (GTDB taxonomy): domain Bacteria; phylum Desulfobacterota; class DSM-4660; order Desulfatiglandales; family Desulfatiglandaceae; genus UBA5623. Next base: position 4,278 of record DIKH01000185.1, read on the forward strand.
CCCCCGCCTCTTCTGGTTGGAGAATTTGCGGAGCCCGATCTTGCTCGTCCAGTGCCTTTTTGACGATAGAGCTTTATGGTTGAACCTCTGACATCTGACCTGCCTTTAGAAGCAGCGGTTCCTGACCTGTGGCTGGCCGCCTGGC
>DIKH01000345.1 GCA_002424495.1 Desulfobacteraceae bacterium UBA5623
TAAGACCGTTTAAATATTCATCCATGCTGGCGAGCCAACCCTGGGAATCATTACACCGGCACACAAAGACACCTATGCGGATATTGGGAGAAAGCTCCGGGTCCGGGGCAGGAGAGGAGACACCCCTTCCCCTGGGTCTTTGCGATGTCCCGCCAAGCAGGGTCATTACACTGGAGGCAGCGGCAAACCCGCGTGTGATCATTGCATATATATCGCTCTTTGCGGCCTTGGGTCCATAGGCCCTTATCACATCCTCTCCCTTGATGGAGGGCGCGGCCTCCGGGTCTGCGATAATCACAACGCCTGCGTTTTCAACAATGTCTTCAGAAGGCATTTTATAGTGGTTTATTGCTCCGATTTCGCGACATGCCTCAGTGCAGAGGAGACACTCGGAGCATATTCCGCATTGGAGACATCGCTCTGCCTCAAAAAGGACTTGTGCCTTGTTGAGCCCCATGGACACCTCCCTGAAGTTGTTTAGCCTTGCAGCAGGTTGCATTTCAGGCATCTCAGGTCGCGCCATGGAGGGGATGTCCGGCGGGATTTCTGTAAAATTTTCACCCTGAGCCCTGGATTTGACTTGTATCAACTCCTTTTCGCCGGCCAGTTTTCCGTGCAATGACCGGGCCGCGGCGCGGCCACTTGCCATCGCCTCCACAACGGACGATGGCCCGGTAGCTGCGTCTCCGGCCGCGTAAACATTCGGGATGGATGTATGAGATGATTCGTCAACTTCAATAAAACCCTTTGATGTAATGTTTATGCCGCAATCTTTGGCGCCGGCCCTAAAAGGGCCTTTCTGGCCAATGGCTACAAAGGCCCTGTCAAACTTCAGGGCAAATTCCTTGCCTTCAGGGATAATGACCGGCCAGCAGATCCCCTTGGAATCGGCAGGCCCTGGTTCTGCGGGCATACAGCGAAGATGCTTGAGTCTATTGCGCTCACCTGAGAAGGCAATGACCTGTGTCCGGTCCTTTATAATAACGCCCTCTTCCTTTGCGCACCTTATCTCTTCAGGATCAGCCGGTATAAGCTCTTCAGGGAACCAGGAAACGATAGTAACCGCCGCCCCAAGACGCCTGACAGTGCGCGCCAGATCAAAGGCGGCGTTGCCGTCGCCAATGACTGCTACATCGCCCTTTATCTCTCTGACGTTGCCGTCATAGAGTCTGCTTAAAAAAGTTATGCAGCCCTCGACCCCGTCAATATCCTCTCCGGGCACGCCAAGCATGCGGTCCGCCCATGCGCCGCCTGCCAGGATTACGGCGTCAAAATCGTCTTGCAGGCCTTTTAGATCATTGGCAAGATCAACCGGATGGGATGTGACAAATTTTACTCCGAGCTTCTGTATATAGCCCAATTCATGATCGAGGATGTTCCTTGGCAAACGGTGTTGACCGATGCCATAACGCAAAAGCCCCCCAGGCTCTTTTTCTTTTTCAAACACGGTCACCTGATAGCCAAAACGGGCAAGATCACTCGCCGCTGCAAGCCCGGCAGGCCCGGAGCCTATCACAGCGACACTTTCCTTTTTCTTTTTGATCTCAATTTCAGGGGTTAACTTCTCATGATCGCTCTTAAGCTCGTAGTCAGCCAGAAAGCGTTTGATGTTCTTTACGGAGATTGGTGCGTCCAAATCCCCCCGTCTGCATGCATCTTCGCAAGGGTGGGTGCATACCCTGCCGCAGATCCCAGGCAGCATGTTGTCACGCCGGACGAGATTGAGCGCTTCCTCAAACCTGCCGGATCTGGCCAGAGCGACATAGCCCTGTGCATTGACCCCCAGAGGACAACTCCCCTGACAGGGGGGGTCCGGCCCTTTTTCGATAACAGGCCTGCCTGGAAGGCCCCCGCGGCCGTCAAACAAAATGGGCTTCCCTCCATCTGGTGTTGTAACAGGGCAGACTTCCGCGCATCGTCCGCACAGTATGCAGAGGGAAGGGTCAATAAATGTCTCCCGGCTGTTAATTCGTGCACTGAACCCTTGATGCGTGTGTTTTAAAGAGGTGACACTAGCGGGCAGGATGCAGCGGACAAGCGGGTTTCTCAGTATCCTTAACAGTCCCGCTCGATGGGCGTAATTAAACGGCACGCCCGATGAAAGCCTCCATTGATCTCCTGCGAGCTTTTGATCGAGATTCGTGCTATCATCAACAAGTGTAACGGGGATTCCCAGCTCCCCAAGCTTATTTGTGGCAGCAAGTCCCGCTGGTGTGGCGCCAATGACTATAACCCTGTGTAAACGATTTTTTGGCTGTTTCATGTTCAGGCCCCTGTCTTTCCGGTTGCCTTTTTTTCCAGGCCCTTGAGCACGGCAAAACCATAGTCGCAACCTTTGTTGAAGGCCGTAGTGTTAGTTTTTTCCGTGCCCTTTGGCACGGAGGCAAGCACGGCATTCAGCGCCGCCTTTACCGATACGGCGCCTGTCACAGCAGTGAGAAACCCCAGCATGATAATGTTCGCCATCATCTTTCGGCCAAGCTCTTCCGCTAGGCGTGTTGCAGGTATGGAAAATATTTGACCATCATACCCCCTTGGTTTAACCAGATCCTGATCAATGATCAGTGTCCCGCCTTCCCTTATTTGAGAGACGAATTTGTCAAAGCCCCCCTGAGACATACATACCAGGACATGGGGCCGTCTTACATAGGGGTAGTGAATGGGGCCATCTGAGATTATCACCTGCGCGCTGCATGCGCCTCCGCGCGCCTCCGGCCCATAGGCCTGGACAAGGGTGCTCTCTTTGTTGTCACCTAAGACTGCGGCCTTGCCGAGTATACGGCCCGCGAGTACTATTCCCTGGCCGCCGAATCCGGTGATGATGATTTCACTTCTTGTTGTGTCCTCTTTTTCCTTCTTCATTGTCATATACCCTGTTAAGCCCCGGCCTCTTCCACCAGATCCTTTGGCCTGCACATATTGTCATACATTTCAGAACAGGTGTCTCGATCCAGATCAACAAATTTGCCCAGGATCACACCCCGGTTGAAGTCTATGTCCAGTTCCGCCGGGTGGGCGTTATTTTTGATGATGGTTTTTTCCTGATAATACTTTAATGTGTCAAAGGCGCTTTCCTTGTTGCGGCGTCCATAGTTTACAGGGCAGGGGGACAGAATCTCAATGAACGCAAAACCCGGTTTCAGCAAGGCATCTTTAATGGATTCTATGAGATCACGGGTGTGCAGGATGGTCCATCTGGCAACATATGATGCGCCCGATGCATAGGCCAATAGCGGCAGATTAAAGGGTGGCTCAGGGTTTCCCTTGGGCGATGTGGTGGTTTTTGCACCATAGGGGGTTGTCGCTGCGGCCTGACCCCCGGTCATGCCGTAGTTCAGGTTGTTGACGCAGACTACGGTTATGTCAATGTTTCT
>DIKH01000375.1 GCA_002424495.1 Desulfobacteraceae bacterium UBA5623
ATATTAAATGTTACATGGTACTAGGCTGAAAGGGCACAATTCAAGGACTGCAATCCTGCCTGCCAGGGTGTCACTGACATTTTTCATCAACGAAAACCGTTGAGAGCCTGTCATTATCCAAATACCGGGCCTTCTATCTTTATCAATCCGTATCTTGATATATCGAAAAATATCCGGCACATACTGTATTTCATCAAGAATGACGGTTCGCCCATGAAATTGATCCAGGAACCCGCTTGGGTCATGGAGCGCAAAATCACGGTTTATCGGATCATCGAAAGTGATATAAGGGGCATCCCTCATGACCTGCTGCAAAAAAGTTGACTTCCCTGATTGTCTGGGACCAGTGATCAAAACCGCGGGGAATTGACTCAGTGCGAATCGAAATGTCTTGGTAAGGTCTCTGGGAAGATACATAATTATTGACCAAATTAAAGTAGAATTTTAATTTGGTCAATAATTAATTTTTGGTGATTTGTCAATAAGAACATAACGAGTTGAGTAAGCTTAAAGAAGAATAGAGCCAGGCTCTTTATTGCATATTTTTCAGTTCAACTTACATGAATAGAAAAGATTCAATAGAGCCACTCCTATCCGTATGTCTGTCTTTTGAAAATACTTACACCTTGACAAAGGCAAGAAGTTAGACTAGACTAAGTCTAGTCTATTTGAGTGGGAGGATTGCCAATGCGTCAAGTAAACATTCATGAAGCCAAGACCCAATTATCACGACTCATCTCTTCAGGGGAAGAAGTAGTAATCTCACGTTATGGAGAACCGGTAGCACGCCTTATCCCAATGCGAAAGCCTCCGTCAAAACGCATCCCGGGCTCTGCCAAGGGCAAATTCGAAGTGCCCGCGGTTTTTTTTGAACCCCTACCAGATGAAATACTCAGAAGCTTTGAACAATGAAAATTCTTCTAGATACACATATATTTTTATGGTGGATTACTGACGCGACACTGCTATCAAAAAATGCCCGTGACCTTATTAGTGATGGTTTCAATGTCTTGTATTGGAGTGCAGCCAGTTCATGGGAATTGACCATTAAATATGCACTAGGCCGAATTCCATTGCCAGAAGACCCAAAATGGTTTATTCCACCCCAGTTGGCAAAAAACAACATAGAGTCAATCCCTATAACCGACGAACACGCTTTCCAGACAGGGCTGTTACCACAACACCATCGCGACCCGTTTGACAGGATGCTGATAGCTCAATCTCAAATTGAATCAGTTGTGCTTTTATCTAATGACAGGCAATTAAGTCGCTATGATGTTCAAATTCAATGGTAACGAAAGGTAGTATCTCACCATTTGACTGACAGAATGAAAATTGGATAAGATAACTGTTAAAATCAAACGCCTCAACGGCAATAACGACCTTAGCCTTCCCTCATATGAATCAGAGGGTTCTTCCGGCATGGATATCAGGGCAAGTGTCAAGGAACCCGTGGTTATTGGCCCTGGTGAGATAAAATTCATTCAGACAGGCCTTGCGGTCTCCGTGCCTCCCGGGTTTGAGGCCCAGGTCAGGCCCAGAAGCGGGCTCGCCTTGAGGCATGGTATCGGCATGGTAAACTCGCCGGGCACCATTGACTCTGATTATCGCGGGGAGATCGGGATCATCCTTATAAACTGGGGAAAAGAACCTTTTGTTGTGAGAAAAGGCGACCGTATCGCCCAGATGATCATTACCAGTGTCTGTCATGCGGAGTTGGTGGAAGTGGAAGACCTTGATAATACATCAAGGGGCGCCGGCGGCTTCGGCCATACGGGAATCAAATGAAGTGGGCGATGAGGTTTTCCGTCCTGGCGTCCGGAAGCAGCGGAAACGCCTGTTATGTGGAGTCCGCCGATACGAGGTTGCTGATTGACGCGGGGCTCAGCGCCCGCGAGACTGAAAGGCGTCTCGAACAGGCGGGAATAAAGCCGGAGAGTCTGACCGCGATCATCATCACCCACGAACATCAGGATCATATCAAGGGGGCCGGAGTCCTTACCCGCCGATACCGTCTTCCGCTCTATATTAATCAGGATACCCTTGAAAACGGCAAAAAGGCTCTGGGGAAGATTGTTAGGCCCATGATTATCCGGACAGGCGAGACCCTGAATATAAATGGCCTTGTTATTGAGACCTTTACAAAGTGCCACGATGCGGCAGACCCGATGGGGCTTATCGTATCGGTTGACGGCATAAGGATCGGCGTTGCAACAGACCTTGGCCGCAGCACCAGGCTGGTGGAAGACCGTTTAAGGGAGTGCCGGGCCTTGATACTGGAATTCAACCACGATACGGTCATGCTGGATGAAGGACCTTATCCCATATATCTAAAACAAAGGATAAAGGGCCGTGACGGACATCTGTCCAACGATCAGGCGGGTGATCTCCTTGAGACTGTCTGCGACAATGGTCTTGGGCATTTGGTGCTTGCTCACCTGAGCGAAATCAATAACAACCCCGATATCGCATATCAGAAGGCATCTGATGTGCTTAACAGTTGTGGGCTTAAAAAGACAAATATTACGGTGAGCAGTCAGGATGAGGCGGTGCCCATGATAGAGTTGACATGAATATCCCCGGGCGAGTATTATTTAATGCATTGACGATGTTAATGTGTTGTTTTTTCAAAACTTACAATTAATAATTCACAATTAAAAATTTAAAATTCAGCCTTATCTCACACCCCCTCTTGCAGGAGCGATATGCCATGAATGAGAATATAATTGATTCCTATTTTTACTCTCTTGTCAGGGTCATTGACGCGATCTATCAGGAGGAAGAACTTGCAGACATCCTTTATTTCATATGTTCTCTAGGGGCAGAGATCACAGGGGCAAAGGGCGTTACCATAAGGGTGCTCGAGCATGGCACCTTTGACCTCAGGGTCGTATCAAGCTATGGCCTGAGTCCGGAATATCTTCATTCCGGGGCTATTGACCACGGCAAGAGCATCACTGAGATAATACAAGGCAATATCATCATTATCAATGACTTTGAGAAGGACAGCAGGGTGCAGAATGCAGAGGCAGCCCGAAAAGAGGGAATTAAGGCAGTCATTGGTATCCCGTTTACGGTAAATGAAACTACTTACAGCATCCTGAGACTCTACTTTCCTGCAAGAAAAGTCCCTACCCATGAAGAGATGGAGCTGTTGAACAGCCTCGGAAAATTGTCGTGTCTTGCAATTGAACGCGCGGCAGTGGCTGTCGCAAAAAACAATGTGATACATTAAGGATTCCCGGTCCTTTTGCGGACCGCCAAATTTTTTTGAGATATGCCCTGCCTTTCTGCACAGACAAGCCACCGGCTGCTCGATAATCCGGCGCTCAATATTGTCCTATACCAACCGGAGATACCGGCCAATACGGGGAACATCGCCCGCCTCTGCGGAGCTGCCGAGATGCGGCTGCACCTGATCCATCCACTGGGCTTCAAGGTGGATGATAAACATCTAAAGAGGGCTGGCCTCGATTACTGGCGCGAGGTTGATGTGCACCGCCACGCAAGCTTTGACGCCTTCCTGAACTACACCAATGGCAAGGGAAATTTTTTTGTTTTCAGCCGGCACGCAACCGACTTATACACACAGGCCGATGTCGTGCATGGAGATTATCTGCTGTTCGGCAAGGAATCAGCAGGGCTCCCGTTATCCATCAGAAAAGCCTATCCCTGTTTTTCAATACCTATCTGGGGAAATGTCAGGAGCCTTAACCTGTCCACAGCCGCAGGCATTGTCGCATATCATTTTCTTCACCGGATGGGAAAATTCTGACAGGTTGCCGGTAATCCCCCGGCATGGCCGGGGAACTATTCGGTCCACAATATGCAGGTATTGTTTTTGCCTTGACACACAAGGCTACTCATCCTATTCTCTGGCAGTAAAAAAGGAAGCTCTACCATGTCGCGTATCGCGTGATGGGACGAGTAATTTACGTTTACCCACCCTGCTATTTTGGCAATTTTAACCATAATAAAAATTATAAAGGATAATTAAAATGATTGATCTGATTAAAAAAGTATTATTTACTGGCGTCGGAATGGCATCTTTAACAAAAAAAAAGATAGAAGAAATTGTAAAAGATATGTCCGAAAAAGGTGATATGTCCGAAAAAGAAGGAAAAGAATTGGTTGACGAACTTATGAAAAAATCGGAGGAATCAAGAAAAGAGTTTGAAGGCCAAGTGGAAAAGTTTGTCAGGGACAGTTTAAGTAAAATGAACCTTGCCACCCGTGATGATTTGCTGAAGGTTGAAAAACAAGTGCAGAAGTTGTCTGAGGCGCTAGCTGCTCTGGACACAAAAGAATAGATGCTGAGCTTAAGAAAAATAGGCGTAATCCGGCGCACTTACCGACATCTCAACCGCTACCGGCAAATACTCCGTGTGTTATTCAAATATGGTTTCCAGGACTTTGTGGAGGGGCTCAGGATTGAAGAATATCTTGAGGTCGGGCTACAGCTGATTTCCCGGAAACGCCGGGAGCGAATTGAGCAGTTCAGCCGGGCCGAGAGGGTAAGGCTTGCCTTGGAAGAGCTCGGTCCAACTTTTATAAAGCTCGGACAAATCCTTTCCACCAGGCCGGATCTGGTGCCCTTGCAATATATACAGGAACTTTCCAAACTTCAGGACGGTGTTCCTCCTTTTCCTTATGATAAAGCCATAGAAATAGTCAGAGACGAGACCGGTAAAATGCCGGAAGATTTTTTTCAACATTTCGAAAAAACAGCTATTGCCGCCGGATCCATAGGCCAAGTACACAAAGCTCTGCTCAGAAACGGTGAAGAAGTCGTCGTCAAGGTCCAGCGGCCTGGAATCCAAAGCATTATCCAAATCGATCTGGAAATAATGCTTCACCTGGCTTCTTTAATGGAGCGTCATCTTGAAGAAATGAGGATACATCAGCCTACCAAAATCGTTGAAGAATTTGCCCACACACTTGAAAAGGAGGTAGATTTTACCAACGAGGCTGCGTATATTGAGCGCTTTGCCAGGTTGTTTATATCTGATGATGAGGTTTATGTCCCGAAAATTTTCCATGAATTAAGTACGGAACGTATTCTGACGATGGAATATATCGACGGGATTAAGGCATCAGAGATTGATCGCCTTCAGCGAGATGGCTATGATCTTAAAAAATTGGCCAGGAACGGAGCATCGTTGATTTTAAAACAGATCTTCGTGCATGGGTTCTTTCATGCCGATCCCCATCCTGGGAATGTCTTCATCCTTCCGAACAATATTGTCTGCTATCTGGACTTTGGCATGATGGGCCATTTAAGTTCACAGGATCAACTGGACTTTACAGAGTTGATATTGGCGATAATCCATCACGATGGGAAAAAAGCAGGAAATGCCTTGCTCAAACTCACCTATTTTCAAAAAGAGCCTGACAAGAAGAAACTTGAACGCGATCTGGACGAGTTCATGCATCGCCATATATATAAGCCTTTGAAACAATGGGAAGTCGGCAAGTTGCTGAACCAGCTCTTGGAGATGGCCAGGAGGTTCGGTCTGCAGATCAAGCCCGAATTTTTTCTTCTGATAAAGGCGCTGAGCACAGCCGAAAGCGTGGGCCGGATGATGGATCCTGATTTCGACATAATCAAACATGCCGAACCTTTTGTCCGGCTTATACAGTCAAGACGTCTGAGCCCTATACGAATAGCCAATGATATGATGGAATCCGGCACGGAGCTTCTCTCTCTTCTACGAGATACCCCCAGGGAACTCCACGAAATCCTCAGGCAGGCCAAGGCAGGCAAGGTAAAAATTGAGTTCGAGCACCGGGGACTGGAGCCGGTGCTTTTTTCCAATAACAGGATAAGCAACCGAATCTCCTTTTCCATTGTGCTGGCGTCCCTTATTGTGGCCTCTTCACTTATCGTCCTTTCCGGTGTCCCACCTAAATGGCATGAAATTCCGATCATTGGTTTGACTGGTTTCATTATTGCAGGGATAATGGGATTCTGGCTTCTAATATCGATGTTGAGACATGGTAAAATGTAAAAAAAAGGTATTTGATAACGGGCTTTTCAGATTGCTGCTGCAAAGGCATTAACTACAGAAGTCCTTTTCAAGTTCTGCAATTGAATCCTCGCCTTTTAGCAGGTATGGAATCGCATGATCCACCTTATCATCATCCCAATCCCACCATCTGATCCGTAAAAGTTTTTCAATTGTTTCAGGACTGAACCTGTAACGGATTACTTTTGCAGGGTTACCTCCAACAATTGCATATGGCGGCACGTCTCGTGTAATGACCGCACGTGCGCCTACAACCGCACCGTCTCCGATTTTAACACCTGAGAGCAAAATGGACTCATATCCAATATAGGTATCGTTTCCGATGATCACGTCTCCTTTTGTTGCAGGGTGGCCGGTGATGTATTGATGTTTTTTTGACAAAACGCTGAAAGGATAAGCCGTAAACCAGTCCAATCTGTGCTCTCCGCCCAGAAAAATAATCCTAAAAACGGCAGTTGC
>DIKH01000039.1 GCA_002424495.1 Desulfobacteraceae bacterium UBA5623
CAATAAAGGTTACATGGTACTAGGAAAGTGAGGCTGAATTGTCAAACTGGAAAAACCGATACGGAATTCATTTACTATAGGAACAGCCGATAGCAATTGTGAAGGTATCGGATCGAAATATTGACTGATGATTGATTTTGAAAAAAACACAACTCCCCTTTGAATTCTGATAAACGAATAAGATACCAGGAGGTGACCGCCCGGATTATCTCAGTCGTTCTAACGGCATGTCCTTTTCATACAGCAGTATAATTGAAGTCTTGTATCAACTTTCGCCCTCAAGTCCCATACCATCGGTAACCATCAAGTCCAGATGCCAGGTGGCAACATCATCCAGGGGCGCAATCACAGGGCCTTCAATTTCGCGCAGATCAATGGTCTTTATATATCGGCCACAATTGCCACAGAGATCCACTCGCAGGCCTGGTTCATCTTCCGGCCGAAGGTAGCCTAAGCCTTCCGGATTATCATGATCGCAGAAAGGACAGCACAAGCGGGGATAGGGCCAAACAGTCTCACATAAGGAGCAATGGAGCGCCCTCTTTCCGCCATCGCCGGAAAGTTCGGCAAGTATTGGTTGGGAACCGCATACCGGACAATGGCCTTTAGTCCATTTTCCAAAATCCAGATAGCCGCGGCAGGCCTCGGCAACTTTCAATAGTGCTGGTCGCAGTGACATGCGCAAAAGGATGTTGAGCAATGAAGGATCAACAGTCAGATCCATGGCCACTGATTCTACAGGTGCAAGATCGGAGTTCAGCACAGCCCTCATCAGCTTGTGGGAGCTTTTCTGATCGTTGGCCAGTGCCTTAAGGAGCCCCTCCTCCTGGGTCTGGCCCATTTTCGTTTGGCCGACCATCGTTACCAGGCGTCTATATAAGTTTTCGGCCTGATTCCAGTCCACAGACAAGCTACTGATATCCAGAAGTGGTTGTCCTTTGGCCCAGTTGTCCGGCAGGCCCTTGCAGTTGAAACCTGCGCCGGGCATGGAAAATTCATATGTAAATCGCACGGTTTCAGACAACAGATCTCCCACCCACTGTGCTATTTTTTCATAGCAGGGGTTGCGCCTTTGGATGGCTTTTACCCTATAAGCAATTTCTTCAGGTGTAGAGATCATGTGGTTTGCTATTCAGATGCAAGATACTTTTCATAATCATCTACAACCAGATACAACGCCCGAACCTCGTTGTGATCCAGGATCCGCGCCTTGTCACCGAAGCGCTTTCTGGCGGCGTTCAGATGCCGGGCTGCGATTTCCTTGATATTCATCTCATCTCCAAACATAAGCGCATCCGTAGGGCAGGCCTTGACACAGGCAGGCAATAGCCCTGCTTCAACCCTGTCATGGCACATATGACATTTGGTAAGCATCTTTTTATCTTCAGACCAGTTGGGGATGCTCCAAGGGCAGGCATGCTTGATTATCTTCCAGTTCTTCCTTAGGGCTGAGGTCTTGTCTGTAAATATCACCGCTCCAAAATCGGTTACGGTGATAGCATCCTTCAGTATTTGGTCAGCCTTGCTTTTGCATGGCGGATTCAGACAGTGCCGGCAGGAGTCGCTGAAGAAGTACCAAACAACATCATTTTCCTTTAAGGGATGTTCAGCAAAACGCACCAGGCGATATGTGTTGCCATCCAGCTCCACAGGGTTCTGGTACGAGCCATATTGTTCTGTCTTAGTCGCAGGAAGCTTATTCCACTGCTTGCATGCGATTTGACATCCGCGGCAGGCAATACAGCGGGTGGTGTCAATAAGAAAAAAGTTGCCGGACATGGTTGCGGCCTCCTTACCCTATTTTCTCAATATTGACCATAAAGGCCTTGGTTTCCGGTATACTGGTGTTCGGGTCCCCAATGGATGGAGTGAGGAGATTGGCGGAATCACCTCCCCCCTTCTGATGTATCCACCCAAAACACCAGGGAAGCCCGATCTGGTCAATGGTCTGCCCCTGAATGGTAATTGGCCTGAACCGGCCTGTTACAATAGCAACAGCCTCCAGATCCCCTCTGGCAGAGGAAACCATGCACATGTCTCCGTTTCTGATCCCTTTCCGGCCGGCCAGCTCTTTGCTCATCTCGACAAATAGCTGTGGTTGCGTCTCCAGGAGCCATGGCTGCCAACGTGTAAGCACACCTGTCTGCCAGTGTTCTGCAACCCTGTAAGTGGTCGCCACAATGGGAAAACGTAAATCGCAGGTTGCATGATTTTCAATGTCAGAAGAATAAATGGATGCAACAGGATTCATGCGCTGGCCGGACAGAATATTTTTTTCAACCGGACACTCTAAGGGCTCATAATGCTCGGGAAAAGGGCCGTCTTTTCGTCCTGGGCCGAAAATTGAGGCAACCCCGTCAGGTTTCATGATAAAAGGTAGTTTGGTCGTGGCCCTGTCCACTTCCATGGGCGGCCAGCCGCCGTCAGGTATATCTCCCACCCATTTATTATCTTTCCATTCCAGGATATTCTTGTTTTTAGACCAGGGCTTACCCATGAGATCAACCGCGGCGCGATTGTAGATGATGCGGCGGTTTACCGGCCAGCACCAGGCCCATTCAGGGAAAAGCCCCATGCCGGTCGGGTCGTTCTTTTTGCGACGGGCAGCCATATTTCCCGTTTCTGTGTAAGACTGGCAGTAGATCCAGTTACCCGAGCTTGTGGCGCCGTCAGCCTGTAGATTTACGAATGACGGCACAAGGGCGCCCTTTTTAAATATTTCGCCGTTTATGGTGACATCATTTTCAAAGTAACCATTTATCAGTTTTGCCACGGAGTGCGGATCAAACCTTCCGTTTTCAAAATAGTCCCATCTCAGGCTCAGGATAGGTTCGGAAAATACGCCTCCGGCTTTGTATAGCCCACGGACTTTATCATACAATTCCACCATGATTTGGCCGTCGGGTTTGCAAAAGTTGGGTGGCTTCACAGCCTCGTAGCGCCATTGCATCCAGCGTCCTGAATTTGTAACAGAGCCCTCCTTTTCAACACTGGTGGCGCAGGGGAGCAGAAAGACCTCTGTCTTTATGTCTTCAGGGTTCATCCCCGGACCTCTCCAGAATTCCGCGGTCTCATTAGGAAAAATATTAACGCTGACCATCCAGTTCAGATTTGACATGGCTTTTCTGATCTTGCCGGCGTTTGCGCCGGAACAGGCAGGGTTCTGACCCCATGCGAAAAGGCCTTTGATGTTTCCCCTGTACATTTCATCGAAGATATCGAGCCAGGAATAAGACTTGCCGTCATCCAACTTAGGCAGCCAGGAGTAACAGAAGTCGTTTTCCTTTGAAGCCTTTTCCCCGAACATGGCCTTTAAAAAGCTTGTTACATACTTGGGTTTATTCTGTAACCAGTTTGCAGAGA
>DIKH01000269.1 GCA_002424495.1 Desulfobacteraceae bacterium UBA5623
GAACTCTATTCTCTGATGAGAAAGGGGGCAAGGGTTTCAACGGCACAGGGATCAGATTTTGAACGCAGCCAATGCTATCAAAGTGTCCTGGAGCAATACGGACGTGTCTTGTATCTTTGCGTTGGATCTGTTTTTACAGGCAACTACGGAGCGGTGATGGCATGGAAAAATAAAAATGACCCCAATGACCGACTGACGGTCATTGACTCAGGTGCCGCATCCGGCAGGCTGGGAGCGGTTGCAATCGCCACGGCCCGGTATTCAAACACCTCTGGGGATGCAGATAGTGTGATACATTTTGCAAGAGAGGCTGTTAACGCATGTGAGGAATATGTCTTCCCGGACCGGCTGGAATACCTTGCAGCCGGTGGGAGGCTGTCCAGGGCTGGCGGATTTTTTGGCGACCTGCTCCATATGAAGCCGGTAATCAGCCCCACGGCCCAAGGCGCCATCAGGGCAGGGGTGGTAAGAGACAGTGTCGGGCAGATTGAATTTGCCATGAAACAGATGAAAAGATGCATTGATGATGGATCTCATCCGTTTATCATGCTGGAATATTCCGACAATGATAAATGGGTGCGGGATACGGTTGAAGGGAAAATCAGGATGCGTTATCCCCTGGCTAATATTATGCTGCAACCCCTTTCCCTGACCTCCGGGGTCCATATGGGACCTGGCACATGGGCTGTGGCTATTTTGCCCGAACAAGGGTTTCAATGTGCTCACATTGTTTGAAATGACTAAACCGGAAAAAAATATAAGGGGAAGATTCGCGATTGTCATTCCTGCCTACAATCACGATCACAAGGTCAAGGATGTTGTAGAAAATGCCTTGAAACTAAAAATGCCGGTGATTGTGGTGGATGACGGGTCAACGGATTCAACCTTTGACAGGATCAGGGAGATTGAAGGAATCATAATTTTGCGTCACCCGACCAACCAGGGTAAGGGGGCTGCGATTATGACCGGTTTTACACAGGCAGCAAGAGTCGCCGATTGGGCTATTACACTGGATGCCGACGGTCAGCATCATCCGGAAGACGCCCTGGGACTGATCCGTGCAATTCCCGAGCGTCAAAGACCCATTGTTGTCGGCATCAGGCAGGGGATGCTTAGAACCAGCGCACCCTGGACCAGCCGGTTCGGCAGGAACTTTTCAAATTTCTGGGTGTGGGTTTCCGGAGGCCCAAGGATGAACGACTCTCAGAGCGGTTTCAGGATATACCCCTTGCCGGAGGCTATGGGGCTAAATGTCAAGGCCAGGAGGTTCCAGTACGAGGTCGAGGTCCTGGTTAAGGCAAGGAGAAATCAGATCCCGGTTATTGAGGCCCCGGTTCGTGTTATATACAATGAGGGCTCTCATAGGATATCCCACTTCCGCCCTTTTGTGGATTTTGTTAGAAACTTCGGGACATTCAGCCGCCTGATTACACAAAGGATATTTTGCCTGGGGAACAGTTCTAAGGGCTGACTCAAAAAAATGAAGGCGCTCTTTTATATTTTTCTCATTCGCCTGTCCAAGATACTGGGTTCGTGGATATTTGTGGCCATATCCAGGGTGATCGCCGCAGGATATTATATTTTTTTACCCCGTAGAGTGAATGTATGCGTACTCTTTTATCGAGTGGTTTTTCCGGGTCATTCCTTGATCTACTATCTCCTGTGCGTCTGGAAGCAATATCAGAATTTCACCTCCGTGTTCCTTGACAGGTTTCTTGCCCGTGATTTTAATGACATAACCTACACTTCCCAGGGCCACCAACACCTTGAGGAGGTATTGGGTAAGACAGGCGGCATTATTTTGATGTCCCATGTGGGTAACTGGGATGTTGCTGCAAACCTCCTTAAGAGACAGTATGACAAGTTGAGCCTGCTCTTATATATGGGTATTCGCAACAAAGAGGAGATTGAGAGAATCCAGAAAGAGAATCTTGCCGAAAGCGGCATACGGATCGTTGCCGTGGATCAGGATGGCGGGTCTCCCTTTGATATCATTAAGGGGATTCAATTCCTCAGGTCAGGGGGTCTTGTCTCCATGACCGGGGACGTGTTGTGGAAGAAAGACCAGCGCAGCGTCCAGGTAAAAATTCTGGGTCATGATGTCTCAGTCCCGGAGATCCCTTATGTATTAGCCCTGCTTTCCGGTGCGCCCTTATTTATTTTTTTCGCCTTTCGCACAGGCAGGAAAAGGTATCATTTTACGGTCTCCGAGCCTATCCATATAAAGGCCGCCTCGCGTGCAGACCGGGGTGAGGTTATCCGTAAGTCCGCACAGATATACGCTGACCTTCTGGAACAGAGTCTTCTCCGACACCCCTTTGAATGGTACCATTTTGAGCCCTTTTTAGGTCCTTAACCCCAAGGCCGGCAGACAGGTGATTGCGGATTGTCATGTGGATCGAGGTCTGCATTTTGCTCCCATTGCCAGTGTCGTCCACATCACTGCAGATTCCCGGACAATTTTCCAAGCCCTTTATCCGGCGCTCAAGTTTATTTAAAGAAAAGACGATAGATGTTAGGATGAATTTTATCTTTTGACAAAGACCGGGGAGAAACGCATATGGTCATGCTTAGCAGTAATAGGGAGATCCCCCCTATGGTGAGACTCAGTTACAGGGGCGGAGAACTGATCATCAAGGAGGGCGACTATGGCATATCAATCTACAAAATCATCAAGGGAATAGTTGAAATATTCCAACGGGTGGAAGACAGAGATATGATTATGACACACTTGGGTCCAGGTGAGGTCTTTGGGGAAATGGCATTTTTGAGTGTAGGCGACAGGGCCTGAAAAAAGACGCCACTACAGAAAGGATGTGAACCTCGATTGTGTATACAGCCCGGTAGGAGTTTATCCAAGGCCTCGATTGAAGGGTATCATCAAAAATATCAGTATGAGCGGTATGAAAATGGATGTCACGATAAAGCCCGGTACGAAGTTTTCCCTCGATTCCGGGGACGAATTCCTGGTAGAGGCAGCACTTCCTAACAGTAAGGACATAAAGCTAACCGCAAAAATTTTGTCTATCAGAGAACCCAGGATCCCGGGGAGGTTCTCTCTTGGGATGCTCTTTACCGGCATCAGAGAGGGGACGGAGAAAGAGTTGGGCTTTTTCTTAATGCCTTAGAGAAAAAGGAGTTATTAAGTATGCATACGGACCAGATTACCTATGCCTATATGGCAGACGAAGAGATGCATCCGGATAACGCTGTTATTATCCAGGAGGGGAGCAAGTCTGACGTGGTCTTTGTCATACTGGAGGGACGGGTAAAGATCAAAAAAAAGGCCCCAAAAGGGACCGTTACTCTGGCCACGCTCAGGGAAGGCGAGATCTTGGGAGAAATGGCCTTTCTGTCAAGCGAAGAGGGTGCCAGCAGCGTCTCTGCTGTTGCATCGGGCGGTCCGGTCCGCCTTGGACTTCTTGACATTCACCGCATGCGTCGCGAATACGAATCAGTTGACCCCAGGCTAAAGGGCCTGATCAGGGCGCTGATGGACAGGCTCAAAAAGACCAATGCAAGGGTCTGCGAATTAGTAGCGGAAGAAAAGTAACAAACAACCCGTTAACGGTTGCCTAAACTGTTACGGTTTATTCAATATCCTTCCCCTTGAATTTTTTCTTTATGGACTGAGCGATATCTTCTGGTGCAGGTCTTTGGCTGATGGCCTCCCTTCGTAAGGTCTCCGCCCGTGCGTCTTTGATTATCCCTGTCATAAAGGCATCATTTTCAATGCTCCAGGAACTCCAGCCATCCACATCAATATACTCGTTGTAAGAAGTTGTATAGTATGGGTCATATATCCTGACGCCCTTTTCACTGTCATATTCATAACGGACAAATCTGCCGTCAAACAATTCAAAATCCTTGTCGTTAAGACCTAAGCCCCTCAAAAGGTCCTTATGTTCTTCTTTTATTTTCATGTAACACCTGCCTATTGCCTGATTAGCACTGCGGCTGCCCTCACAGCCCATCCCCTAGCTCCTTTTTCGCCGCTTCGAGCCTCTGGTGGGTCTCCTCCCATTTTTTCAATGATGCTTCCAACTCTTTTTTGACCGCCTTGTATTGAGTCAGAACAGGGATGCTCTTTTTTTTATCGCTGAAAATACCTGGCTCTGCAAGTAATATTTCAACCTCTTCCTGTGTCTTTTCAAGTTCTGAAATCCGGGCCTCAAGCATTTCCACTTCTTTTGCGATCGGTTTTAGCGTGTCATGGATCAATTGGCGTCTTTCCGCTTTTTGACGCTTTTCTTCCTTGCGATTGTGGAATTTTTTTGTCTTTATATCGTTTTCTTGGTCTTTCCTGTTGGATTCTATGTTGCAAGGTGTTTTCGCCAGTTGCCTCTCTCTCATGCTGATATGATAGTAGTATTCTTCAAGGTTCCCTGGATATTCATCTATCCTTCTGTCCCTGATATCCCATATCTTTGTTGAAAGTCTGTTGATGAATGACTGGTTATGGGAGACAAACAGCAAGGTCCCATTGTATTCTGAAAGGGCATTGATAAGGGCCTCTGATGAGGATATGTCCAGATGATTTGTAGGCTCATCCATCACCAGAAAATTGCCGGGTTTGACAAGGATTTTTGCCAGAGACACCCGCGCCCGTTCTCCTCCTGAAAGGACACATACTGTCTTATCCACATCCTGGCCGGAGAAGAGAAAGGCCCCACACACCCCTCTGACAAAGCCTACACTCTGATCAGGAACAACATTGTATACCTCCTGAATTACTGTCTTCTGGGGGTCGAGCATCTCTGAGTGGTGCTGCGCGAAATATGACATGCTGACCCCGTGGCCCAGGGATGCCTCACCTTTATCCGGGTTAATTTCGCCTGATACAATCTTCAGCAATGTTGTCTTGCCGCAGCCGTTTGGCCCTATTACCGCAATCCGTTCACCCCGCAACACCATCAGATTCAGGTCCTGATACAAATAATTTTCACCAAATTTCTTTGACAGGCCTTTGATTGTCACCACCGCCCTTCCGCTTTGGGGGACATCGGGGAAGGAAAATCGGGTGACGACATCCTTGCGGTGTGTCTTAACCAGTTCGATTTTCTTGACTAATTTGATCTTGCTTTGTGCCTGCCTTGCCTTGCTGGCCTTGGCGCGAAATCTTTCAATAAATTTTTCCGCCTCCTTGACCCTCTGCTCCTGTCTCCTGGCCCTGGACTCCAGGGACATTTGCTCATCCTCACGGGCCGTTAGATAGGCATCATAATTACCGCTGTATGTCTTGATCCCTTCCGGTTCAAAGCATATAGTCCGTCGGATCTGACGATTAAGAAAATCCCTGTCATGGGATACGAGGATCATTGCGCCGCTAAACTCCGTGAGATACTGCTCGAGCCAGCGTATGGAAGGGATGTCCAGATGATTGGTAGGCTCATCGAGCAGGAGCAGATCAGGCCT
>DIKH01000245.1 GCA_002424495.1 Desulfobacteraceae bacterium UBA5623
GCGACATTGTCACCCTTGCCGATCCCCATGGAGAGCAAAAAAGACGCCAGATCACGAACCATTTCACCCATTCGGTTCCATGATATATCCTTGTAGCGGCCACCCTCCTTGTGGGCAACACACGCCCTGTCTCCATATTTTTCAACATGGCTATGAAAGACATTGGCAATGGTTGTAAGATCTTTTGTCAGGACTGAAAGTGTAGTGGGCAGCAATAGCCTGGAAACCTCCATGGTTCAGCCCTTCTTATTCTTTAACAGGCCCACCAAATGGCCGATCAAAGCCATGAGGCCCGTGGGGCCTCATCGGCCTGCCAGGAGGGTGCTTGAGGTCCATACGTTGTTTCATCCTCTCAAATATTTTCATTTGGCCTTATGCCTCATAAGTACAGTCGCAGCCAAACCCAGGAATGTTACATCAATTACGGATACTCGTTTCTTCCATCCTGGATTTTTTTCTGATTCCGGGCGCTTGGCAACTAGGACAGTGATTATATAACTCATGACCGGCTGACCATCTTGGTTTTTGAGGGTGATCCGGTTACGGACCACCCCACGATCCGAATTGGAAGTTGATTGCCGAACTTCCATGCACTCCCGGAAGAGGGTCAAGGTATCACCAGGACGTGCCGGCTCAAGAAACCGAACCTCATCCCACCCCAAACCAGCCAGAACCGAAACTTTTGGTTGATGGGTGCCCAATAGAAGTACAGTAATAGCCATAAGATGAGGTCCGGCTGCGATAAGGCCGGAAAAAACCGACTCCTCCGCGGCAACCGGGTCAACATGGAAAGACTGAGGATCCCATTTCCGGCCAAACTCTATTATCTCTTCCTGGCTGAGATGGTATTCTCCCACTTTTTCGACTTCACCTGGAAAAAAGTCATCTATATATTTCAATCATTCCTCCTTAATTTTCACCACACAGTCGCAACATCCCAGATCAGCGGGAGCCTTTAGCGGATTTATCGAATCACTCAGCCTTAAGGACCCGTCATGAAATAAGCTTTACAATTCGGCGCTCAGATTTGGGTTAGATTTGGCTGATCCGAAATCGCAAAACCGCAGGACTAGCACCGCTAATTCGAGGATTTTGCGATTGAGGATCGGGCGAAGATGACCCGAATATGGGATGCGGAAGTGTAAGGCTTATTTCATGACGGGTCCAAACGTCCCATCAGTCCTTTTAATATCACTACCGCCTCCGGCAGAACTTCACCGATTGCCTCATGGAATCTCAAACCTGCATGCCCATCAAAGGGTGTTTCTCCATCATTTATGATCACAAGCCTTGCGCCTGCACGCAGCGCCTCAAGAGGCATATCCGCGGCAGGGGTCACCACCAGACTGGAGCCTGCGACCACAAAAAGATCACATTTTCGTGAGTGATAAAAGGACAGCCTCAGGTCCTCTTCAGGAAGTGACTGGCCAAAATCCACTATGCTCTTGACAAGCAGGCCTCCACACTGGCAAGTGGTGCTGCCCAATGAGCGGTCAACCTTCAGCCCGCACTGTGTGCAGCGCATTTTGGCAAGGTTTCCGTGGAGTTCCGCCAAGAGGTCCGGCTGAATCCCTGATTTCAGATGAAGGTTATCCACGTTCTGGGAAATCAGGAATTTGAGCCTTCCGATATCCTGAAGTTCCACAATGGCATAGTGGCCGCGGTTGGGCTCTGTGTCCCTCCACCGCTGCCTGGGTTCCTTTTGCGGGAGGCCCTTATCCCTGCGGGTCCAAAGCCCATCCGGGCCCCTGAAATCCGGCAGCCCGGACTCAGTGCTTATGCCAGCGCCGGTAAAGACAACCAGGTATTGGGACTCATATATCCATTGGGCAAGGGTTTGAATCCGTCTTTTCAAGGTATCGTTCATGGAGTAAGTTGAAAAAATTGAAGGAGTTAGGTCAGCATTGCAGATCACGCATATGCAAGACGGCCCTTCGGCTGAGGGATGGGTTTATTGAGTCTAGTGGCGGTTTCGATCCATTCCTCAATAATCCGTTCCGCGTTACCTAGCGCCTCCTGGTAGGTCTTGCCGTCGGCCATGCATCCGGGCAGTTCTGGAACCTCAGCGATATACGCATCGTCCTCAGAACTCCAAAAGATGATGATTTCGTATTTTTTATCCATATTCATTCTCCAATACGAATCTGATATTTCAGGATGATATCCCTGACCTGTTTAACCTGGTAAGGCTTCCCCTTCCCGTCTTTGGGTTGTAAGTTCAGGATCTCCTCGACGTCTTCCTTTGTGAAAATGTGATGATCTCCTTTGATGCGCTCCTCAAAACCAAGACGCTTTAGCAAGCCGCACAACGCATCGAATGGGACGTTTGCGTCTGATCTGCGCATTAAAATGTGCTCGAACAGTTTTTCGTATTTGCCCATATATAAATCTTATCATCTCCAGCTATTCGTGCCAAGATATTCTATTCACTTCTTGTACAACAAGGGATTAAAATCCTTTCCCTCTCCCCATCACATCCTGTAAAGGGATGCGGGGGTTTTCTCCATGTTGGACCAAGATCCAATCTCACACCAATCCTCTCACAAATACGCCAGTGAGTCCGCCCGGTCTGGATAACACACAAGACTTGAGCCCCGCTTATCTTCCGCAAGAATGCAGGCGTCTTGGTCCGATGAACACCGCATCTTGCATAAAAGCCCCGCCGGGGGGATATCCGCGACATTCCAAGATTTCTAATCGCCCACATGGCATCCCTGTCGAACATCTCGAAAAAACTCCCGACCTGAAAGCGGACAACTGGGGAAAACGCGTGAAGAGAGACTCTGCAAGGCGTCTGCCTTGGCCCTGACGATCAGCATGGTCACATCCCTTGCCAGGTTTCTCAGCGCTGAGCCGTGGGTGTACTTGTTGTACCTGGAAAAATTGGCCACTATCTTTTCCATGTACAGGAGAAGATCAAACGCAGCCTTGTAGATTGGCAGGTGTTCGTACTGGGCCAAGAGACGCCTCCAAAAAAAATCCGCGACCAGGGCTTCGCCCTGGACCCGAAAGACAAATAATCAAGAGATCAAATGACCGAATAATCCATCATTTTCGGGAACGCACCGCGAAGGCCCGGGTGTAGTACGAGGCGTTGCGGTAGCCCCAGTACTCCTGACCGCCATTGAAGTAGAAGTACCACGCGGCCGAGGAATCGCGGAGCTGCCCGGACCAGACACCCCACCCCTTGGTTTTGAATGCCTTGGGCATGTTTCGCTCCCCCGATCCCTTCTGGTAAAGGGTGCCAAGTTCACTGGTTGTCGGCATGCGCCACCCGCCGCCCGCAACATTAAGGCTGTTTACCCAAGCGGACGCCTGGTCCCAGGTGGTGTCTCTATCAGGGCCTTCATGCCATTCAAGGCCGGTCGCAAGGTCTCCTATGACGCTATCCTTTGACACTGTAAACCGGATATTGATGGGAGATGTTATCTTGAAGATCTCGCCCTGCCTGCCGGTCGTGACAGGCACTGCGACATCAGTAGCCCAGGCATCTGATTGCGGTTTCAGCACATATTTGGATTCGGGCAATAACTTTTCAAACTTAAATGCCCCATCCTGACCAACCGCTGACTCAAATTTCTCATAGCCTTTGACCGCCGTCTCCTGGCTAGCAACCTTTAAACCGGAAAGTGGCTTGCCAGTTCTGTCCTGCACCTTTCCTTCCACTCCTGCCAGTGCCGGGGCCACCATAATCGGGCACCCTCCGGTCCTGAACTCACGGTAAGCTTTGCGGTAGACTGCCACCCCTCCTGGCCGAAAAATGTCCGGAGATTTCCCGCCTCATATTCGATCACCACCAGGGGCGCGGCGCTCCAGTCCTTCAGATACGGGGAAAGCACATATTCCGATGTGGGAAAGAGCTTTTTAAATTTGAAGGTCCCGTCAGAGGCAGTGGTCTCCTCAAATTGCTAGTAGCCCTTGATGGGCTGCACCTGATTGGCTATCACCTTTACCCCGGAAAGGGGCTGGCCTTTTCCGTCCACCAGCTTTCCCTCAAGACCCGCTTTTTTTCCACACCCGTAAAGCAAAAACACAACCGCAAGACACAGAACAAACAATTTTCCTCTACTCATCGCACATCTCTCCTTTCACTTTTTTGTTCCGCAACTTAGCCGCTGCAACGAGCCGTACGCGCACTCAACCGCCGCTAAATGCCCTTTGTTCACAACCTGCTTTCCATTCTCCTTTGCCCACAAGCCTTCCAAAACAACAATTAGGCCGTAATCGTTACGTCTTACACATGCAGATTGTCAACCCGTTTGATCACCCGGCCCTTTGGTGGGGGTGAAGGAGGTATTTCTAGCGCTATCTTATCCCCCTCCCCTTGATCCCCTCCCGCCAGGGGAGGGGAGACTGTTCTTTTAATCCCTTGCGGTTGAATTCCCCAAGGCTTGCCGTGTATCGCCATTGCGGCGAAGAGACTGTGTCGCAATGCTAGAAATGTTGCTGTCCCGCGTTTTGTCATTCCGGGCTTGACCCGGAATCCAGAAAATTTACAAGGTGTTGAAAAACTGGATGCCGGATCGGGGTCCGGCATGACGGGAAAAACAGAGCCCATTTTATAATTACGACACAGTCTCGAAGGCCCCAATCCAAAACCGAACCGGATGCCGGATCAAGAATGCCTCTGAAGCATTAAGCAAATACAGGGAATTTATTGACCTGCTCATGCCTTGTATCGTATAGTCGCTAAAAAATGACGATTCCGTAAAAAGTCCGGCTACTGCGTTGCGCGGCATCCTTCGTCACTGCGGCGTAGATATAACTACGCCTCATTCCTCAGGATTTGTGCGCCTTGTATACGGAGCTTTTTACGGAATCGTCGAAAATTTGACTTTTTACGGGACCATCAAAAATAACCCAAGCTATTTTTGCACAGATAACCTTAATGCCACCACAACCCGACATATCCGTAGATCTGTTTAATTGCACGCTGAAGAATCCGGCCATTCTTGCATCAGGGATATTGGGGACCACTCGAGATCTCCTAAAGGCAATATCTTCAAACGGCGCAGGCGCTGTCACGATCAAGTCTGTCAGTAAAGAGCCACGCACAGGGCACCCCAACCCGACAGTCCTATCCTTTGGGCCTGGCCTGATCAATGCGGTCGGATATTCTAACCCTGGAATAGAAAAGGCGTCAGAAGAGTTTTGCGACCTTGCTCAGGTTGGATGTCCGGTCATCGGCTCTTTGATAGGCACCTGTGTCGAAGAGTTTGAATATGTCGCCTCCATGATGGACAAGATGGGCTTTGCCGCGCTTGAGGCGCCTCTTTCCTGCCCCCATACCCCCGGCTATGGGAAGATGGGCAACCAGGACAACCCCGAAGAGGTAGCCAGGATTGTGACCGCCATATGTTCAGCCAGCTCAAAGCCCCTGTTTGTAAAACTTCCACCGCTTGCCTCCGCCGGAAATCTGATCGAGATGGCCCTGGCTGCAAAGGGCGCAGGCGCCTATGGCATAACAGCCTCCAATACCATCGGACCGGGCATGGTGATTGACATTGACAGCGCAAAGCCATACCTGGGCTTCGGTATAGGGGGAATAAGCGGCCCGGCCCTAAAGCCCCTTGCGGTGGCAACGGTCTTTGAGCTTTACAAGGCCGTGGATATGCCGATCATCGGGACCGGCGGCATCTCCACTGGCCGCGACGCGATTGAGATGATAATGGC
>DIKH01000323.1 GCA_002424495.1 Desulfobacteraceae bacterium UBA5623
TGCTCTTCAAGCCCTTCCACCTGTTGTCTCAGACGGTAGAGTTCTTTTGCTATCAAACGAATAGACATTTCATTGCCCTCTTGGTTATATCCATTTCCCGTAACCCGCAACCAGTTACCGACATGCAAAGTCTTCACCTGGTATAAAAGCTTGATACCAAGGTTATCAGCCCTGTCAGACATTGATATGCACCAAATACAATCAAGGCCCCGCAGGTAAAGATATTGATCCCCCGATTGACGGCCTGATTAAGCCTCCCTGCCGTTGCAAAAATGACGATCAGGACAGAAAGGCCCAAAATAAAAATGCCATAAAAACCGATTAAGAAGCTGATCCCCAAGCCTGGAGACACCCTCCATGCCGAAAGCAGGATCGGCCCAGATATAACGCCCCAGAATATATAAGGATTCGGGTTCAAGACGTTCAGGATAATGGCATTTACCAAGCCCTTTGTCTTGGCGGCCGCAGATGGCTTTATCATTGTAAGGGGTTTTTTTAGGCTTAACAAGATAGCCCTTGCAATATAAAGGATAAAAAGCCCCCCCAGTATGCGAAGAATGTCTAATAAAAGCTGGGGCGTTCCTGCAAGTACGAACAAAACCAGGGCAATGATCGGTCCGTCTGTAATAATGGGTGTCAGCGCCAAAGGCAGGCTTTTTTTCCATCCGTTTTTCAGCACATGAGAAAGCAGATATGCCTGAAACGGGCCTGGCATTATAGCTGCATACAGGGCAAGAGTAGCCCCCTTCAGAAAAAATAAGATATACATCAGCAGCCTGAAGTTCTCCTATTCGGGTCTGACTATGATGAGTACCTATGCATATTGGGATATTTTATTGTTGACATACCAGGTGTTGCGCATAAAATAATGACATCCAAATTACCATTTCGTCTTAAGTTATTATCCCACCAGGGAGGTAGAAAATGGGTCATGATTCTCAGGGCGTAAGGGAATGGATAGATCTTATTATAGCCGTAGGCGCATGGGCCGTTTCCATTTTTGCAGTGTTTATGCTTTTCAAGGTTTATGTCTTTCCACACATTTCGCTCTGAGAATATTGAAGTCCTTTAAGATAGGCCTGATTTTGGCAGGCCAGCGGGAGGAATCCTATTTCCGCCTCCGGTTCATCCTACCCCACCCTTCCGGCATCTTTTGTTTGGCTCCAGTCAATGAAACATTTGTCTCCACATTGGGATCTAAAGACTGTCCAAAGACAGTATAATATGCTACAGTAACATAGTTTGAGTAAAGCTATATATGATCGCTCACGCTTTTTTTTGAGCATGAGGGAGCAATGACTGAAAATCTTGTAGATCTGAATAAGTATAGAAAAGCAAAAAATGACTACGAAAAGATGATTAAACGCAATCCTTTTACCCTGTTAACCTTTAAAAACTTTGTCAGGGTAAGAGAATTTCTGGAAGAGGTTCATAAAAAAAGGTTGATGAAGGGTAAAAAAGATCAGGGAAAGGAAGATGAATAAATGAGAGGATTGACAGCGATCAACACAGGCACCCGGCTCTGCGCCATTATAGGAAACCCTGTAAGTCACAGCCTTTCTCCCGCCATCCACAACGCGGCTTTTGAGGCTAAGGGGCTTAATTTCATTTACGTTGCATTCAGAGTGGAGGATGTAAAAAATGCATTGGCGGGCATGAGGGCGCTGGAGAATTTTCGGGGGATGAGCGTCACCATCCCGCACAAGATTGAGATAATGAAGTATATGGATGAGATCTCTGATCTAGATCGTCACATAGGTTCAATCAATACTGTAATAAACGAAAAGGGCAGGCTGATGGGCCTGGGCACGGACGGCCATGGAGCGCTTAAGGCCATAAGGGATGCGGGGGTGGAACTTGACGGAAAGACTGTCCTGATGCTGGGGGCAGGCGGAGCTTCAAGGGCCATAGCCTTTACACTTGCACAAAATGCAAACTTAAGGGAAATATCCCTGCTCGACATTGATAATACCATGATAAAACAGTTGGCTAAGGATCTGGAGACCGGCACTGAAACGGCCATCCGCTCTGATATGATGTCAGACTCCTCGATCGCCTCCAATATGAGGCGTGCTGACCTGATTATTAACTGTACTCCCGTAGGCATGCACCCCAATGAAGATGCATCTCTTGTCCCCATAGAGTCCTTCCGGCCAGGGCAGGTGGTCTTTGATGTTGTCTATACCCCCCTTAAGACAAGGCTCCTTAAAGACGCATCGGCTTCCGGTCTAAAGATAATTTCAGGTGTTGATATGTTCATCAATCAGGCAATACTTCAGTTTGAATGTTTTACCGGCGGCAGTGCCCCGGAAGATGTCATGCGCCGGGTGGTGATGGAGCATCTTCAATCATGAACATTGTGCTGATAGGATACCGGGGGACAGGAAAAAGCGCGGTTGCAGAGATTTTGTCTAATGCCCTTCAAATGAAAAGTATCGGAATGGATGCAGAGATTGTAAAAAGGGCTGGCATTTCCATTCCGGAGATTGTAGAAAAATACGGCTGGCCAAGGTTCAGAGACATGGAGGCGGAGCTTGCCAGAGAAATAGGCACGAAAGACAACATTATTATTGATACCGGCGGAGGGGTGATAGAACGGCCTGAAAATATCGAGGACTTAAGACGAAACGGCCTGACCTTCTGGCTCAAGGCGTCAGTTGGTGTTATTGTAAAAAGGATCGAAACCGGCACTGGGCGACCTGCCCTGACCAAAGGAAAATCCTTTACCGAAGAAGTGACGGAGGTGCTTGAAAAAAGGATTCCCAAATATCTCAGTGCCGCCTGCTATGATATTGACACTGACAATATAACCCCGGATGAGGTTGCTGCCAGAATCGTTGAAATCTGGAAAATGGCCGATCATCAGAAGATAAATTGAATGGACATGTTATCGTTACTTAAGGCCGCTGTAATGGGGCTGATAGAAGGCGCTACAGAGTTTATTCCGGTTTCGTCAACCGGGCATCTGATCCTTGCAAAGGACTGGCTCAATTTCAGCGGCGCTAACAAAAACGCCTTCGTCATCTTTATACAACTGGGTGCAATCCTGGCGGTCGTCTGGCTGTACCGCGAGAAATTTCT
>DIKH01000110.1 GCA_002424495.1 Desulfobacteraceae bacterium UBA5623
TCAAAAGGAGGAAGAAGAAGGCGGTATTTCAGAAGAAACGCTTCGCGAATACCGCCTGAGACTCGATTATGAAATCGAGGTAATCCGCAAGATGGGCTTTTGCGGTTATTTTCTTATCGTGGCGGATTTTATCGAATACGCAAAAAACCAGGGCATCCCTGTCGGGCCAGGAAGGGGCTCCGCCGCAGGGTCGCTCGTGGCCTATTCACTCAAGATAACAAACATTGAACCTATAAAATACGGACTTTTGTTTGAACGTTTTTTAAACCCTGACCGGATAAGCATGCCTGATATTGATATTGACTTTTGCATAAACGGCAGGGACGAGGTCATCCGCTATGTGTCTGAAAAATACGGTACTGAAAATGTCGGACAGATAATCACATTCGGGAGCATGAAGGCCAGGGGCGCTATCAGAGATGTAGGACGCAGCCTCAATATCCCTCTTGCCGAGGTTGACCGTATTGCCAAGCTGGTGCCGGAGGGACCCGGCATCACACTGGAAGATGCGATAAATCAAGAACCGGAGCTAAAAAAGCTCGAGCAGGAAAACGGGCAGGCTCAAAAACTCTTAAAAATATCAAGGGCTCTTGAAGGACTGGCACGGCATGCGTCCACCCACGCATGTGGGGTGGTAATCGCAGACAGGCCTCTGGTGGAACACCTGCCGCTTTTCAAAGGCTCCAAGGATGAAATCATGACCCAGTTCACCATGGACAGGATTGAGCAACTGGGCCTGATAAAGTTTGACTTTCTGGGACTGAAAACACTTACGGTCATAAAAAATGCACTCGACCTGATAAAAGAGACCATCGGTGATGACATTGATATTGACAAGATATCGCTCACAGATCCGGCCACCTATCAATTGATAAGCGAGGGCAGGACTACCGGCGTATTCCAGCTTGAAAGTTCCGGAATGAAAGAGATCTTAAGAAAGCTCAGACCCGAGGTCTTTGAGGACCTGATCGCCATGGTCGCCCTTTACAGGCCCGGCCCTTTGGGCAGTAATATGGTGAATGAATTCATTGACGGAAAGCATGACAAGGGAAAGATCAAATATTTTCTCCCTATGCTCGAGCCGATCTTAAAAGAGACATACGGGGTCATATTATACCAGGAACAGGTGATGAAGATCGCCCAGGTACTGGCAAGATATACAATGGCGGAGGCGGATGAGCTCAGGAAGGCGGTCGGGAAGAAAAAACCCGAGGTCATGGCCAGACACAAGGCCAGATTCGTGGATGGAGCCAAGGAAAACGGCGTAAGCACGAAGATGGCCGAGACACTTTTTTTCCTGATAGAAAAATTCGGCGGCTACGGTTTCAACAAGTCTCATTCGGCTGCCTATGCCCTGATCGCCTATCAGACAGCATTCCTGAAGGCCCATTATCCGGTCCAGTTCATGGCTGCCCTGCTGACGCAGGATATGGGGAACCAGGACAAAACCATTAAAAATATAGCAGAATGCAGGGAAATGGGCATTGAGATACTCCCCCCCGACGTCAATGAGAGCCAGGCGGATTTTTCAGTGGTAGGCGGGAAAATCCGATTTGGACTTGCAGCTGTAAAAAACGTGGGACTCAAGGCCGTGGAATCGGTAATTGAAGAGAGAAAAAAAGGAGGGGCATTTACCGACCTCGGTCAATTCTGCCGCAGGGCCGGGGGCTCAAAGGTTAATCGCAGGATACTTGAGGGGCTTATTCAGTGCGGGGCATTTGACTTTACTCAAATTTACAGGTCAAGACTCTTTGCGGCCCTGGACGATGTCCTCAAATCAACAGGGGCAAATCATGATCCCAATCAACTGAGCATGTTTGGAACTCCTGAGCTTTTTGGAGGGGCTTCCACCGGCATCACCGAATTTTCTGACATTAAGGAATGGGACGAGAAAGAACTGCTCAGAAAAGAGAAAGAGGCCCTGGGCTTTTACATTACAGGCCATCCACTTGACGGGTTTATAAAAGAGATAGAGCAGGCAGCAACATGTAGCGTTCAGGACCTTGTGGCCCAGCGTGACAAGGCCCAGGTAAAGGTCGCAGGAGTAGTTGAAGAACTGAAGATAAAAAAGACCAAAAAGGGCGATAAAATGGCAGTTCTCAGGTTTGAAGATCATACAGGATCAACCGATGTGATCGTCTTTCCAGAGCTCTTCAATAAGACCGCGTACCTGCTCAAAAACGACGACCCCCTGCTTATAGATGGTACTGCTGAGATCAGTGAAAACTCCGCCAAGCTCATTGCGCAGGAGATTATTTCCTTATCCTCGGTCAGGCAGAGGTATATCAAGGCAATTGAAATCAACCTGATGGGAAGGCAGGTATCAAGAGACCTCCTGGAAGACGTCAAGGATGCCGCGCTCAGATTTCAGGGCGATTGCCGGCTGTTATTCAAACTGGATGGATCAGACGGCCAAAAGATTGTTGTTGAAGCAGACAGACATTTCAGCGTCCTTCCCTGTAATGAATTGATTAAGAAGATGGAAGATCTTACCGGAAACAGGGTGGAGCCGGTGTATTAACCTTTGTCATTTTGTAACATTTTATCTCTTTTTCAAAATTGTGGTTATAGCCGTGTGAGGGCCACGAGTCAGATCTTCCGATAAATCTCTTTCCTGTGGCCCACCCTCAACACGGTAATCTCGGTTTCTTCATTATATGGCTCTTTTAAGTTTACTGGATGTCAGCATCAGCTTCGGCGGCTCCCCCCTGCTGGATAAAGTGAGTATGCAGGTGGAAAAAGGGGAGCGGGTCTGCCTGCTCGGCCGCAATGGTGAGGGTAAAACCACCTTACTTAAGCTGATCATCGGAGAGATCAA
>DIKH01000241.1 GCA_002424495.1 Desulfobacteraceae bacterium UBA5623
TTTTTCAAACTCATCCCCGCAATTGAAACAATAATATTCGTATAAGGGCATGTCTATCCTACGGTTATATACTCTACCCCAGTATAGTACATGTTGGTGTTTTTTGTCAAGCTTTAAAATGGATCGAACCGGGTCCCGGCTATCCCTTTTTATATTACAATTGGAATGCAAATGATCATTTGAAGGACTTATTCGAAACAGGAGAGATTTATGCCCAACACCCCATTCCCCTCCAGGCGTGCACCGGCTTTTGCTGATGTTCCCGATGAAAAATGGAACGATTGGCGCTGGCAGCTCAGCCACCGCCTTAATTCGGTTGCTGATTTCGAGCACATCTTTCCCCTCACCGGGAGTGAGCGACACGCTTTAAACCAGCCCCGCATCTTTCGGGTTGAATTGACTCCTTACTTTGTCTCCCTGATCGATCCCGACAATCCCTATGACCCGATCCGCAAGCAGGTCATCCCGACGGATGCAGAGATCGCACCTTTTACCGGCATGATGGAGGATTCCCTGGCTGAAGACCAGCATTCCCCTGTTCCCGGCCTGGTGCACCGCTACCCGGATCGTGTCCTGATGCTCATCACCAACCAATGCGCCTGCTACTGCCGCTATTGCACCCGCTCCCGCCTGGTGGGCGATCCCGGGCAGTCATTCTCGAGCGGTGATTTTGAAGCCCAGCTGGACTACCTGCGCAACACTCCCCAGGTACGGGATGTGCTCCTCTCGGGAGGCGACCCGCTGACGCTGGCACCCAAGGTGCTTGAACGCGTGCTGCGTTCATTGCGCGAGATCCCGCACATCGAGATCATCCGCGTCGGCTCCCGCGTACCGGTCTTCATGCCGCAGAGGGTGACCTCAGAGTTGACCGACCTGTTATCCCAATTTCATCCCTTGTGGCTGAATATTCATGTCAACCATCCCTATGAGATCACCGCGGAATTGGCGGAAGCCTGTGACAAGCTATCTCGTGCCGGCATTCCCCTGGGCAACCAGTCCGTGTTGCTGGCAGGGGTGAATGATGATGCCCATGTACAGCGCAAACTGGTGCAGGACCTGGTGCGCATCCGCGTCAGACCCTATTACCTCTATCAATGCGACCTGGTGGAGGGCGCCGGGCACTTTCGCACCCCGGTTTCCAAGGGCATTGAGATCATCGAAGCCCTGCGTGGGCACACCTCCGGTTTTGCGGTGCCCACCTACGTGGTGGATGCGCCCGGTGGGGGTGGCAAGATCCCGGTGATGCCCAATTACCTCATTTCCATGTCGGATAATAAGGTGGTGCTGCGTAATTTTGAGGGATACATAACATCGTATGAAGAACCCATGGATTATCACCGGCCTGATCCCAGCCTGTCGGCACCCTTCAAGAAAGTGGGCGAGACCCCCGGTCAAAATGGTGTTTTTGGGCTGCTGGAAGGCGAAGCCATGGAGATCAAGCCGGAAGGCTTTGATGCTGTGCATTCGCGCGGCGGTCAGCAGCACCGCCTGAGGGCAAACAAAGATAAATGGAAACCCCTGGGCATCGGTCCCGGCGATAAAGGCGACGAGACGGGGAAGTAAATAAAAAGCCTCTCCCAGAGACGCAGAGAAAAGAATTTTTGTAGGGGTAGGCCTCTGTGCCTACCCCTGATTTTTAAGGGCACCCACGGAGGGGTGCCCCTACGATTAAAAATGGAGGTTCGCATCATTCGCAGTCTTCGCAAGCGTTTTATTTTATCCTTAGCTCCTTTCTAGGGAATGGGTATAGGTCGGGCAGAGCAAGGGGGAGAATGAGTGAATTGTTAACCAGTTTCGCAGTTTCGCAGTCTTCGCAGCATATATGGACAGGTTGCGAAACTGGACTGAAGATCAAGTTCGCAATGTTCGCAATCTTCGCAGAACGCAAAGATCGCAAGCGTTTTATTTTATCCTTAGCGCATTTCTAAGGAATGGGTATAGGTTCTTTGCGAACTTGGATGGGGGCTGGTCAAGAGACGAGCCCCATCAAGCTTATAGGTGGCATTTGAGCGGGAGGAGATCAGGGTTTTAGACGATAAGCGCTTGAAGCATGAGCTATTGAGCTTTGAATCTAGCCGGCTGGCCTCGGGTGGATTTCAGTACTAGGCGCCGGCCGGAGGGCACGATGACTGCGTGATGGCACTGGCGATCGCCTGGGACAGTTTGCGGGTGATGGAGAGAAGGTTTGAGGGGGTGATGATCGAAGGCAAGGACCCGGTAGAGGAGATAGATAACCAAAGAGAGCCATAAGAGGGATACAAGTGGGCTTTGCCTTGAGACAAAGGCCACTGGCAAATCATAGCCTTCATGTTCTGTGAGCTTTGAAGATTAAATAAAGCACTAAGGGGCAAATGAAAGGTTGTATGTCCTTAAAAGAGATGAGGGAAAGAATTAGTCGAAAAGATGATGAGGGGTTGTATCAACCAAAAATTCATAGTCGAAGGATAAGAGAACTACATCAATTATCAGAGCTGACAGGACTTCCTTTGACTGTGATTGTAGACCTGGCTTTACGGAAATTTACGGAGAATTACCCCTTAATCCCTTACTCTCCCCTCTCGGATGGCTGCCCCCTATTTGTGCCTGGAGAAGTGAAAAGAGTGGGGGAGTGATGTGGTTTGATATAGTTGTGAAGAGGGGTTAGAACATCATAGTACTTTTCCGCATTTCCCAACCATATCAAGACAATAATGTCAGCTGATTATTTTTAGAATCATTTATCCTATTTTCACTTATTACTGTTTTATTATCAACCTTATTACTTAAACTTCTCAAATAAATTACCCCCAAGCCAATAATAATTCCCAAAATAACAAACACCCACCACTTTCTTTCCAAACTCATAACTAGTTAAACCACATTACTATCAAAATTCAAATATGATTACAAATTCTTTTCGAAAACACAATTTACGTTACAAAATTGTTCATTTAATAAATTTAATATTTACCAAACACACAAAAAACAATTGGCATTCGAATTGCAATTTCAATATCTTCTTTACTACACTCAAGACCACTTACAACTTTATACCAAATATCAAAATCCGTATTTTTATTACGGTCAGACAAGAAAGTATCAATAAATTGATCCGTATATATACTTTTCACATCTTCCCACTCGTATCTAATATACATCCTTAATTTACTTTCTGGAGTCTTATATCCATTATCAACATCCCATACTCCAAAAGGAGAACTAGTTGGTGGATAAGTTACTGTCAGTGGAATTTTGTTACCAGCCAGATCCTTAAAAACATATGTTTTATTAATTATTTTTTGCTCATTACCAGCATCATCTGTCCAAGGAAATTGATATGAAGCCATTACCTTCCATTCGTTGTTACCAAAAATATAAAATCCTTGCTGATACATTATGCCGCCATTTCCTAAACTCATATACGTCCCATCGTAAGTTTCAAGTTTTTCCTCAATCATCTTTAAATACTCATCCTGCCAGGCGGCGAATTTATCTGGTTCATCAATCGGGCTAGGGGATTCAACTACCATCGGGAAATCTGCTTCTGACTGTGGATCGAAAAAGATATTACCTTCGATCAAAGATACTTCAGTTGGTGTCGGCGTTTCTGTGGCTGTAGCAGTGGCTGTTGGCGATGGTTCAGCAGTCAAAGTCCATGTTTGAGTAGCAGTCGCCACTTCTGTCTCCGGGACCAAAGTCAACTGCTGAGTCGCTGTTCTTTGGGTTGATTTTAGTTCCGTTTCTTGCACCACTACCGCTTGTGAATTGCCATTATTACAACTTGTTAATACATTAACAAAAATAGACAAAATCAGACAAAAAGATAAACCCTGAAAAATTTTAGCATGAGAAACTTGCATAATTTCCCTTCTTTCAATTATTGGTTGAAGACAACATTATAGACTTCATTATAATCATCATCCCCCTTGCATTGACATAAACCTTAGTCTATTCTTTATGCTAGATGCCCCAGAAGAAGAGAATGCCTACAGCCTTGCAAAAGGATGCTATCGAGATACTTGCTACTAAACCAATAATCTCAAAACGTCAGGCAATGATAAAGGTGGGATATAGCCAACTATTCATAGGTATAAGGCGCCAGGCGGGGGGCACGATAATTGCGTTACCAGAAAATCAGATGGTACCTTCGGGATCCTTCGTAAAAGCATCTCAGAACACGTGGCACTGGCAAACCCATAAAGGGAGCTTCTCAGTCGATTGGGTCAGCTTGCAGATTCAGGGGTAGGAAAGCAATGTCAATGCTTTAAGTTATGCAGAGGTTGTGCACAGCAGATGCAAATCATAAGTACATAGTATTGTGTTAGCTTAGACTAGGTTGTTCTTCAATGCATTGAATTGTAAAGACGGTTGTCTTCCCATCTTAGGAAGGTTGACTTTACATCACCAATTATCTTTCCATCTTTTAATGCAGTCCTGAAACCAGTTTTGATTTTCTCCAAGGTTTCTGTTGAAACAACCCCAAGAGGTTTAAAATGCGATAGGTCGATATCAAATAAGAGCTTGCAATTCCGATATTTTACCCACGAGTACATCTCAATGAAAAATTCATCACCTTCATTGAATTCGCAAGTTTGATCTGGCATAGTGGTTCTTGAAGTAATATAAACCGCAATACTCGTTTTATCTTGGCCGGACGGATCTCGAAAGAGTAAGATATGATAATGCGGCGAAGGTTCAGTCCCTTTTAGAAAGAAAACTGAACCCTCCTGAATCATTAGGAAACCTGGCTAATAGTTTCACGAAATAAATTCTCATAAGCAATTTCTGATAGTAATTCCTCTATTTGAGCAGAAGAAAAGCCGTTCTTTTCAAGAATGTGCCTATATGTTAGAGGAATTCTCCGTTCCCCTTCTTGAAGTTCGATGTTTTCTGGTAAAGCATGCATGAAATCCTTTATTTGAGGAAAACTATCATTGTTCTTGAATTTCTTATAAAGGGTTGTCAAACGTTTTTCATCTTCCCCATTCAATAAACCTGAATAGTAAATTGTGTTAGGATTTTTTTGGGACAATAGGTGTCGTTCTTGATCAAGTGTAAAGTAAGCCTTCCAATCATAATCTGTATCAAGCTCATCCGGAAGGCAACTCTTTATAGCATTGTTTACTTCGCTCACTATCGGCCCGGCAGGTAGCGAATAATATTTACCGTAGAAAGCAGGCTCTCCAGTTTCAAGAAGGGTTTCACGGTCAAAAAGATACATTAGTTTAGCAGCTTTATAGTGGTTTAATTTATTCCCGGAAATTGAGCATAGGAAAGACAAAACCGCTATGGCTTTATCCTCAAAAAACGTCAAATTAAAGCATCGCTTATCATTAAGAAATGAATCTTGCGAACTCAGCGCTTTCATTGGTCTCCTTTTGTTATATCTATATTATATAACATTTTCCACATGGATAACGCAAAAGACTCTTTATCATGGAATAATTACCAAATATTTTCAATCATTGTGCACTTCAAAAAACCAAATGCCAAATTGAATAACTGCAGATTCAACTAAAAAACTAAAATAATCCCCCACATTTAACCTCCCATTAATCATTTTCCTCTACCCCCTTTAGTAAGATAACCTCAAACATAAAGGATGGAAAAGGAATATGCCCAACCTGCTTGACACAATTAAAACCAAACTCCGCCTCGCTGAATGCCCACGCATTCCCTACAGGGACGCAAGCAGTCAGCATACGTGTGATCCCACACGGGGACGATGTGTGACCGGAGGTCACCCACACTATGGCTAATTTAATCGAGAACCTCAAAAAGAGATTTCGGTTGTGGTTGAGCATCCCCGAGACCGAGAACACCTTCTACGTCGGCACCACCTCCCTCAACACCACCGACCGCGACCGGCCGGCCTACTCCCGCGAGGAGATCCTATTGCAGTGCATCGATGCCTGGCGCTACAACCCCCTGGCAAGGCGCATTGTCGAGCTGACCACGCAGTATGCAGTGGGCAACGGTTTCAACCTGAACTGTGAGGATGGGCGGGTCAAAACATTTATCGAGGAATTCTGGAACCACCGCCTCAACCAGATGAACACTCACATCCTGGCGATGAGCGATGAGCTCGCACGCTGTGGCAACCTCTTTTTGCTGATCAGCACCGATGCCAGCGGGATGAGCTATATCCGCGCGGTGCAGACCGAGCAGGTTGAGGAGATCATCAGCGCGCAGAACGATCCCGAACAGGAGCAGTTCTTCAAGCTAAAAGGCGATCAAGGAGTCGCCTCAGGCGACCCTGATCGTGTCCATTTCGTTGGAAATGGGTATACCTGGAATGACGGACAAAATGCATATTACCAATCATATGACTCAACCACCGACACCATCGACGAATCCGGCCATTTCAAGCCGGTGATGGTGCATTATGCGGTCAACCGTCCGGTCGGCGGACTCTGGGGCGAAAGCGACCTCTCC
>DIKH01000354.1 GCA_002424495.1 Desulfobacteraceae bacterium UBA5623
CATTTCAAAACAGACACCCACCCCCTGCCCGCTTGCACCCTGACTTTTTGTGAAGTTACCGCGACCCTAACATCAGGGATTGTCACCTAATCATGCCTGTGCTAGACTGCCTCAAAAAAAGAGGAGAACGGGTAACTATGAAATACTCAGAGGCAAGACAAGGCAGGATATTTGTTATACGTCTTGAGGACGGCGAAATTGTCCATCAGACAATCGAGCAGTTCGCACGGGATCATTCCATAAAGGCGGCAGTAATGACCATTGTCGGAGGGGTGGATACGGGAAGCAAATTGGTTGTGGGGCCTGCGGAAGGAAGGTCTAAACCTATTGTGCCGATGGAGCATATCATTGATAATGTTCATGAAATCACAGGAGTCGGGACGCTTTTTCCAGATGAGCAAGGAAATCCCATGCTCCACATGCACACTGCCGCAGGCAGAAAGACCTCCACAGTAACAGGGTGCGTCAGAACCGGCATAAAGACCTGGCATATCCTGGAGGTGGTGCTGATTGAGCTGCTTGATACCAAGGCCTCACGTGTTTTTGATGGTGAAACCGGTCTTAAGCTGTTAATTCCTTAGACTCGCTCAGGGGGGAGACTGTGGAGTCCTGTCAGCTTGATGATCTGCACATCACCATAAACCGGGAAGGCTCACGCGAATTCGCCAAGGTAAGCTATCCTGTCAGATACGGCAGGTATTCAGAGATCAGGACCCCTGATTATCTGTTCCAATTCAACCTGAACGGTGAGATAAAATTCATCCAGGGACTTGGCAAAACCTGGCCCGATCCCCTGGAATGGCTCAAGCGCACAGCCGGAAACGACTGGGTCTATTATTCCACCGGCGGCTACAGCGGAGTATACGACTCCTTTGGCGAATATTACCTGCCCTGCCCCTCGTATGTCACAAACGCCATTTACGTTAACGACCCTTTTCACGACAAGGCCGTAAGCTCTGCCATCACCGCCTGGGAAGGGCTGCAAGAAAGAATCAGGCAAATGGCACTTGGTTCTTTTCCAGCGCATATCAAGGAGTTTCTGGTCCTTGCAGGTACAAACGGCCCGGATAAGCTTGAGACAAGGTCCCGTACTCTGCACGAACTGACCGGTGGAAGGATAACCGTGCTCCCCCCTGACACCAGGCATGTGGATTATGAGGTTATACCCATAATTGTTGCTGACGGGTGCCTTTACAGGTGCGGTTTTTGCCGGATCAAGTCAAAACAGGACTTTTCCACCCGCACAAGACAGAACATCATGCGCCAGATCCAGGACCTGAAGGCCTTTTACGGCCATGACATCAGAAACTACAATTCCATATTTTTGGGGAACCATGACGCATTAAACGCAGGGACTGAATTGTTGGTATTTGCGGCAGAGACTGCCTACGAGATATTCAACTTAGGCAGTTCGAATGTTAATGGCGCCAATATGTTTTTGTTCGGCAGCGTTGATTCCATCCTAAATGCTGACAATGCCTTTTTTGATGCGCTCAAAGGCCTTCCCTGTAAAACATACATCAACATCGGACTGGAATCAGCCGATCAAACCACTCTGAAGGCAATAGGAAAACCGATCACCTCCCTGATGGTTGAACAGGCCTTTGCCAGACTATTGGAAATTAATAAGATATATGAGAACATAGAAATCACCGCAAATTTTTTATTTGGTGACCTTCTTCCGCAGGGGCATCTGGCGTCTTTTATAAAATTGACGGAAAAAAGACTGGGCATGCCTTACGGCAAAGGTGCGATATATTTTTCCCCGCTTGTCAACAGCGGGTCGAAACAAAACAGGGGGATGTTAAGAAAATTTTACAAGGTAAAGGCCATCAGTCCCCTTCCAACCTATCTTTATCTGATCCAGAGGCTGTAAGATATGAAAGGACAACACGGGTCTCGTGCAATAGCCGGA
The DNA here is from genome assembly GCA_002424495.1 of Desulfobacteraceae bacterium UBA5623. Taxonomy (GTDB): domain Bacteria; phylum Desulfobacterota; class DSM-4660; order Desulfatiglandales; family Desulfatiglandaceae; genus UBA5623. The sequence continues at coordinate 1,916 of DIKH01000354.1, forward strand.
GACAGGCGTGACAAGGCCATTCGGCAATGGCTCTTAATTGCACTCTTCGCAATCGCCTTTGCCTGGGTGGAAGGCGCTGTAGCCGCATATCTGCGTCAAATATATTATGATAGCTCATTTTCCTTCCCGATTGTTGTCAATTGGAAAGATGGCAAGCTTGTCATGGATCAATTGATGTGCATCGAATTTGTAAGGGAAATAGCCACAATAGTCATGCTCGTTTTAATCGGCCTTGTTGCCGGAAAAAATGCCTTGCAGCGATTCTCACTGTTCATGGTCGCCTTCGGGATCTGGGACATTTTTTACTACATATGGCTATGGGTGATGATTGGCTCGCCTGAAGGGCTTTTGACATGGGATATCCTCTTTCTCGTGCCCCTTCCATGGGTAGGGCCTGTCATAACCCCTGTGGCGATTTCCCTTGCAATGATTGCCGCGGGCTCACTCATCATATACCTTGAAGAAAAAGGCCTTCAGATAAGATGGCCCTGGTATGACTGGGCTGTTGAAATGACATGCGGACTTATCNNATAGCCTTTTGCTGGGACTGGAAAAATATTATACGGTTACCAGGGGATGTCCCTTACAGCGGAATTCCGAATCCATTTGCCTGGTGGCTTTTTATACCGGCCTTTGTCTTCTCGGTGCTCTATTTTGCAGTGAGGCTCAGGAAAATCGTCTCAGCCAACAAGATATCTTTAAGCTGAAAAATCGCAGGCCCTGTCCAGCATTTTTTTGAGCCTGACGGGTATTGATTCGAGGATGTTCCTGAATTGTCTTGAAAGCTGTTTGTACTCCTGATGGAATGGCTCGCGATCAATAACTCCAAGCATTGTATTTTGAACGGCCGTGGCTGTAAGCCCCATCTTCATTCCCCCGGCAAGCTCCATTTCCCCGAAGATATCGCCGGGCTGCAATGTCTCAATAACAAATCTGCGGCCCTGAACACTCTTGGATGTCTCCACTAAGCCGCTAATGATAATGAAAAGTTCATCTTCGATGCTGTCTTCATTAAAGATGACCTGACCCTCATCATAGGTCTTTTCCTCGACGATATTGTAGATGCCCTCTTTTTTCATGTCGTCCGCTTCCCGATGAAATTTACATTTTCGTTATTCCGGCCAGAACTTGTCCCCTCCAAGGGGAACCAAAATCATGTTTGAAATGAACCGGTTATTTAATATTATAGATAGCGACGTCAAGAATCAACAAAAAAGATGCCCGAAGGCTGTCCGGTCCTTAACCAATTCCAAATCATCCTTGACAAAGACAGGTAAACCGGGGAGTATTTCGGTCATCATGAACGCCATTCAATCTGACATATGCGTTATAATTCCAGCCTATAATGCCGCGGGCGCTATCGGACGAGTCGTTAAAGGGGCGCTGAAATATGTCCCGATGGTAATTGTGGCCGATGACGGATCAACAGATGACACGGCCAGGTGTGCAGCAGAGGCAGGCGCCCAAGTCATATCAATAGCCAAAAACAGCGGCAAGGGCCATGCGCTTAAAATCCTCTTTAAGGAGGCTATTGATAGAGGCCTTGATGCAGCCATAAGCATTGACGCCGATTGCCAGCACGAAACCGAAGACATCCCCCTTTTTATCTCCGCTCATCAAAGGCGGCCTGATGATCTCATAACCGGTTCAAGAACGCTTACCGCGGCTAATATGCCCCGTGCGAGATACAATGCAATGCAGGTTGCCAGATTCTATATCTCTCTGGCTGCGAACCAGTTTATTGACGATACGCAGTGCGGCTTCAGGCTGTACCCTCTCGGATTGATTAAAAGGCTAAAGCTGGTGACGGAAGGCTACATCACTGAGGCGGAGATATTGATCAAGGCGGGCGATATGGGCGTTAATATAAGCTCCATAACCATAAGGGCCATATACAACAGCTATCAGAGCCATTTTAAAGCGCTGAAAGACGGTATTGCAATAGGAGTGTATCTGGGCTATTTTCTGATTGTAAAGTGGCTCATAGAGGGGTTTAATTCAAATCGTCCCAACACATATGAACCCGGCGGACTTCACGACTTTATCGGCAAAAATATTATTACATCCTGTCTTTTGCAGATGTTCGCAGTTTTGACAATCGTTCCTCTAAGCCTGTTTTTTCTTCTAGAATATCTTATTCTGCCGGTGATCATAAAGAACAATTTTGCATCCGTAAGGGCGCTCAATGTCAGCTTCTTTGTCATCACACTTGCCACATTCATGGCCCCTGTCCTGATGATTCTATCTATTGC
>DIKH01000052.1 GCA_002424495.1 Desulfobacteraceae bacterium UBA5623
AGGAGTTCCCTTTGATCCTGGCTGAGTTTCTTGGGGATCTTTACTACGAGCTTTGTATAGATATCTCCCTTCCGCCTGTGGTCTTTCAGGCTTGGCATGCCCTTGCCAACTACCTTGAGAACATCGCCTGGTTGTGTCCCAGGGGGAATCTCCAGGTCATGGCTTCCGTCCTCTCCCAGTATCGGGATTGTAAGGATATCGCCCAATGCAGCCTGAACAAATGAAATCGGCACCTCACAGATGAGATCCTCTCCTTCCCGTGTAAAGAATTCGTGATCTTTGACATGGATGACGACAAAAAGATCGCCCGGGGGCCCCCCGTATTCTCCCGGTTGACCCTCGCCGGTTAGTCTCAACTGAGAATTAGTGTCAACCCCCGGCGGTATCCTGACGTTTACCCTTCTCTCTATCCTGACCTTTCCGCCGCCGCTGCACTCCCTGCACGGGTCGGTGATGACCTGTCCCTGTCCCTGGCACGATGGGCATGTGGTGCTGATCTGAAAAAACCCCTGCGATCTGATTACCTGGCCCCTGCCTTGACATGCGGAACAGGTCATGGGTTTGGCGCCGTGTGTCATGCCGGTGCCGTCACAGGCGCCGCAGACTACCAGCTTGTTAAATATAATTTCTTTTTCTATCCCGAAGAAGGCTTCCTCTAGGGTAAGTTCCAGATCGTATCTTAAATTATTGCCTTGCCTGGGCCGTGGCCCCCTGCTCCTCCTGCCTCCAAAGCCAAAGAAGTCTTCAAAAATGTCGCCGAAGCTCGAAAAGATATCGTCAAAGCCGCTAAAGCCGGTAAAGCCTCTTCCGGCAAGACCTTCATGACCGAAGCGATCATAGATCTGCCTCTTGTCTCTGTCTCTTAAGACCTCATAGGCCTCTGCAGCCGCCTTGAAGTTTTCTTCAGCCTCCTTGTCGCCGGGATTTCTGTCAGGATGATATTTAAGGGCCAGCTTTCGATAAGCCTTTTTTATCTCCTCGTCCGCCGCATCACGTGAGAGGCCCAACACCTCATAGTAATCTCGTTTTTGCATTGCCATTTCCCTTAACGTGGCTTATACCAAATTGCATTCAAAAGGATAGCAAGGCGGCAAGGAGGTTTTTTTAGCAGGCGTATATTTAAGACGCCGGGGACAGAACCGACGAAGCCAACGCAGCTAGAATTTGAATGCGACTTGGTATTAACCCTCAGGTGATATCTCCTGCCCGTCCACTTCTCCATCGCCTGTGCCTGCTGTCTGTTCGGGAAATTCCGTGGATTCAGATTCTACACTGTCAGAGATTAAGAGGGCCAGCCCTTCCTCATTATCTATCCGGAATACGTGGCCGGCAGCGATTTCCCTTAATGCGACCACAACATCGGTGTTTTTTGACGCTACCAGTGGTTCAGCGCCCTTTCTCAACTGTCGGACCCTTTTTGATGTCAGGTGAATAAGTTCAAAACGGTTATCAACTCTTTTTAAGCAATCTTCCACCGTGATACGCGCCATCGTCTTCTCCTAAAAGGCAAGGAACGCCTTTTTGATCTTGAGCAGGATTGTAATGCCTTGAATCCGCTACCCAGGATTGATTAAATTTTGATATATATATTTTCCTATGGTAATTGTAAACATTAAACATGATTTTTGAAAAATCAAAGATAAGACTTTTCAAAGTGGACATGCTTTTATTATATTGAAAGCTGACATCATTTGATCAATCCCGAATCTCCCCCTTTCGCAGGGGCGATTCTTTCATAACCCCTGCCATAAGGCCAAAAGAGCAGATTCATATGATCGCAAAGATACTCAGTAGCGCTGTAATAGGCATTGACGCCTATATCGTCGAGGTGGAGGTGGATATCTCCCAGGGCTTGCCCTCATTCGCCACAGTGGGTCTGCCAGAAGGTGCGGTAAGGGAGAGCAAGGAAAGGGTCAAGGCCTCCATAAAGAATTCAGGGTATCATTTTCCCTCGGACCGCATTACCGTCAATCTGGCGCCGGCGGATATAAAAAAAGAGGGCTCCGCCTTTGATCTGCCCATGGCGCTAGGCATCCTTGCCGCCACAGGGCTCCTTGACAGTGCATCCTATTCCAACCGCCTTTTTCTGGGGGAATTGTCTCTTGACGGCCTGATAAGACCGGTTAAGGGGGCTCTGCCCATCGCTATCGCCGCAAAGGAGCTGGGGATCAAGGGGATATACCTGCCGGCAGAAAACGCGGCAGAGGCGGGAGTTGTAAATGGGGTAGATATCTTTCCTGTCAATGCCCTTAGCCAGGTTGTAGAGGCGATAAAGAATGTCTCAATGATTGACCCATTGAGGGCAGATGGGGTCAGACACCTTCAAGACCCCTCTTATGATGAGGATTTCACAGATATCCGCGGCCAGGAGACCGCCAAAAGGGCAATGGAAATCGCCGCCGCAGGAGGGCATAATGTAATCATGATAGGGCCGCCAGGAGCTGGTAAGACCATGCTTGCGAGGCGTATCTCAACCATACTGCCTTTGCTCAGCTTTGAAGAGTCCCTTGAGACCTCAAAGGTTTACAGTGTGATGGGACTTATGCCCAAGGGTCAGGGGCTTGTCTCTGTTCGTCCCTTCAGGTCCCCTCACCACACAATATCTGATGCAGGGCTTATCGGAGGTGGACAGAATCCAAAGCCGGGCGAGGTAAGCGTCGCCCACAATGGCGTTCTTTTCCTGGATGAATTGCCTGAGTTCAGAAAAAATGTCCTTGAGGTATTAAGACAGCCCATGGAGGACGGAGCAGTGACCATATCGCGGGCAAGTTCAACGGTCACCTATCCTGCACGCTTTATGCTGGTCGCGGCCATGAATCCCTGCCCGTGCGGTTTTCTGGGGGATCCTAAACGGGAGTGTGTCTGCACCTTCCTCCAGATCCAGCGTTATCGTTCGAAGATATCCGGACCCCTGATGGACAGGATTGATATACATCTGGATGTACCTTCAGTCCCCTACAAGGACCTGTCCCACCCTGCTGACGGCGTATCATCAGCAGAGATACTCAAAAGGGTGATGGAGGCCCGGGAGTTTCAAACAAGGAGATTCACACGAAGTAAAACCCACACCAACGCAGGCATGACCAGCCGTCAGATCAAACAGTTCTGTAAAATTGATGAGGCCTCAAGTGATTTGCTTGAAAAGGCAATGACCAAATTCGGCCTGAGCGCCAGGGCACATGCGCGGATATTAAAGATCGCAAGGACCATTGCAGATCTTGCCGGTTCCCAGGACATCAAATCATCCCATGTGGGAGAGGCCATACAATACAGGACACTGGACCGGAAGCTTGCGAAATGAATCAACCCCATTGCTCAAAGGACGCGAAAAATATAACTATGTCTTTTCAGCCATCGCGGCATCCATCAATGGTGAGGTGGAATTTAACGCCTATGGTACCGATACCGTGGGCCAAAAAATTGGTACCTTATGCGTGCCCATGGACGCCCAATTTATTATTAATGATGGCCAGCATCGGCTGGCTGCCATAAGAGAAGCGCTCAAGGAAAACCCGGTCTTGGAATATGAAACTATATCCATGGTGTTGTTTGTTGATGCTGGCCTCAAGCGCAGCCAGCAAATGTTCGCCGACCTTAACCGATATGCGGTACGACCCACGAAATCCTTGGGCATTCTGTATGACCACCGTGATCCTATGGCAAGACTGACTAATAAGCTAATTGAAAAGATTTCGGTGTTTAACGGTATGACGGAAAAGGCCAAAAGCTCAATTTCAAATCGCTCCCGCAAGCTTTTCACACTTAGCAGCCTCTATCAGGCCACAAAGCGCTTTCTGCAAAAAAATGACGGGGCAGAGATATCTCCAAATGAGGAAAGATTGGCTTTCGAGTTTTGGGAAACGGTTACTGAGAATATGCCGGATTGGCTGGATGCCGCAAACAGAAAGATTTCTCCAAGTGAACTGCGAAGTGATTATGTCCATGCCCATGGCATCGCTTTGCAGGCACTGGCAATCGCTGGAAACACTCTGATTAAACATTACCCCAAAGCTTGGAAACGCCAGCTTGAGAAAACCAAGAAAATCGACTGGTCCCGGGCAAATGCAACGCTGTGGGAGGGGCGCGCCATGGTGGGAGGCAGTCTGAACAAGTCCCAAAAAAATGTTATCTTGACTGCCAATGTCATTAAAAAAGTCCTGGGATTACCTCTCGATCCTAATGAAGAAGCAGTAGAAAAGAACTATGCCAAAGGCCAAAGCTGAAGCCGAACAGTGCAATCAAGCCTGTGACCTTATTGCCGAGGAATACCTGGAGTCGCTTTACCATAAGATTCAAGAGGTGTATCTGGCCGACAGCCGACCGTGGGTTATCGGATTCAGTGGAGGCAAGGATTCCACCGCCACCCTGCAGCTTGTCTGGTCTAGTCTCAAGAACCTCTCTCAAAGCAAATTGACCAAGAAAATTTTTGTCATTTCGTCTGACACCTTTGTCGAAACACCGATTATAGTGCAATACATTGATGGGACTCTCGACCGAATTAATACTTCCGCTCAGGGGCAGAACATGCCGATTGAGGACTACAAAGTAACCCCACTAATTAACAACACCTTCTGGGTAAATATGATCGGTCGCGGGTATCCAGCACCGTACAGCAGATTTCGCTGGTGCACGGATCGGTTGAAAATCGAACCAGCCAACCGATTTATCACTGAAAAAGTAACCAGTTATGGCGAAGTGGTGATTGTTTTGGGGGCACGGCGGGCAGAAAGCACTACCCGTGCCGGACAGATGGGTAAACGAAAAAAAGCCGGTGAGCACCTGACCCGCCACAGCGACCTGCCCAATGCCTGGGTGTTCACTCCCATTGAGGATTGGGATACCGAAGAGATATGGGAATACCTTCTCTCTGAACAATCACCATGGGGGAATGACAACAAGGAGCTGTTTACCATGTATAAAAATGCTCAGGATGGCGAGTGCCCTCTAGTGATCGACAAATCCTCACCGCCATGCGGCAACAGCCGTTTCGGATGTTGGACCTGCACGGTCGTGGCTAAAGACACATCCTTGGAGTCCATAATTAATAAAGGCGAGAAATGGCTGCGGCCCCTGCTTGATTTTCGTAATGGGGGTATTTACTTGACTCAG
>DIKH01000111.1 GCA_002424495.1 Desulfobacteraceae bacterium UBA5623
TTTCATCATAGGATGAGATAATATCCTGTATTTGTTTAAGTTGTTCTTCAGATAGTCCGTATTTCATAGATGCTTTTTCAAATCCTCATAGAGTTTTTTCGCAATCGTAGGGGCGACCGACCGGTCGCCCCTACCTTGTGGGCATAGGTGCCGCCGTATCGACCCGCTTTGGCGATGATCCCTTTTGAATTTGTTTTCTCAACCAATTGCTTTATCGAAAGAACAAACTTGTTCAAACCGGCCTGATTTTTTAATACCCTCGAATTCGGGGGAATTAAAATCCGGATAATAGATTTCTTCCCATGTCCCCAAAAATCCAATGGTATTATTATTTCTCAACCATTTTTCGATCAAGGAGCGGCCATTCTCAGCATTCCTGAGCATATCAGTTAAAGATATATAATCATGCTGATCATTTGAAACGACTGTAATTTCTTTTCCTTGCACTTCAATTTTTGCCATTGGTTTTCACCTTCGCCAAATTCTCGGAAATTAAGACATTCAAGCGCTCTTCTTCTTTCAACTGTTCCTCAAACTCCGCTTTCAGCCTGGTGAACCGTTCCGTAAAATCAAAATCATCCTCATCATCAGGCAAACCCACATACCGGCCCGGCGTCAGCACATAATCCAGTTCCCGCACCCGTTCGATGGAAGCGGAATTACAGAACCCTTTCACATCTTCATAGACCCCCTCATCCCCGCCTCTCCCAGAGGGAGAGGGGCTATTGCGCCAGTTATGATAGGTGCCCGAGATGTAGGCGATGTCTTCTTTGGAAAGCTCCCGTGTTCTGCGGTTGATCAGGCGGCCGATGTTGCGGGCGTCAATAAAGAGGATTTCATCGGTGCGGTTGCGGAACTTGCCATTGGCCTTGTTGCGGCTTAAAAACCATAAACAGGCGGGGATCTGGGTATTCAGAAACAGCTTGGCGGGCAGATTGACAATGCAATCCACCAGTCGGGCCTCAATCAACGCTTTGCGGATATCACCTTCACCTGACGTTTTAGAGGTCAACGCGCCCTTCGCCAGAACAAACCCGGTCTGGCCGCTGGGGCTGAGATGATAGAGGAAGTGCTGTATCCAGGCGTAGTTGGCGTTTCCGGTTGGCGGCGCGCCGTATTTCCACCGGCCGTCTTTGCGGAGGAGATCACCGCTCCAGTCGCTGTCATTAAAGGGCGGATTGGCAATCACGTAGTCAGCCTTCAGGTCTTTGTGGCTGTCATTCAAAAAAGAGCCTTCGTTGTTCCACTTCACCTGGGAACTGTCGATGCCCCGGATAGCCAGATTCATCTTGGCCAGCCGCCAGGTGGTGTGGTTGCTCTCCTGGCCGTAAATGGATATGTCGTTCACCTTGCCCTGATGACCTGTAACAAACTTTTCGGATTGAACAAACATACCGCCGGAACCGCAGCAGGGGTCAAACACACGGCCTTTGTATGGCTCCAGCATTTCCACCAGCAGTTCAACCACGCTTCGCGGGGTGTAGAACTGACCGCCCTTTTTGCCCTCCGCCAGGGCGAATTCACCGAGGAAATATTCAAAAACATGGCCAAGTACATCCGCGCTGCGGGCCCTGGCGTCACCCAGGGCAATGTTTCCGACCAGGTCGATCAAGCCGCCAAGATTGGTTGGGTCAAGGTTGCCTCTGGCATAAACTTTCGGCAATACATCCTTAAGCGTAGGGTTGTCCTTTTCAATGGCATCCATGGCCTGGTCAACCTCCTTGCCGATTTCCGGCAACTTGGCCTTGGATTGCAGGTATGACCAGCGGGCTTTTTCAGGCACAAAAAAGACATTCTCCGCCTTGTATTCGTCCTTGTCTTCCGGATCGGCCCCGGCATATTCGCCTTCGCCGCTTTTCAGTTTGTGAAACAGCTCTTCAAAGGCATCCGATATATACTTGAGAAATATCAATCCCAGAACAATATGCTTATATTCCGCGGCGTCAATATTCTTCCTGAGCTTGTCCGCGGATTTCCAGAGCTGCTTTTCCAGCGGTTCTTCCTGGTTATTGTTTTTCTTGGCTTTTTCCATTTATTACTCCTGCTGCTGATTCCAATATTTTCTCTCTCTAAATTGGATAGTCGTTTCATTTGGATCCCAGTAAGTCAGTCCAACTAATACAATTTTGAAATCAGGTGGGCGACGTGATCCTTCATCAGGTTTATAGGAAATCTGTACGTTTTGATTATGAATACTCTAAAATCGCTACGAGTGCCGTATAAGATTCTTTCGGAAAAATATCATTTGTGCACACAACCCCTGAAATATCGGCTGTTGCGTGCAGTTGCTGTTTTTATCATGGCGTCTTATACGGATCGGCATAAAACCATCTTTCATAACCACAAACAGTAGCGTTGCATAAAACTCAACTTAAAAAGTCAATACTCAATTATTTAGAACACATGTTCAAGCTAGTAGCCTAACAGAATATTCTGACTTGGTATTCCTCCCAATAATTTTAAAAGGTTTAGATCTCAACATTGAACAAAACTTATCCAATTTTTATTTTATTTTCCCCTCGTTAAAAATTCGAAAAACAATCTTCACCAATAACAATGAACAAACTGCCGGCAACTATGCTCTCTCCTATAATTTCTCCTT
>DIKH01000420.1 GCA_002424495.1 Desulfobacteraceae bacterium UBA5623
CCCACACAAATGTGCGATGCCCCACTTTTGAAAACCAGAAATTTTCCATTTCACTTTTTTTACTGTATGAGCCACTTTCATAACGGTATTATGAATCTTATTGTGATCGTATAGAAATTCATCCTCAACTTCTGCAGTTATGGGGATGGCATCATTGGTTTCCAAGGGAGGCATTCTCTCTAAGACACTTGAATCTCCAGCTTTTTTATGTCCGACTTATCTATATCATAATAAACTATTGATGAGGTATTGTTTACCACTATCCCTATAAAAAAATCAACTTACTGTTTTCCCTTCTGATAGGATAGTCCTCTTCCCTGTCTTCGCAATTCGGGGAAAATCTATTTCATAGATATGACTGCCATACGGTGATATAGCGGCTTCCAGAATGCTCTTGAAAGCACATGAGCCACGCAATACTTTTTTTGAATTTCTCATCTCTTCCCGAATAAATTTTGCATCCCTTGGGGTTGTATTCCCCCGCCGCTTGCGGGGGGCTAGTTCATTATCTGGAGATGGTATAAAATACGTTGGCATCTTCAAGAGAACCTGGATAATCGTATATCGTATTTCAAAAGCGAAAACTAACGATTCTCGGATAAGTCTCTTAGGGCGGATATTTATAACCACCCCCTCTAGGACATTACGGCTAATCCTAAGGGATTTCCGCGGGATAGTCTTGACTTTTTTGCAAAATACTGCTAAAAAATCGTCATGAAGAGGGATCTATATGATAAGATTATATGATACCGGAAAAAGGGGTCAATCCGGGTTTCTCAAAAAATTTAATTCAATGATTGTATTGGTAAAGCAATCTCGAGGATTTATCCGCAGCCACGAACGCTGCCCTTAGATAGCGTGCGTTCGTGGCTGCGGATAAATCTTTTTTTTCAGGAAATCATAAAAATTGACAAACAGATTGCTGTTTAAATCTGTTATTTCATTATAGCCAAAATCCTTAATAGTTAGGTATTATTAAGTAGTTACTGATTTTTGGAAGCTCGGGCATAGCCAATACGAACTATTTGATTAAAAAATAATCTTGCTAATTTATGAGGTTGGTAGATGTCGCATAAACAAGAGATATTACTTTCTGTGCATATCCCAAAAACCGGCGGAACAACGTTTAATAATATACTTCATGATATATATCAGGAGCACTTTATCCTGGTTAAGCAAGATGGCATTGCAGAGCATGTTTCTACAGATGTTAAAAATGCTGTGTCAAATCAAGCCAAAGATGGCCATGTGTCCGTTATTCATGGTCATTACTATCTCGACCCGTTTCGCGATTGTTACCCGGACGCAAAATTGGCTGTCTGGTTGAGGTATCCGATACAACGATTATTATCCAATTATTACTATAGTGAAAGGTCGGGAGTTGGAATGGGCTGTAGTCCTGAAGAACTTCATAATGAGGACTTGATCTATAAGTTTGTTGACCAGCCCCACCATCACAACACCATGACAAAAATGATAGGCCGCAGCAAAATAGATGAGTTTGCCTTCATCGGTATAACAGAAGACTTCGAAAAAAGCATGGCATTATTTAGCCGAATATTTTCAACCAAAAAGGCTTTCACTCATAAAAGAAGGTTGATAATAAAAATTATGAAATTTTTCAAAAAGAATGAAATCCATGTAAAGCATAGGAACCGAAACCCGGATCGCAAGTCGCCTTTTTATGAAATTAGTGATGAATTACGAACAAAAATTCTTCAGCTCAACCGCGATGATGATGCCTTATATCAAGCGGGCATCGCACGGTATCAGCACCTGTGTTCAGGGTGGTTTGGTGAATAAATACACCTATCCTGACAGGACATTTAAGAGTTTTGAGCATCACCAGGCTGTCGCAAGCGACAACAGTCCTGATTCGACCATAAAGATTAACGTAATAGTTTAGTACTCTTGTAACACTTGGGATAATATTTTTTTGTCAGTACAAAATTTCCCTTCATTTTTAAACAGCTGGAAACACCGAAAACACCTCCCATACAAATGAGGGCCAATTTTTTGTCTTGACATTGGGATGAACCGTAGTCTTAAATGCCTCAACAGGTGCAGCCAAAGGGTAAGCTATGGCCAGACAGGATTCAAAAATCTGTTTAAACAATTCTCGATACCTGCTCTGAACATCATTTAAAAATACCTGTATAATCAACGAGCACGCTTCGTATAATGCTTGGCAATGCGTAAGGTAATTATGACCGGACCCTATAATTTTTTGCATGATGCTTTCGGACTTGCTGACCAGCCCTTTCAAGGTGAGGATGTATTTCTAAAAAACAAAATTTAAGAACGAGTTTTATCAGTTAGTGGTACCATCTCAATAACTACGGGTAACCATTCACGGATTTCCCATTGCACGCGAAATCTTCTCTTTTTCCCGTTCCAACGCCAAAGCATGGAAACGGAAAAAGTACAGGTTTTGTCATTCCGGCATAGGCCGGAATTCTCTTGGTGTACTGAATGTAGGCGCGCCGCTACTGGATTCCGGCATTCGCCGGAAGGGCGAAACCCTTGGACCCGTGAACGGTTACTAAAAAAGATACCTCGACACAATGGGCGCAAACAACAATTTTTTTGGTAGAGATGATCTGAAGACACTTGGATTCGCCTCTCTTGGGGAGGATGTGCTTATAAGCAGGAAGGCAAGTTTATATGGCACCTCAAACATTTGCATAGGCTCTCATGTCCGAATTGATGATTTTTGCATTCTTACCGGAAAAATAACATTGGGAAACTACATTCATATTGCACCTTACACATCACTATGTGGAGGTTCCAAGGGAATTATTCTTGGGGATTACGTCAATCTTTCGAGGAAGATAGAGATCTTTGCTGTCAGCGATGACTTCGGTGGCGCCTCATTAACAAACCCCATGATTCCAGATGAATACAAAAAAACATATGAAGCTGAGGTTGTCCTTGAAAGACATGTTTTGGTCGGGGCTTCAAGCGTCATACTGCCGGGGGTGATTTTACGAGAAGGATGTGTCGTAGGTGCGCTCAGCCTGGTAAAAGACAGTTTGCCTGCATGGTCAATCAATGCTGGTATTCCAGCAAAGAAGATAAAGGAAAGAAAAAGAGACTTGATCGAGCTTGAAAAACGGTTTCTAGAGATCAATAGCAATGAATAGCCACCTAAAATTTCAAACCCCTGTTTATGTAACCTCCCCTCTTATTCCAAGCAAGGAAAAGGTTTTTGAAAAGTTTGATGCTATATGGACATCTAAATGGCTTACCAATCATGGCGTAATGCATGATGAACTGGAAAGACGCCTAAAAGATGTCTTGGGTGTTCAAGGCGTTTCTGTTTTTAATAATGGCACTATTGCACTATTAACCGCTCTTACATCGCTCGATTTACCCTTGGGAAGTGAGGTGATTACTACGCCTTTTACATTTCCAGCAACTACTCATTCTATTACATGGAATCGCCTCAAACCAGTATTTTGCGATATCGACAACAAGACCCTGACTCTTGATCCACAGAGGATTGAATCGCTAATTAGCAATAGAACCTCGGCGATTCTTGGCGTACATGTTTACGGTATCCCGTGCGATGTAGATGCCATAAAGACAATCGCCGAAAAATACGGGCTGAAGGTCGTGTATGACGCTGCCCATGCCTTTTCAACAGAGGTTCACGGAAAGGCCATAGGGACATTTGGCGATATCAGCATGTTCAGTTTCCATGCGACAAAATTATTCAATACCATTGAGGGTGGTTGTCTTGCCTACAATAGGCCTGAATTACAAGAGAAAATATATTACCTTAGGAACTTTGGGATAAAAAATGAGGAAGAAGTCGTCGAGGTCGGTATAAATGGAAAGATGAATGAATTTCAAGCAGCTGTAGGTATTTTGAATCTTGATCTTTTTGCTGAAGAAAAAAGAAAGCGCAAAAAAATTCGTTCAATCTATGAGGCAGAACTTTCCGCCATTGAAGGAATAGACGTTGTTATGATTCCGGAGTTTGCCACGAATTCCATGGAGTATTTTGCTACCAGAATTAACAAAGACCTATTTGGGTTATCCAGAGATGAAATTTACAACCATTTAAAAGACTATAACGTTTTTGCCAGAAAATATTTTTACCCTTTGTGTTCTGATTGTGAAAAATATAGATATATTCCCAGTGCCGGACCGGCAAATTTGCCTGTAGCGAACAAGATCAAACATGAAGTTTTGTGCCTGCCTTTTTACGGTGATCTTAGCGAAGAAAGGGCTCACAGGATTTGTGAAATTATCCGAACCTTGCGGCCTTGAATAAATGCTGCAGCAAGTTTACAAAATCACTGGAGAGACTGTATGAGCCTGCTGACAGTTGTATTGTTGACATACAATCATGAGCCTACTATTGGAAGGGCCTTTGATTCCATTCTTGAGCAGCGGACGGATTTCGATTTCGTCATCTATGTACTGGAAGATTGTTCAACCGATGGAACAGCTGCCATATGCAAATCATATAAGGATCGTTTCCCTGAAAAAATCACCCTGTTTCTGAACGAGAAAAATCTTGGAGTAACTAATAATATCAAGCAAGGATTATTAAAGGTCAAATCTAAGTATTATGCCTTTCTGGAAGGCGACGATTATTGGTGTCACGCTGAAAAGTTACAAAAGCAGGTCGATGCCATGGAGAATTTCCCCGGATGCATCATGTGTGGGCATAACACTTTATTTCGAGATCTTGTTACCCATAAAGATTGGCTTTTTGTCGAACGTGACATGGAAGACAGACGTAACATATACTCTCTTGAAGAAAATTTGCCTATTCATCTCTCGGCCAGGCTTTATCGTAACTGTATCGATTTAACTGATGTTCCAGCATATATGCTGCTTGATAAAACAAGCTATATGCTTTATCTTACCAAAGGCAATCTGTTCTATATAGACGAAGTGATGTCAGTTTATAACAAAACAGGCGAAGGTTATTGGTCGGCCAGAAGCCGAAAGAAAAGGCGGCTAATGTCACTACATTTACGATATGGGATTAACAAGTATTTTAACTTTACTTATGAGGGTGAGTATTATCAAAATTCAAAACTGCTGAAGTGCACCAAGTCGCTTCTTGGCACAAAGCTCGGGTGGAAAGTATTTTTTTATTTGGAGAGCTTCCGCCTGCACGCAAAATACTTGTTTTAGGCCGATGCTACCCCCATCTGGTTATTCACCATCCTGATGTGACTTGAAAATTTCATTGATTTATACAAGAGATAGCTAGTCTACTTTCATATCTTTAATTCCGTTTTATTCTCGTGGTAGTTCCTTTTAATTGTCTTATTGAAACCTAAAAAATTTGCCAACTTATTCCACTTATCAGGATCATACAGGTCACAATTGAAAAAATTATCGGGGCTGTTTTGCTGGAAAAACTTTTTTAGAGTTGAATTATGGTTTTCAACAAAGTGTTTATAATATCCTCTGTGTATTTCTGTTACAGGCAAAGATAATTCTCCTGGAATATGATCATTTCTGTTGTATAATTTGGCTTGAATCTTAACATAGGAAGGATATTTTCTCGGGAGTCTTTCCATGAACTTTTTATAGCTGTCGAACCAATCATCAAGATTCCTCTCAATCAATATGAACTTGGAATCTGGAAATTTTTTGTAAAGCATCAGGTAAAAATTAGGACTCCACCAGGGACTGTCTGAAAATACCTGATTTGACAAGAACTTACGATGGTTGAAAATCTTATCAAAATCTTCAAGGTAGTAGAGATTATCAAACTCAATATTCCAGCCAAGGACTGCTAAGCCTAATTCTTCCTTGCAGAATCTTTCAAAAGAAGTAGTTCCGCATTTTTGGAAGCTCAAGTTGAACACCCTGTTTTTCATATTCTGCAATTCCTCCAAAAGAAAGTGGCATTGATCGCCCTAATGGAGCCACAGATCATAGGCCTAAGGGAGATATCTAACATATGGCCATATTTTTAGAGTTCAGGCTCGGCTTTTTCAACGCCCGACCGATAACGCATGACAAAAACATTTTCTTAAAGTCTATAGAAGGAACCAATTTAGGCTTTTAACGCCCTTCCTGGAGCCGAATAGCGCCAAGTCGGATTCATGTTGTTTGTCATCTGTCAAGGGACTCATCTCTTTCAAGTTGTTTGATCCAGGACTCATGCAACAGCCTTGACACCTTCCGTTCGACCTTTATTTGCGCCCGCCTGTGATGAAGAGGTTTTTCGGCAGCAATAGCTGCCGTACCATGGGCTATGTGAACGATTTTACTGGCCAGTTCGTAGACTGGGATCATATTTGTCTTATACCCTGCATCCCATATTTGTCTGGCTGTTGAGTAACCCCCTCCCTTTCCATGAATACTGGTGAATGTCAGATTGTTCTTGAGTATCACATCGGTTCGATACATGGCGCAATAGTCCCTGGGGTAATGGCCTTGCTTCCATTCAGCTCTTCTTTTTCTGCCGAGCAGAATTTTAATCTTTCTTGTTGCGTAACCGAATGCCCGTTTTTGAAAGGTATATAAAGGGTCCTCAATGACAAGCTTCCATGCACCTACACCGGCAACTGAGCTATCATGATCAAAACCATTTAGGAATGGATCCAGCCAGTCATCTTTCTTGACAAAGACATCGGAGTGCATGGTGACAAAATAATCGCACTTGGTTTTTCGAATGCCAACATCCCAGGCGGTAAAGACATTTTTAGGCCAGTTGGTGTGGACTTCTTCGGGCCTTTCAATCAGACTGATCCATGACAGTGACCGCAAATAATCGAGACTTTCATCATGAGAACCGTTATCTACTACGATAACTTCCAGATTGTATTTTTTCGAGTGTTTGCGAATCGAACGCAGACAAATAGTGATGTAAGGCTTAACCTGCCAGTGTGGAATACAGATGGTTATTTTCGGCGTGGTGTGAACCATATTTTCTATCCTTTGTGCAGTTTCACAAATAAGTTGCTTATTTCCGGTGAATCCAGCCAGTTATTGAGAAAACGTCTTATATCCTCTCTGTGGGCAGATGCAAAAAGTCTGCTGCTGGAATGAATACACATGGCATCAAGATCCAAGAGTACAGGGTGTTGTCCATTAATGATGATATTGGAACCTTTCATATCACCGTGACTGATATTTGACATGGCCAGCCTTTTGAAAATCCCGGTAATTTGTCGCGCAACGGCATGCTTATCGTTTAGATTCCCATCCCTGAAAAAGTTGTCTGCACGCGGCCCTTCCACATATTCACATATAAAATAGGCCTTCCCCCTGAAAGGCCCAAACCTATACTCCAGAAAAGCAATGGGCTTAGGTGTAACTATGCCTGATATTGAAAGTAACAGGGCATTTTTCCAAGACTTTGATGCCCTGCTTTCTAGAAAACTTTTCCGGAGCCCGTGCAAAAAACTCTTGATATTATATCGCTTGACTACAACATCAAGATGATCCGTTTTTATTCTGGCGACTGTTGAGGTGTTCCCCCTCTTGAGCAACAGTGCATCAACACCATCTAACATTTCATCAGGATTATCCAGAAATGCTGACATAGCGCTATATTCAGACCTCTTACAAACCATAAAACGGCGGAAGGATTTTTTGCAGATGACTTCCGATGTATTTCTAAATATCTTTCTTGCTTTAGCTTTAATCCGTTGTTTTTGCCGCAGTTCAATATGCCGCCCCAGTCTGACAAAGGCGGCATCTGCTCCTCGCCATCCTCGGACATTGGTATAGGCGACAAATAGATCCTTGATCAGATCTGGTTCTCGTGTGGACAGGGGGCAAAGAAATAATGCCAGATTTTTCAAACTGGCTGAAACTTTTACAGGCCCATTTATACTGACTTTATCAATAGCTGATCCGTCTATACAGTAAACAGTCTTGTCCTTTAAGAGGAAATTCTTGAAATGTAAATCGCTTTGCACCAGTCCCTTGTCATGTAACCTGGCAAGGACTACTACAACCTGGCGAAGTAACTCAACTCTGTTTTCATAACTGTATTCAGGTCCCCACAAATTTTCGATAGGTACGGCAGGCTGAACATATTCAAATATCAAGACGCCGGCAGACTCATCCATCACATATCCGGTATGCAATATCCTGGCTGTAGTAATCCCGGCCTTTGTTAAGGCCTCAATGCCGGCCAGCTCCCTTTTCATATGCCGTCGAATCTGAAATGGCCGGAAAAACAGTTTTGCGACGACCTGATGCCCTCCCCATTTGCATAATAATACTGCTCGCTTTCCGGGGACTATCCGTAATACTTGTTCGCATTGCAATACATCGTCATGATTTCTTAACGGCAAAAAAAAAGGCGCTTTTATGCTGCGGCCTGCCTTGAGATATTCACTCACTCTAAAAGTATCCATTGAATTGCGATTATCCCAGGCTAACGCCTAATTGGGTAATGCCCTCAAGATCTTTAGTAATAGGTACAATATCTTCTTCATAGCCAAGATATTTCATCAGCCGGTTTACTTCAGGCAATTGTCTGTAACAAGTAAGTAATTTCATGGCAGCAGGGTCTTGGACATGTCTCCATCTGCCGATGGAATCCTTATGGACCTCTTTGTTGCGGTGGGTTTTCCAGTCTTCCGAATCATCCTCGCCACTGGCAATCTCCTGTACGACGTTTGAATACCCAAATGTCAGCTCTTCTGTTTGGACCTCAATTCCAAGCCATTTGAGAAAATCCCGTTTTATCACAAGCGGGTGCTGGGCCAAGTCCTCGTATCTAATAAGACAGACATTAGCGCCATTGGAGGCATGCTTTTTTGCAAAATCAAAAAGAAGCCGGTATTTCTCCATCCAATATGTCCAGAATTCTTCATTCCGAGGCACCTTATCATGGCGGTCGGTCTCAAGGAGGGAAATCAGTTGATCTCGCGGATCACGTATTATACCGGCGAACCAGACCATGTTTCCATAATCGAAAAAAATTCTATTTAACTTATCCTCATCCAGGTTGTTGGTCCTCTTGTCTATTACGATCGAACCAGATTTCAGTTCCTTGGCCAGTTTCCATGAATGTCTATAAGTCCGGTTCGGGGCAATGACCAGGGATTGGTGTTCACCTAGATAGCGTTTTGCCAGCGTTGAACCGGTCCTGGGCATTGCAAGCAGATAGACAACCCTTGGTCTTTTAAATCGCGTTTTGTATTTGGAATGAATCGGCCAGTAAAACGGAAGAAGCCGCTTCAGGCCATATATGATATCCTTTGCTAAGTCTGTCATTCTCTAGCCATTGACTGTTACCCTGAGAGGTGGACCATGAACCTGTGAATGCATATATCTTTCACGCAATGCGCTTACCTTTTGGATGCCCTAATTCTTTTTTTCCGAATATGTTCTTGGATGCGCGCGGTTTTCCTTTTTATCCAAAACCATTGAAACATGTCAAACACATTGAGATCCTTCTTGCCCTTATAAGATTGCATCATATATATTCTGTCTTCCGCCGTAAAGATATCCTCAGGCAGTGTATAATTCAGTCTGGCAAGACTCTTTATCATCCATCTGAATTTGAAGATCTTTTTTCTGTCCACACGTTGCAGATCGAATAACGCGGTCTTGGGAATATTCGATTCGGGCTCGTAAAGGAGCAGGATGTGCGTGGCATTGAAATCCAGGTGGTTGAAGCCGCTTTGGTGCATCTTCCGGGCAAGGGTTGCAACCTCTCTCAGCATTGCTTTTTTGCGGAGGTCGCCATCAGTTCCCATAAAAAATTCGGGGGCATCCCGCAACCGTTTTTCAAGTGAAACATATGGGGCGAAATCTTCAGTGATCAGAAAAGACCCCATCCAAGGAAAAGGAAGCCATTTTTCTCCCGCAGCCACTGGGGCCGCTGTTGCAAGGGCCTTTTTCCTGAAGTCACAAATATTTTTGAACTCTATTTTCCCCTGGGAAAAGGTCTGGTTTGGAAAAATCAGCCGAAGAAGACATCGAAAGCCCATGAATTCAGGGCGGTGCCTCTTTAGATAAAAGATCCTTTCCCTGTCCTGTCCGGGCACATTAATACGTATGACCGACCGGGGTCTGATATCCTTGACGGTGTTTCCTTCCTGAAAACGCCAGATCGGATCAAAATCATTGAGGCCGATGGACTCTACAATAGGCTTATAGTCCCGGTTAATGGTCAGACCTGCCGTCTCAATCAACTGAATAGGTGAGGAGAATTTTTCCGTATCACAGCCTTCTTCTGTTCTGCAATTCCTCATATAACCCGATAACCTTTGAACAATTATCCTCCACTGTGAACCGTTTTGCCTTATCGGCTGCCTTTTTCCCCATTTGAAGCCTTTGCTCCCTGGATTCAAGGGCCTCTATTCTTATTTTGATTTCACCAGGACTTGCACCTTTCAGTACAAAACCATTTTCTCCATCTTCTATCAATTCGCTGGCGCCATTGTTCATGGTGGTGATCACGGGAAGGCCGCAGGCCATGGCCTCCAGGCAGACATTGGCAAAGGCGTCATAACTTGTTGGCAGGACTAAGATATCCGCGGCTCCGTAGTATCTTTCCATGTCCTTTTTATGGCCGATAAATAAGATCCTGTCACCTGGGATATTCTTTGCGATCCATTGGCCATAGGCCCCGGCCCCTTGTCCGATTACCATGAGCCTGATTTTTCTGTCTTGCAATTGGTCAATACTTTCCAAAAGATTCTGCAGCCCCTTACGCCTGTGATCATTTGAGACAAAAAGCAGAAGGATTTCATCTTCTTCAATATTGTGGGCCTTTCTTATGTTTTCCCTGTGTGCCTCTCTTACACCTGGGCAAAACCTGTCAGTATCAATGCCGTTATATATGACCCTGATCCGGTCAGCATGGACATGATAATATCCAATGATATGGTCCTTTACCAGGCGTGAATTGGTCATGATGATTCTAGAGCCGCTATCGCTAAAAATCCTTTTTTCAAGATATAACAGGGCAAGCCGCCTGGGGCTTGCTGCCTTTAGTCTTCTTACGGCAGGATTTGGATACCTCTGCTCAAGGTGAATAGGCACTATGCCATCTGAGGCACGATAGATATCCTGATAAAGGGTCCTCTCCATGCTGTGGATGATATCAAATTTGGCTCGGATCAGAAATTTTTTGGCAAAAAAGGCAAAGGAAAGGTTTTTTAGCGGTAAAGACAGATGTATCATCGGTACTAAGTGAAAAATGATACCAGACTCATTCTGCCAGCTATTTGCAAAGACATGGACTTCGTGGCCCCTACGAAGCAATTCCCTCGCCAGAGACACGGAGTAACGTTCCATCCCTCCATAGTCAAAAACAAATTTCTTGCACAAAAGACCTATTTTTAATGATCGCTTCACTGGGAAGCATGAGCCTCCGGCCTTGATTCACCAGATTCAAAGGATCGGGCATGTTCATCCTTAGAAAAATACACACGCACGGCCCGCTTCTTATTGATAAAAGGCCTATATTCCATCAAAATGGAAAGATCCAGCCCCTTCAACTGATCCCAATGCTTGTTCTCTGCAATAAGAATAAAGGGGCTCTCTTTGAGTATCATACCCTCGACTTCTTTTTCTCCAATACGCGGAATGGGATGGCCATAGTAATAAATCAGTTGATAAAACAAGTTATTATAACCATAAACCGGGATGCTTTCAGGATGTTTCTTAATCGTTGAAATCACCGGCTCAAATGCCTCATATTTATATCTGCTCAGACGCGGCATAACTACCGAATAGTATAAAATATGGACCATCACCAGGGCGCCAACAGCCAGTGATAATCTCAAATTAAGCTTATTCTTCCACGACCTGTTAAGCCCTTCAAAAAACCTGGCAACCCAGATCCCCAAAAAAATCGCCGCCGGAGGGAGAATCGGCACTATGTAGTTAGCCTCCCTTGCAGAAAAAAAGGTCATTATAACAAGCGGGACAAGAAAGGCATAACCGAAGTAGGCATAATTGGAGGTGGAAAAAAGTGTCTTTATATTACTTTTTGTCTTATAGGCCAAAACGAGACTCCAGGGTGCAAGACAGCCCAATAGTACAAGCAAATAAAGATAGAAAGGCCCGGAATCGGCAGTGCCTGCAACCTTATGGACAATATCCTTTTGAATCACACCCCCTAACTGTCCTTTGTCCAAAGAGGTAAGGACATACAGGAACCAGGGGAAGGCTGACAGGGCGAATATCAGCCAGCCGCGAATAAAAACAAGCCCCTTTAAGGCTTGCCTGTTTTTTTGCAGCATCCCAAAGACCAGGATCGGGGGCACGAAGAAAACCAGGGCAACCGGACCCTTGGTAAGGAAGCCCAGCCCAATGGACAGATAGGAAAGGTATAAAAAGCCTTTTTGTTCGGGCTTTTGCATGTAGTCGAAATAAAAGAGAATTGCGCTGGCGCAACAGACGGTCAAGGCCGTGGGGATTTCAGCGAGGCGTGAAAAATTGGAAAAATGCAGGCATGTAATTAGAATCAATGCGCTGAAAAGGCCGGGCCAACGTCCAATGTGTTTACCCACGCGTTGGAATAGGAGCCAAGTGAACCCAAAGGCCAATAGGGCGGATGGAAGCCGCAACACCCACTCAGCAGTGCTTTTAAAAAGCAGGGCAAAGGGCAGCGCCAACCAGTAAAACAGAGGGGGTTTTTCAAGGTAGAGTTCATGGTTAATCGTTGGGATAAGATAGTTGTGGCGTGCCAACATCTCCTGCACCACGATCATTCTCCGGCCTTCATTATGGGTAAGCACCGGGATCTGCCATATCCCCCAGAAATAGATCATGACAGAGCCGGCAAACGCAAACCAGAACATTATGTTGTATAATCTTTCTTGGCCGCCCAGGTTATCTTCTCCGGCGGTTACACTACATGATGTCTCCAACATAACCTCCGTTACCCTTCATCCCACTACAGGGCGTCTCTTGTTTTTTCAGTCTGTGCCTTTTATGTATCCTGCGCACACATTCAAAGATCACAAAAAGGACTGCCCCCGCGTATAACTGTAATGGTTTCTGGTGAGAGGCTGAACTGCCGAAAAGAGCGAATATTATGGTGAAAGGAAGATAGCCGATGAAAGTAGCCGCCAGGAATGACGGATAGTTAATCCTGGAAGCGCCGCTCATTATACTGGTTGCAGTGGCGTTTCCCAATGGAAAGAGCCGGATATTGAGGAGCCAATAGAAACCGTTATCACCAAACCGGTCATACCAGCTTTTGAACCACTCGGGGATCCGGCGGTTAAAGGGGCTCCTGAGCAACCAGCGACCTACAAAAAAATTAAGGGATGCACTGGAGAGGGTTATTATCTGAGAAATCCATATCCCAAGATGTGCGCCAAAGACTGCTCCGACAATGGCGCAGACCCAAATCCTGGGCAAACCACAACTATTGGCCAAGATCAGACCGAAGATAAATGTCAGGGAGCGATGCCACTGATCGCCTCGCAGGTATGTCTGCCACTTTGTGATGTCAAAGGCCTCCTGCCTGACCGAAGGCAGGGATATTATATATGAGACAGCAGCAAAAAAAAGCGTTGTAAACGAGATGATAAGGATGTCTTTAACCAGATTTTGGTCTTTTATGTTTTTCATTTTTGGCTAACCATCGGATCTCTCCACATTAGTCAAAATGTGCTTAATCTGATAATTAAGTCTTCGCTTCCCTATCCAGTAAACTCCAAGAAGATCAAGCCATGTTTTTGACAGTCGTCCCAGGTTTGTGTACTTGGACACCCCTAGAGTCCTTGGCCGATGGTTGACCTCAACCTGTCCGACAGAACAACCCTCCATTTCAAGCAATATGGGTATAAAGCGATGCGCACCGTCGAAAAAGTACAGCTTTTCAAGCACATCCCTGTGAAAGCCCTTCAAGGAACAGCCGATATCCGTGATGCTGTCCCTCAAAACCTTCTGGCGGACATATCTTGCCAATTTAGATCCCAGGCGCTTAGGAAGGCTGTCTCTGCGTCGCGCCCGAATCCCGCACACCACTTGATACTTTTCCAGGAGCTTAACAACTCGTGGAATATCGCGAGGGTCGTTTTGGCCATCACCGTCCAGTGCAACTACGTATTTTCCCCCGGCATGACGAAAACCGCAGATCATGGCTGCGGATTGTCCGGCATTTTTTTCAAAGCTGATAACACGCACAACCGGATATCGCTCGCGCAATTTGTCCAGGATATGCTCGGTCTTGTCTGTGCTTCCATCGTTAACAAAGAGGACCTCCAGTCGCTCCCGGTCTTCACCCAAGACATCAGCAATCTCTTTCATTAAGGGGACGATGAGATCTTCTTCGTTGTAAACCGGGATTACTATGGTCAACTCAATCATTGGCAATAAATAACCTTGATATGGCTTTCAGGGTAATATTTTGGTTTCGTTATTCTTCTACCCCAAGCTGAAGTTATATGCAATTTATTATTTCGACAAATTGCCGGTTAATGTCCCTTTCAGGGATGGT
>DIKH01000433.1 GCA_002424495.1 Desulfobacteraceae bacterium UBA5623
ATTGTCTCTTTATCCCCTGCCTGTTTAGCCAAAACTTGCCCATCAGGCCCCAGGACAACTGCTACCCCTGGAAAGGAAAGCCCTCCTTCAGTATCTCCCACCTGATTGCAGGCCACTAAAAAAACTCCGTTGTCAAAGGCCCTGGCGGTCAGGTGTCTGAGCCAGCTCTTAAGTTTTTCGCCTGCATCTCCCCTGGGAGAAGCATGGGGCAAAAAAATGATATCCGCACCCATAATGGCCATTACAGTGCTGATCTCCGGAAAATGAGCCTCATAGCATAGCTGTATTCCAAACAAGGTCTTTTTATAAGGATAGATCTCGATTTTTTCGCCTGCCCTGTATATGCTTCTTTCATGGGGTGAGAGGTGTGTCTTGCGGTATATCCCGATCAAGCCGTCAGGTCCTGCAATCACATGGGAAATGAAAGGATGTCCTTGTCCGGAATTCTCTGTCAGGCCTGCAAGAATGATCAGACCGGTCTGTCTGGACATGCGGACCAGCCTCGCTATAGCCTGGTCTGAATCAGGCCCGTGAGCATAGATATCTCCGGGGTTTTTCAAGGTGTAGCCTGTTACGCAAAGCTCAGGAAAACAAATAATGTCTGCACCCTCGCCAGAGGCCTCACGGACAAAAGAATGAATCCGGTCAAGGTTCTCTTCAACCCTCATGGGTCTTGCGTTCATGCATACAGCAGCTACCTTAATATCATCCATGGCTTTTCACAAATTTTTTATAGTGCCTGAACAAAAGTGGCTGTTTTGATCAATCTATGCGTAATGCTCATTACGCCTTTTGGCGTGAATCTAAATATTATAACATATTTCCGCGTTTAATCCTGCTAAAAGTGCATACCCGGATCCAATCGCTGATCTTGGGCCTGCAATCCTTATTTCAAATGCCTTCGTTATATGATATGAAGCACGCATGGAAAAAATTGATACCCGCAAGATGAAAACACCGGGCGGAGATGACCCGAAGATTGCATGGGGAATAATCGAGTTATTTCGGGACGAGTCCCCAGCGCCAGCGCAGATAATATCTGACTAATTCACGGAAAGGAGACATTGGATGGATGATCTGATAAAAAAAGGCGCGCAGATGATCAAAGATGCGCAAAAGATACTGGTTTTCACCGGGGCCGGATTGAGCACGGAATCCGGTATCCCTGATTTCAGGAGCCCGGGCGGACTTTGGGAGAAATATGACCCAATGGATTTCTACTATCAAAAGTTCATTTCAGATGAAGGGGCCAGGACAAAATACTGGGAGATGGTCAAGGATGTCTATGAAATCCTTGCCAAGGCCTCCCCAAACCGCGCCCACATGGCGATCAAGACCCTGGAAGACCAGAAAAAGCTCCTTTCCGTTGTCACTCAGAATATTGATGGCCTCCACCATGAAGCAGGCAATTCCAAGGACAAGATCATTGAAATACACGGAACCGTGGCGACCATTTCTTGCCTGAGCTGCGGCAGGCAGTATATGAAGGATGAGATCATAAGGCGGCTTAATTCCGGTGTAAAGCTGCCTTACTGCGGCCAGTGCTCGGGGATACTCAAGCCTGACAGCATCTCCTTTGGTCAGGCCATGCCTGAGGACAAGATGTCTCTTGCGATAATGCACGCGCGCGAGTGTGATCTTTGCATTGTTATCGGCTCATCCCTGGTTGTCTATCCGGCGGCCTCTATACCGGAATACGCGGCTCAGGGCCAGGCGAAATTAATGATCATCAATCGGGAGTCAACTCCCCTTGATCGTTCAGCAGATCTGTTGATCCGCCAGTCTGTTTCTGTGCTGGCGGATATGGTTTCCGTGTGATTTTTTCCTTGAAGTGTTGTTTTTACTAACCTATCTTAGAATGGATTTTTAGTATCTGACTAATCTGGTAAAGAACTTTTTTCAGGAGAGGGTATCATGTTGCGAGTCGGTTTTGTCGGCTGGAGGGGTATGGTTGGATCTGTCCTTATTGGCAGGATGGTGGAGGAACAGGATTTCACTGGTTTTGAACCCACTTTTTTTACTACTTCCAATGTTGGAGGAAAGGGCCCGGCTATCGGGCTGGATACCCCTCCCCTGCTTGATGCCCATGATATTGATGCCCTGTTTTCCCATGACATTATCGTCACATGCCAGGGCGGCGATTATACCAAGAAGGTCTTTCCACTATTGCGCAACACCGGTTGGGACGGCTATTGGATAGATTCCGCTTCCACATTGCGGATGAGCGATGAAAGCATCATCGTGCTCGACCCGGTAAACCGGTCAGTAATAGACTTTGGCCTCTCCGCCGGGACCAGGGCCTTTGTCGGCGGCAACTGTACGGTAAGCCTGATGTTGATGGCCCTCTCAGGGCTCTTCGCCTCAGGTCATATTGAATGGATATCCTCCATGACATACCAGGCCGCATCCGGCGCAGGCGCCAAGCACATGAAGGAATTGATCTCGCAAATGGCCGCAATCGGGGATGTGTCAAAGACCCTGCTGAGTGATCCTGCATCAACGGCAATTGAACTGGATGAAATCGTCACAAAGAAGATGAGAAACCTTGCCTTTCCTGTTGAAAATTTCCTTGCGCCATTGGCCGGCAGTCTTATCCCGTGGATAGACACTGCCATGGAATCCGGCCAGACCAGGGAAGAGTGGAAGGGCGGAGTCGAAGCGAACAAAATCTTGCAGACGGAAAACCCTATCCCGGTGGATGGCTTGTGCGTCCGCGTTGGCTCCATGAGGTGTCACAGCCAGGCCCTGACCATAAAACTCAACAGGGATGTGCCCCTGGATGAGATATCCGAGATGATCTCAAAGGGCAACCAGTGGGTGAAACTGGTGCCGAACGACAAGGATGCAACCTTGAAATCACTGACCCCTGCTGCTGTCAACGGCACCCTTACTGTTCCTGTAGGCAGGCTGAGAAAGATGCTGATGGGTCCGGAATTTGTTACTGCTTTCACCGTGGGGGATCAACTCCTGTGGGGCGCGGCAGAGCCCATCAGGAGGATATTGAGGATTATTGTTGAGCGTCTGTCTTGACACGGTTTAGGCTTTTGACCCAGGCATTGACAATACCGGAGTCCTGCTCTATATAGCACAAAATCATGTCATTATTTTAGGAAGTGGAAAGCTCACTGGTGGGGCTCCCGGACTTCAAATCCGGTGTATCGGGCTAAAACCTCGATAGGTGGGTTCGATTCCCATGCACTTCCGCCAATTATAATCCAAAAAAATCCAAAGACGTACAATAAGCCTTGATTTATCAGGGCTTTTTTGTTATATAGCATCCAAGGATGTCCGGTAGAATCCATCCACATCCCGACTTTTTGGGGGTATTATTTCATTGAGATACCCCCAAAAATAATTGGATACCCCCAAAAAGACAAATCCGATAACCAATAAGGGAGAAAACCCAATGCCAAAAAGGCGGGGATCGTGCTGATAATGGAATCCGAGAAGGACCTGAAATATTGGTTCAGGCTGTACGATAACATCAAAAAGTTTGGCCTTCCGATTGAGGCCTGGAAAGGAGGACCGGAATGAAATATAGATTTCTGGAAAAAATAAAAACGGCTCTTACGCTGCTATGTATATCAACTGTTTTTATGCCGGGGATTGCCCAGGGCATGGACCGGAAAACCGCTGTGGCTGCCTTAACTCTTTCAGGGCTGTCAGTGTTTAAGGCGGAAAATTTTGTGGAAAGAAAAAATAACAAGGGTCAGCCTTTGTACGTTTGCGAAAAAATATCAGATGGAGCCATTGCCTCTATTATCGGCCCCCCAGAAAATATTTCTGAAATCTTTCTGATGGTTCAGTTCAATGACGATAATATGCTTTCTATGGGCCTGGCACTGGCGAATATAACGGAAAAATCCTTCCCGGAACTAAAAAATGCTCTTCAGTGGGTCACGGATATGATGACGGCCCTGGCCAATCTTAACAGAGGCGAACAGACTCTATCCGGTCAAGGCAAAACTCTTTCGATGACGCTTGGCGAAACGGCATTATGCACCTTCAGCATTAAATTTACCCCTCAATAGGGCAATCATGGCCGTGATGCAGCTCCCAGATGGCCGGTGGGTAGTTTACTACCAGAATAAAACCACCGGCGGAAAACGGCGCCGGGAATATTTCGGCCGCGGCCCAGCAGCGGAATCCGCCGCGAAAGACCGCAATGACGAACTGCGCCTCCGTAGGATCCGGCCAAGGCAGGGCTTCGGCACGCTCTTCGAGACACTCGCGTTTGAATATCTCGAAAACAAAAACTTCGATCTAAACTCTCAGAGGCATCTTGAGACACGCTTAAAATCAAACATACTGCCGGATCTGGGCGCGACCCCCGCGATCCGGATCACTGACATACACCTGGACAAATACATCCAAAAGCGCAGGTTGCAGACGATCAAAAACAAAAAGATCGTACAGGCCAAGTTCAATACCATCGCCCGCGAGCTGGCCGACATCAAGGCAATACTGAACTGGTCGGCCACGCGAAGGCCGCCGCTGATCCCGATTAACCCTGTCCGGGACTACAAACTGCCAAAACGTGACGACGCGATAATTCTGCCGCCCACCCCGGATGAAACAGCCGCCATCCTCAAAAACGCCCCCCCGCACCTCAAACGCGCCATAGCCCTGAGCTATTATCTGGGGCTTCGCCCTGGCGCCGTGGAACTGCTCACCCTGACGTGGGACCGCATCAACTGGAGCACTCAAACCATCCTGGTGGTATCAGCCAAAAAGGGCGGCCCCAGGATGCGGAGCGTCCCCATACACAAGCTGTTTATGCAGACCCTGAAGGACTGGCACACAATAGACAAGGAGGATTGCGGTACCGCAACCGGCGCAACCACGATAGTGCGGTACCGCGGCAAACCAATAAAGAGCATCAAAACAGCATGGAAAAAGGCCCTGGATAACGCTGGCATAACCAGGAGACTACGGCCCTATGACCTGCGCCATCATTTCGTGACCAAGGCCCTGGAGGCAGGGGCTGACTATAAATCCATTGCCGAGATAGTGGGCTCCAGGCCGGAAACCCTGATGAAACATTACCAGCACGTGACAACGGAATTGCGCCGGCAAACCGTCTCAAAAATCCCCCCCATCAATCTATATGAAACCAAAAAATAAGGGCCAAGATTTTTGGGTACAATGTACCCAAAACCAGCCCTCAACAATTTCTCTAAATCACACCTAACTTATTGATTTAACGTGGTGGAGATGATCGGGATCGAACCGACGACCTGTACGTTGCGAACGTACCGCTCTCCCAACTGAGCTACATCCCCACACTAGCTGGTATATCGTAGCAGAAAATCCGTCAGAGGGGCAGGACTCCTTGCTTCAATCCAGTTATATTATATCTGCCTTGATCATAAAATCAACGGGTTTTATGACGGATACTCATCCCGAAGTCAGAGGATCTGCAAGCAGTCTAAACGGGAACAGCATGTTTTACGCAAAGCTAAGGGAGGTAAAAATCACAACCTCTGGAATGGATTGAGCATTTTTATTATTAAAATCCTTTAGCAGGTCTCAATTACACCTTGGTCTATGGATTTTGGGCCTTTATAAATTACAGAGATTCATTATACCCCCTTAAAAATATTTGACATTAACCCTCATTATAAATAAAAGACATGTTACGCCCCCGTAGCTCAGGTGGATAGAGCACCAGATTCCTAATCTGGGTGCCGTGCGTTCGAGTCGCGCCGGGGGCACCAGTAAAATCAAAAAGTTATAGTAAAAGTCTGACTCTTTTTTAATTTGATTGGTCATTTTAGTACAAGATAGGTACAAGATTTCAAAAAAACTTCCCAGGTACAGACTAAAAAAACAGCCTGCAGCTTGAAGTCTTCCACACTGAACCAGCGTTTCTTTGATTTGTATCTTTCTTTGCGCTTGTCCATAGAACGACAATAACGACCTGCATCTGCAAAGCAAATATCCCGCTTGCGAAACTGCGGATCAGGCACGTATGCATCAACTCCGAACTCTTTACAATCTTCAAGATTTTTTACGCTGTAATACCCGGCGTCCGCACTTATTTCTTTATCCTTTAAAGGATTTTCCCAACCAATGGCTTTAAGGTTCTCTTTCTACCCGGTTAATATTGTTCATAAAACGCCCTTATTTTTTCCTTTAACACTTTAAAGGAATTCACAACAGAGCAGAGACTGTCCAAGTCAAAAAAATCAGATCTGATTATGTTATCGGATGAGATTGAACTGCCGTCGCAAGCCTGGTATATGTTTTCAAAATAGCTGCGCAAAAGTGTTATTTCATACTTTAATGTGAGAAAAAAGCGGTTTTCTGTTGCATCCATACTCTTAGCATTTCTGTTGTGAAATTCGCGTATCTCTTTGTTTAAATTGAATAGAGACATTTCGGCGTAAAAAATATCGTCCAGATCAAGATAATCCGGGCATATGTCGCTTGTTGTGGATACATAAAGGCCCCGCATTTTGCAAAGTTCCGCCGTGTTATGAAGTTGCCTCCATAAAATCATTATATCCCCTATCACACCATGGCAGAATAAACTGACATCAGAGCTGCTAAAGGAGCAGTCGCCTTCAAAGTCATTGTTTCCGCACACCTCCAAATTTGCTTTGTCCATCGGGTTCATCTCTTCTTCTTTTTTAAGCCGCATCGCACATTTGTGTGGGT
>DIKH01000361.1 GCA_002424495.1 Desulfobacteraceae bacterium UBA5623
CTCGTCCCCCAGGACCCCAACGACGAACCGGCGAACGTGCTTTTGGATCGTATTCGTAAAGAACGCTCCGAACTGCCTTCAACGAAAGCAAAAGCGCGGAGACGCAAATGAAATCAGCCATAAAAAACAAAGGCGAAATAATTATTTATCAGACGCCTGAAGGAAATACGGAATTAGAAGTCAAACTGGAACGGGAGTCCCTCTGGTTAAATCAATACCAGTTGGCGGAGCTGTTTGAGACTGATCGAACTTCGATCCTCAAACATATCCGAAATATTTACGAGACGTGCGAATTACCTAAGGAATCAACTTGTGCAAAATTTGCACAAGTTCAAAAAGAAGGCGAAAGGTCCGTAACAAGACAAATCCTGCACTACAACCTTGATATGATTCTTTCCGTGGGGTATCGCATCAATTCAAAGCGCGGTACCCAATTCCGTATCTGGGCAAACAACATTTTAAAAGAGTATTTAATGAGAGGGTATGCCCTCAACGAAAAACGGTTGACTGCCCGCGAAAAAGAACTGCAAGCCCTTAAGTCCGGCATTCAGCTCCTTGATCGCACTGTCATGAGGCAAGCCGGTCAGTTGGAACAGGCGAGGGCCTTTGTCAATATTATTGCTGATTTTTCCAATGGGTTGGAAATCCTGGACGACTATGACAATGAACGACTGGACTCCAAAGGTCTGACGGAAAAAGAGGCGGCTGTTATAACTTATCTAGAGTGCAAAGAGGTTATCGGGCTTATATACGATGAATTCAACTCTCCATTATTCGGACAGGAAAGGGATGAGAGCTTTAAGAGTTCTCTAGGGCAGATATATCAATGCTTCGCAGATAAAGCCCTATATCCGTCTATTGAAGAAAAGGCTGCAATTCTTCTCTATTTGATTGTCAAAAATCATTCTTTCATAGATGGTAACAAACGAATCGCAGCGGCCATCTTCCTCTATTTTCTTAACAAAAATTGGATGTTGTATCGTCAGGACAAAACGACTTTGATAGATGGAAATACCCTTGCATCTATTACGCTGATGATTGCTGAAAGTAATCCCAGTGAGAGGGAGACCGTCAAGAAAATCATTATGAGTATCCTGAACAGGAGTAAGACATCTTGAGTGGAGAAACCAATAATACATCCGGCATTATCAGTAAGATCTGGAGCTTTTGCAACACCCTGCGAGACGACGGTGTTGGCTACGGCGACTATCTGGAGCAGCTTACTTATCTCCTCTTTCTGAAAATGGCCGATGAATTCAGCAAACCGCCATATAATCGAAAACTGCCCATGCCTAAAGAATACTCCTGGGAAAGCCTTACCACAAAGCAGGGGGCTGAACTGGAAGGCCATTACACCACATTACTCAGGGAACTGTCCGTCAGCAAAGGTATTTTGGGGCAGATATTCACCAAAAGCCAGAACAAGATCCAGGACCCGGCCAAGCTCTTTAAGCTCATAGACATGATCAATAAAGAACGATGGACCGTGATGGGAGCGGACGTCAAGGGCAAGATCTATGAAGGCCTGCTGGAGAAGAACGCGGAAGACATCAAGAGCGGCGCAGGACAGTATTTTACGCCCCGGGCATTGATCAAGGCCATGGTTGCCTGTATCCGGCCGGAACCCATGAAAACCATTGCAGATCCTGCCTGCGGCACGGGCGGATTCTTCCTGGCCGCATACGACTATATCTCCGATCCCAAGAACCATACCCTCACAAAAGAGCAAAAAAAATTCCTGAAGAACAAGACCTTTTACGGTAACGAGATCGTAGCAAGCGCCCGCAGGCTGGCTCTCATGAATATGTTCCTCCACAACATCGGGGACATGGATTCTGACACATCCATTCTGTCCACTGATTCTCTTGTTGCCGATTCCGGTCTGCGTGTGGATTACGTTCTCACCAATCCACCCTTTGGAAAAAAGAGCAGTATGACCTTCACCAACGAAGAAGGAGAGCAGAAGAAAGAAGACCTTACCTACAATCGGCAGGATTTCTGGGCCACCACTAGCAACAAGCAGTTGAATTTCGTGCAACATATCCGCACCATGCTAAAGACCGGCGGCAAAGCCGCCGTGGTGTTGCCGGACAATGTGCTTTTTGAAGGCGGGGCTGGCGAGACGGTTAGAAAAAAACTGCTGGAGACCACCGACCTGCACACGATTCTGCGGCTGCCCACAGGCGTATTTTACGCCCAGGGCGTCAAGGCGAATGTCATATTTTTTGATAACAAACCCGCGGGCAAAGACCCATGGACCCAGGAGGTGTGGATATATGACTACCGCACCAACATACGGCACACTCTTAAGAAATCACCCCTGAAATTTGAAGACCTCCGGGACTTCATTACATGCTACAAACCGTCAGACAGACGTAAGCGCAAAGAGACATGGCATCCGGAGAAAAACCCGGAAGGCCGCTGGCGGAAGTTCACTGATCAGGAAATCGTAAGCCGTGACAAGACCAGCCTCGATATTACCTGGATCAAGGACAAGAGTCTTGCCGACCTCGACAATCTGCCTGATCCGGATGTGTTGGCCAGTGACATCATCGAAAACCTAGAATCAGCCGTAGCGAGCTTTAAGGAAATCATGGCAACCATCAACGGGAAGGAAGGATAATATCCCCGGACTTAGGGGCATAGACAAAAAAGTAAGATAACGTCTTGTGGGCCATGAAAATCAGTTTGTTATATTCCTGTGACCCTTAGAGCTTATGGGCGTCCACATGAGCCCACCATGCATCCACAGAAGCGCTCACAAGTTGCAGTCCAGAAAAGGTTTGATTAATGAAAAAATGGTTACAAGACTACCTTGTATGCCCGGAATGTCTGCCCCGGGAAATCCCGCTGGATTTGAATCCCCACGAAGAGCTGAACCATGATGTGATAGAGGGAGATCTTACCTGTTCAGGCTGTGGGAAACACTATCCCATCCGCAACGGGGTTGCCGTCATTTTGTCTGAACAATCAAAACAGGTTTTAGCTGAGGGTTTGGGGTATAATTCACGGACGATGTTATCGGCCTATTTATGGAGCCATTTTTGTGATCTATTACACGACCCGGCCGCAACAGATGCCTATCAACTGTGGGCCTCATTTTTCAAGAAAACTGATGGTCTTGCTCTGGATATCGGGTGTGCTGTGGGGAGGTTGTCTTTTGAATTGAGCAAAACACACGCTCGTGTCATCGGGATAGATACATCCTTTTCTTTTATTCAAAACGCCCGGACATTATTGGCTCAAAAGAGATTGAGTTTCGATTTGATTTTTGAAGGTCTTATCACCAAAAATCGTTCATGTGAATTGAGCAGCGACTGGAACCATGATAGGATTGATTTTATCGTTGCCGATGCATTGGCGCTGCCGTTTCCGAAAAGTCTTTTTTCCACGGTGTCCTCGGTCAATATCCTGGAAAAAGTATCTGATCCTATTGTCCATCTAAAAGAGGTTAATCGTGTGTTACGTGAAGGAGATGCCATGTTCGTGTTTTCCGATCCCTTTTCCTGGGATGAGACGGTATTGGCGCCAGAGTTTTGGATAGGCGGAAAAAACGGCGGCAAATATAATGGACGCGGCATTGATTGTATGAGCCGCATTTTTTCAGGGGAAGACATGATCTTCGACCCACCCCTTAAAATTACTAAAAAGGGAAATGTCTCATGGAAGATACGGAAAACAGAAAACTTGTGGGAGCATATTAAGTCGCAGTTTCTTGTTGGGATAAGACAATAGACTTTAATAAAAAGATTTTGGACTGCGTTATCGGTCGGAATTCCTTGTGCGGCGTATTAGCAATACGCCTCCGTGGATTCCTCCCTCTGGCCTTGCCAAAATCATTTTCTTAAAGTCTATAGCTTGTGTGTCCATCCGGGTTTTTTGGATTAATGATATTTCAGGGGAGCCTTCCAAGTTGAAACAAAAATTCGGCATATGCGGTTTATGTTTTCACAGTCCTGGTTGCGGTGTGATCGTACATTTCGATGATGAGAATAAAATCGCCCGGTTGGAACCGGACCCTGATGCACCTATGGGTAAGGTATTATGCCCGATTGCAGGCAGTGTGAGAGAAATCGTCTATTCGGATAACCGGCTGATGCATCCCTTAAAACGGGTCGGCCCCAAGGGCACACATGAATTTGAGAGGATCTCATGGGATGAGGCCTACTCTATCATTGTCAGTAAGCTGCACGAGTTAAAGGAAAGGCATGGGCCGGAATGCATTGGTTTTTATGCAGGCACCGGTTCATATGAAAGATCCTTTAAAGATATCTACAAATTGAAAGGCGCTGAAATTTATCTGGCCTCAAGCATTTTGTTCCCTTTTGGCTCTCCAAATACCTTTGGCGTGGGGGCGCCGTGCTATACATCTCTTGGCGTTCTGGCCCCGAAGCTGACCATGGGGTGCTTGCACATAGACATGTTTTCCGATGTGGATAATTCCGATCTGATACTGGTATGGGGCACTGACCCGGCTAACTCGACACCGCCCGAGATGTTTGAGCGTTTAAAAAGGGCATCGGTCGAAGGCGCTGAAATTATAGTAATAGACCCCAGGAAAATAAAACCAGCAGAGCTGGAAGGAAGTGAGTGGCTCCCCATCAGGCCCGGATCTGATGGCGCTCTGGCCTTGGGCCTGTCACACATTCTCATACGCGATGAGATTTACGATGCGGAATTTGTCCGGCAATGGACCGTCGGCTTTGATGAGTTCGCGGCCTATGTCAAGGATTTTACCCCGGAATACGTGTCTAAAATAACAGGGGTAGATGAAGACCGGATAGAAGATCTGGCCGAACGGATCGTTGATGCCGAAGGGGCGTCCTATGTGATGTATACCGGGCTTGAATATACAAAGAGCGGGGTTCAGAATATCCGGGCCGTAATGGTCCTATGGGCGCTTGCCGGGCAACTGGATGTAAAAGGCGGACGCTGTTTTTTAAGAAAAGAAGGCATGTTTCCCCTGGCTACACACCGGCAGGTTGAAACACCCGGCTGGGATAAGTCCATCGGCAGGGACAACTTTCCGGTCTATTCCCATTTTTGCGGCGGAGAACCCCATGCTCATCTCCTTCCCAAATCCATTATAGAGGGCGTACCTTACAAAATCCGTGCATTGTTGGTCTTAGGGGCATCGCTGTTGACGTCATGGCCGAATCCCCAGCTTTGGAAAAATGCCTTGGGAGAATTGGATTTTCTGGTATCAGTGGATTTGCAACTGACACAAGACGCGGCCTATGCGGATATTGTATTGCCTGCCACAACCGCCTTTGAACAGGAATCCTATTGTTATTACGGCCCATCATTGAGGTTAAGAGAAAAGATAATTGAACCTGTTGGGGAAGCCAGGCCCGGTTACAATATCCTGGCGGAGCTGGCCAGGCGCCTTGGATACGGACACTTGTATCCCCAAAGCAGGGAAGGGCTTCTTGAATATATTTTGAGTGATTCCGGGTTTTCTGTGGATGACTTGATGAAAGCGGACAAATACGTGCTGAGAAAACCTAACGTGGAGATGGAATATCGAAAATGGAAAACAGGGCAGCTGCGAAAAGATGGGAGGCCTGGATTTGAAACGCCTACGGGGAAATTCGAGATCAAATCTACAATCCTTGAAAAATACGGATATGACGGCATTCCAAGATATGAAGAGTGTGATGAAACACCCGTCAGCAATCCCCAATTACATAAACGTTACCCCCTGATTTTAGGCACCGGCCCTTTAAAACCGGATATGAAATCGTGCCTGCGCGCCATCCCCGGCTTTATTGAAAAGTATCCATATCCGGTTGTTGAGATCAATACAACGGATGCCAAGGAGCGAGACATCAAAACAGGGGATCCGGTCATCATCAAAACCGTCCGGGGATCGGTCCAGATGTTTGCGTATGTGACGGATAACATTATTGCAGGTTTTGCTTACGCGGCAGTGGGCGGCGGCGGACCTTTGGGACCGGAAGAGTGGCGGCAAGCAAATGCCAACATGCTGACTGATTTTGAACAATTCGATGAGATCTCCGGCTTTCCGGTGTATAAGTCCTTGCTGTGTCAGATCAAGAAGAAGAAACGGCAGAGTAAAGGCATTGCCGTTCAGGATCCGAGTTTGGGATGTGTGGGATAGTTCATGTTACAATTCCAATGTCATGTCTCGTGGACTATAGACTTTAATTGTGCAGAGAATACCAACCTCTCAATATAGGGCCATTTCTTGGGCTTAAAGGCCACTTCTTTCAATTTTATATAGCTATATAATCCTTTACCAAATAGTGGAATAATATTATATGTAAAATAATGGCAATTTTTTTCACACCTATACTTAATATTTTTTTAATATCATCAAAACTATTTGAAAGGAAAAGGAAAAATAGGTTTTTTGGGTATCCTTTGGGCATTTGGTATGAATATTGCCTTTATACTGGGTGCCATGAGGTGCATTCGTTGTAATAGAAAAAATTTTGGCATTATCCGGATGCTGTCTGATTCGCCCCTTGGGTTTGAAAGAGGACACATGTCTTTTATAGGGGCAAGGAGGTTTTTTTGATAATAGGGAAGGCGGTCGGGCGCCATGACTTCAATCCGATCCCAATACCTGCCGCGATCTGGCTTTTGGGCTCCGGCCTGTTGGGCCTTGCAGGGCTTAACAGGAAGTGCAAGCAGGTGTAATTTGCTATAAATACAGCAAGTTGGAGGAAAAAATGAATAAGTTAAGAATACCATCTTTGTTTCTCGGCCTTGTTTTTTACCTGTCTTTTTTGGGGTCTTCGTCAGTTTTTTGTGCGGTGACGGATAATACTGAAGTCGGGGCCAA
>DIKH01000388.1 GCA_002424495.1 Desulfobacteraceae bacterium UBA5623
GAACCGGATGATTTTGATCAATATTACACTCACGATTATGCCGCAGCAAGTCTGGTTGCATTTTGTCAGGACCACACGGCAAAAACCGTCACTGAGATCATTAGCTATTGCAAAGACTATCTCGCTCAAATCAAAGATAAAAACATCCACTTTGATCTGGCCCTGGTGTTGTGGGATTAGTAGCTGCAATCAATGATGCTGTAGCAGAAGATCAGCTACTAATATCTATTGCCGCTTTTTTGGTAGTTTTTATGTTTTGTGCTCTATTTTTCAAATCGTTTATGGCGGCGGGTTTATTAATTCTGCCTCTGGGTGTCGCAAACCTGCTGGTACTTGGATACATGGGGTTTGCCCATATCGGTCTTAGCCTTCAAACCTTGCCTGTTTCCGCCATTGCCGTTGGAATCGGCGTTGACTACGGTATTTATTTGCTGAGCAGGATCAAAGAAGAAACCATAAGACTCCAGGATCTTGAAACAGGCATTGTAGAGGCGGTAAGAACCGCGGGCAATGCCATTACCATTACGGCCCTGATCGTTATTGCCGGTGTTGTCTTCTGGTTTATATCTGATATCAAATTCCAGTCGGACATGGGGTTTTTCCTTGCATTGGTCACCTTCTTTCACCTGCTGGGCACACTGTTTTTTCTGCCCACGCTTGTTTACCTGGCAAGGCCGTCCTTTATTTTAAAAAAGATTAAGGAGGAGTCATGAGTACATTTTTTAGCAGACGACTCTCACGCCGTGATTTTATTAAGATAGCAGGCGCAACCACAGCGGCCCTGACTGCAGACTGGACCCGCATCAGCGCCCTTGCAGCCACTATCGGCCCAAAGGAGAAGTTGCCGGTGGTGGTTATCGGCGGCGGTCTTGGTGGATTAAGCTCTGCCGCCATATTTGCGCGCAATGGCTTTCCTGTAACCCTGGTTGAGCAACACAAACTGCCCGGAGGCTACGCCACTTCATTCGACAGGATTGGTGGCAAATTCACCTTTGATGTCTCTCTTCATGCCACCAGCGGTGTGGGAGGCGGCCCCATGAGGGAAATTTTTGAGGAGACCGGCATCCTGGATAAGGTAGAGATGGTGGAACTCCCTGACTTGTGCAGGATCATTACCCCGGATCATGACATGATTTGGCCACAGAGGAACCCTGAAGCCATAATTGAAGAGCTCTGCCGGAGATTCCCAGGCGAGACTAATGGCATCAAGGGATTTTTTGGCGAAATTATGGACATTCTGAATGAGGCCATGAAACCCTTTGACCAGGACTCATGGTGGGATAGGCTGACATTTCCCATCACCCACAAACCGATGTGGGCAATACGCGACCTTACCTTAGGCAATATGCTCGATAAGCACGTCCGGAACGAAAAGCTCCGGTGTATTTTGTCAATATTCTGGCCCTACTACGGCCTGCCGCCGTCCAGGCTTAGCGGCTTTATTTACTCCATAGCAACCGCTTCCTATATTCAATTCGGAGGTCATTATGTCAGGCATCGTTCTCAGGATCTGAGCAATGCCCTGGTGGATGCCATTGAACAGGCAGGAGGCAGTGTCAAACTTGAAACCCAGGCTGTCGCGATTACAATGAAAGACAAAGCCGTCTCCGGGGTCACCCTAAGTGATGGAAGAACCTTACCGGCCAGGGTGGTTGTCTCCAATGCAAGCGCACCGGCGACCATGACCATGTTGTCTCAAGACCAGGCCCTGGTCGGTTATTCATACAAGGCACGGACGTACCTTCAAAAGATAAAGACCTACAGGCCATCTCTGTCCAGCTTCATCGTCTGGCTGGGGCTCAACCAGGATCTCCGTGGTAAGATCAAAGAATATGAAATCTTTGCCGCCGCAAACTATGACCCTGAAGCAGCCTACCAGGCAGCCCTTGCATGTGACCCCGACAGCTCAGGCGTGGGAGTCACCATTTACGATAATGCATTTTCTGGTTACTCGAAACCAGGGACCTCAACAGTGACCATTATCATGCTAAGCGGCTACGAACCCTGGCAGCGTTTTGAGGCCGATTACCTGGCAGGCCGGAAACATGCCTATGAAAAAGAAAAGGAAAGGATCACTGAGATCCTTATAAAAAAGGCCGAGAAACTGGTTATCCCGGGTCTCAGGTCCATGATCGAGGTCAAAGGAGCAGCCACCCCTCTGACAAATCTCCGCTACACAAAAAATCCCGAAGGGGCCATATATGGCTATGAGCAGTCGTTGGACAATTCATTGTCCATAGCACCAGTCTGTCCGCCTCAGGGGTCATGGTTGGTTTAACAAGATTTCGGGATAAGAACGGTAGCCTTCACCTCGGCCTCCTTCTTCCATTCCTGGAGGAAGAAATAGGTGCAATTTGTTTGAGACGATCTTCCTCAGCATACAGTTGACATTTCTACAGGTTGTCTCTACTATTGGCCTCCGTTTTAATGACGTTTTTGTATTATTGGGTTATAAGGTATACTTAATCCCCAAGCCAGCCTGTTGTCTGGCTTGATATTTTAATGGCTGTTTAGCTTTCGTTGATCCTTTAAGCATAGTCAAATAATGCTAACTATTATCGCTATCCTCCTTGTCTCTGTGGTCATCTTTCTGTTTATCGAATACCGGGTTCATGTTCACCATCTCAATTCCATCCCCGTTCGTATCCATATAAACGGCACACGCGGTAAGTCCTCGGTCACAAGACTGATTGCAGGCGCCCTGCGCGAACACGGCAAAAAAACCTATGCAAAAACGACCGGGACCCTGCCTCGCATGATAATGAAGGATGGTCGGGAGTTTCCCGTCTATCGTCCGACAGGGGCCAATATTATCGAGCAACTCCGTATCGTTGCCCTCGCAGCAGACAGCAAAGCCGATGTGCTTGTTGTCGAGTGCATGGCCCTTCAACCATATCTTCAGTCGCTTACAGAACTCAAATTCATACGGGCAACCCACGGCGTCATAACAAATGCCCGCGCCGACCATCTGGACGTTATGGGACCGACCGAAAGGGACGTGGCCCTGGCCCTGCTGGGGACCACACCCCGCAAGGGGACGCTGTTCACTGCCGAGAGGGATTACCTCAATGAATTTGCAGCGGCATGCAAGGATAGAAAAACCGAACTCAGGGTTGTGGAGGTCAGCGAAATAGAGGCAATAAGCGATGATGACATATCAAGTTTTCCTTATGTCGAGCATAAGGAAAATGTCGCTCTGGCCCTTAAGGTCTCGGAGTCGCTTGGGGTTCCGCGTCAGGTGGCATTGAGGGGAATGTGGAATGCCCAGCCTGATTTTGGCGCCATGAGCGAATCGGAAATTGAATTCTTCGGTCGAAAGGTGATGTTCATTAACGGTTTTGCGGCAAATGATCCTGAATCATCCGAGCGGGTCTGGCGAATGTCTTTTGAGAAATATGGACATATGAAAAGAAAAATAATGGTCTTGAATTCAAGGGCCGACCGGCCCGATCGCTCAAAACAAC
Organism: Desulfobacteraceae bacterium UBA5623; assembly: GCA_002424495.1. Classification (GTDB taxonomy): domain Bacteria; phylum Desulfobacterota; class DSM-4660; order Desulfatiglandales; family Desulfatiglandaceae; genus UBA5623. The sequence continues at coordinate 3,465 of DIKH01000388.1, forward strand.
TGGGTGAGGCAATGGGACTTTGGCCCAAGGCCGATAAGTATATTTTAATAGGCAGCGGGGTTTATGTGCTTTTTAGAAAGGCGGCAGCCAGCGGCATAGAGGCATCGAGATTCGTGTATGCAGAGGGGATGAAAGTTGACAGAATTTTTGAAGAGATTATGGCCGCATCGGGAAAATCTGCTATGGTCACTGGCATTGGCAACATTGGAGGGCCGGGGATTGAACTGGTTAATTATTTCCGTAACAGGACAACACTTCCTTAGGGGGATGGAATGGATGCGTTCATAAGCCTCTCGATCGGGCTTGGGCTTGTGGTAAGCCTTTTTTTCTCTGAAATGCTGGGATTGGCCGCAGGGGGTATGGTTGTACCAGGTTACGTTGCACTGTATCTTGACCGTCCTGTCATAATACTGAGTACGGTTATCGTCAGCTACCTGACATATTTTATCGTCCATTCACTGAGCGCTGTGATGATTATATATGGTCGCCGCAGGACAGTGCTTATGATCCTTGTGGGCTATTCAATGGGCTATCTGATTCGGTCATTTGGCTATCTTGAATTGCCTAAGGGCAGTGTAGAATTAACGATCATTGGTTACATCATTCCAGGCCTTATTGCCATCTGGATAGACAGACAGGGCTTTATAGAAAGCATTTCCGCGCTCGCCATTGCCAGCGTCATTGTTCGTATGCTCTTGATTCTTATCACCGGAGGGGAACTGAAAATATGAAAAAGGTCTACTGGCGTCCAACCAAGGTTCCTCGGATAATACTTATTGTTATCTCACTTTTTGCAATTATCGGCATGCTTTCCGTAGAGTATTTCAAGGTCCAGAAAAAGCAGCCCAATTACGATGAAAAGATGCAGGCCGCCCGTACCATGAAAAAGGGCATTGAAGAGATCAAAAAAAAGCGCGAAAAAATTGTCGGACCAATAGACAAAGAGGTTGACCCGGCCAACTCCGGAATAATTGGAGTGCCTGCCTCACTTATAACTACAAACATGGGCTATCTGCCTGCAAAACAGACCACTATAAATCCCAACTGGGCTGCTGTTATGGTCGATATGCTCAGGCAGGCACGTGTGAAAGAAGGCGACTTTGTCGCGATGGGTCTGTCCGGTTCTTTTCCGGCAATGAATCTTGCTGCCTATGCAGCCGCCGAGGCGCTCAAATTGAAGATCATAGCCATAAGCACTGCCAGCGGATCAACATGGGGCGCGAATGTTCCTGAGTTTACATGGCTCGACATGGAAAGAATTCTACATAAGG